>JAJYLQ010000051.1 GCA_021787595.1 Chloroflexota bacterium | reverse complement strand
TTCAGCAATGTCTGTTCCTCTTCACTCAAGTCCACCATATATTTCTTCACCATGCCTGTCTCCTTTGTATGGAGACAGGATAATCCGAATCGCACTTATCAAAGCATGCTTGACACAGTACTAGATAAGATAATGTATGAGAAGTATATGTTTGTTACGGTATCACGACTATGTTGAATCACTTTTCAAACACGCCACTAGCCCAAGTATTCCAAGCGCGAGTGCAATGATTCCGTGAAGGCGTACTCGATTCCGAATGGTCATCAGATTTTCCTTTGATTTTGAGGTGCCCGGTCCAAGACCGGGCACCTTGTAAAAAGAAGTAAGCCTTTACGGTGTATAGGCGGTTGGAGAGAATACGAAAGGTGTGGTCGGAACGTTGCCGTGTGCCGATTCGCCAGTCTGGCGGGTCTTGACATATGCGTCCCAGTAATAGGTGGTGGTCAGATCCTTGAATTGGACATCGGTGGTGTTGCCGGTATCTAGCTTGCGAGAAAGTTCAACCGTCCAGACGCCATTCGCCCAGGTGCCTTTGGCCGCGATATCGCCATAGGCGGGGCCGCCCGGCGTGCTGTCGATCCAGCCTGGGATATGAACCCATAGCGGAACCTTCGTGCCGGCTTCGTCGGTTAGCACGCCGTTCGCATCCACGGCAACGATCTTCTTTGCAGCGCCCGCATCAATTTCTGACTTCAGGAGGAAAAGTGGGCTACCCATCGAAATACCACTTGCGCCGGAGAAGGGCTTCCAATATAGTGGCACCTGCACTTTGCCAATCGTCTGCACATTGTCGGTGAATCCTGGATCCTTTTCTACACCCGCATCGTCCACGAACCCGCCTGAGTCACTGGCATTAATGTTATCGCCCAGTGTTCGATCGGCGGCCCAGCCCATCGGGTTGGTGCGGACCGAAGTCCATTGCCATAAGTCGGCAGAGGTACCGGTCGGGGCAACCATCTTATCGTTATGGCAGGCCTGAGTGCAGCCGGCTTGGGCGTAGTTGGGCATATTGATGTTCCAAAAAAGACCGAACTCGTCTTCGTCATTGAAGTCGTCCGAGATGATCCCCCAGGACTTGGTCGTGGGATCGTATGCCCAAAGACCGCGGCTGAATTCCTCGTTTGCATCCGGATATTGGATCAGGAAATAGACGGTGTCAGAGGTATAAACGGACTTCACGGTCCAGTTGAAAGTTGGGATGCCAAATGTAGCCACTGGAATAACGGTTGCCTGTGCTTGAGCCCAAGCCACGTCATCTGCATTACCGTCAATGTTTGGCGGCGTCTGAACCGGGTAAGAGACGAGAGCGCCTTTGGGAGCTGTCCATGGGACAGCCGTCGGGGCGCTGGTTGGTGGAACCTGAGTGGGCGGGACCGCCGTCGGCGGCGGCGGAGTGGGCGTGGCGCAAGCTGCGAGTAACATGGATCCAGCCAGCAGAGCGGATAGGATCAGGATTAGTTTGGATTTCATAATGTTCTCCTCATTAATGGATTTGGTTTGACTTTGACGAGCCTCGCTCGTCAGAACTGCGATGGATATCAGTACGAAGTTGATTAGTAGTTTTTGACAAAAAAAGAGCAGCCTCCTTTCATATCAGGCTGAGCACAACTGCCAGGGTGATGGCAAGGCTGTAGAACAGGGTGTTGCTGGCCACAACCAATTCCTGGTCTTCGCAATAATTGACTAGGCGAAGGATGCGACACCCCAACTGGTTATTACGCCTTAGGAAGCCCATGCTTCCAGATGGCACCTTGTGCATATTCTCCATCCGGCAGAATTTGAGCAAGCCGGATGCCAGCGCGAGAGGTTCGTGGGTTACTAGCAGGGCGAGGTCATCGGCAGACTGCTCACATGCCTCGCTAAACTCAGCATAGACTAAGTAAGCCATGGGGTTGAAGAACATCAAATTGCGGCAGGTTTTGGCAAGCAAGAGTCGCCAATTGTCGCCGCGTTTGAAGTGAGCCAGTTCATGGGCAAGGATTGCCTCGATTTCATCAGCCTTCAACGAGCTTAAGCATTCACTGCCTAGGGTGATGATTGGGCGCCACCAGCCAAAGCTGTAGGCTGTGGCAGGGCGCCGCCTCGAAACAATGAGCAGAGGCTGATGAGGAAGTGCAAATCGCTTCGCCAGACGTTCTACGATTTTTTGCTCACGCCGACTTACCGCCCATCCTTGCTTTGCGTCGGTACGGGTTTCGCGCAGAGAAACGGCCAAACCAGCCAGCAAGTTATAGCCAGATAATAAAATGAACGCAATTACCATAAACGGGGCCGCTAGGTGTTCCCAGGAACGCAACCCGTTCAGAATGGGTAAAGCCTCCTCGATCTGCATGCTAATAGCCAGGCGATCCACCCATGGGAAGATGAGATGTACTCCAGGGCTAATCACGACTGGAATGACTAAGGCGAGTAGCAGAAAGCGGCTTTTGGTCGATGGGCCGTGTAAACCTTTCAACCACATGACGGCCTTGACAACCAGATAAACGATTGCTAACTCGATTGAACTTTCGAGCACGTAAGAGATTACCGCCGAGAGCCAGTAGCTGCTGAGCACTCTTATTCTTTCTTTTGCACCTTGCGTCGTTCTGCAATGATGCGCTCAAGTTCAGCAAGCTGTGCCGAATCAGTTTTGCTGAAACGTTCGACCAGATGAGCCACTGCGGGCTCTGTAAAATCTTCCAACAAGATGTCCAGCAATTCTCCAACTCGGGAACTGACAAACTGTGAGCGACTCTGACTGGCAGTGTAATAGTGAGTGTTTCCATCCACGCGTTGCCTTAGCAAACCCTTGTGATGGAGGTTGTGTACAACCGTCATGATGGTCGTGTAAGCTAGGTCCCTTTCTTGTCGCAATGTGTCATACACATCCCGAATGGTGACCTCATCATTATTCCAGATGATTTCCATCACCTGGGTTTCCAAAGGTCCAAGGGAGGGTTTTGTGCCCAGTGATGACAATTTTCCAACGGTGTTTCTACCCATAGTATTATCCTCATTAGTATTCTAGGTGGGGAATTTACCCCGGTCTAGTGACAGATGTCACAATTTGAACAGATGAAATAATGGTGACCGGTTGAAGGATATACAATTTCCGGTGCCCTTTATCAAGCGGACAGTGGATTTTTCAGAAGTGCCTTTTAGTCGGAGGACTTTACGAAAATATGAGGTCCCTGCCAAAACTGTACAAAAGTGCCGCCTGAAGCGAAACTGGAGCTTGCGCTTTACTCTTTTACGTAGTGCTAATGAATGGAACGGCCTTTGGACTGTGAATGGCCTCGCGAAGAAAGCGGATGTGTCCGAAACGACAATCTATCAATATATCTATGCAAAAATCATTCCGCCTGATTTCGTACTCCACGAGGAGAGAACTAAGATTTACTTGTTTCCAAAAGACGATCACCTCATCGATTTGATTAAGAAATCCTTTGGGCATCCCCACAAAAATCGCACTGATCGGCAAAATCCCAATTAAAAAACGTCATACAGATGGAGGCAGAAACATGGATAGGCTACATCATTCTTAGTTTGTGCGTTGGGGACCGCTGCGGCGCGCAATGGCTTCACCGTTCGTTATCATCGCATGTCGCGATTATTGCATACCCTGTCTCAAACGCGTGAAGATGGTTCATGGTCTGGGTGGCTGCGAGCCGTGGCGCGTACGAATCTATTGATCCTTGATGATTGGATGCGCGACCCGATTACATTGCAAAATGCACAAGACCTTTTGGAAATTCTGGATGACCGGTTCGGACACACCTCCACCTTGATCGCTACTCAAGTCCCTGTGGCTGAATGGCATCGGCGAATTCCAGATCCTACGATTGCGGACGCGCTGATGGATCGCATCATTCATAACGCGCATCGGATTGAATTGAAAGAAGATTCTCCAAGGAAGATCAGAGCCAAAAAGAATTTGTCCAACACCAATAAGGTACAATAAAAATCTCAGTGCGCTTTCCTCGCGCTCGAAGTGTGCGACATGATCCGGACTCAGTGTGCGATTTGACCGGAATAAGCAAGTTGGTCTTTGTTTGTTTTGGCATAAACTCAAAGGTACTTGCTCACGCCCCTTTTGTCTAGCCTTTCATGCACCAAAGCCGTAGGAAATCGTCAGGCCAAAGCAAGGGCCGTCCATGCAAGAGACAGCCCTTGCGTATTCACTCCACCAACAATTAATCGCCAAGCACAGGAGCCTTCTCACCTTCAAACAGATGCTCAGCCTCATGTCCGGGCAAGGGCTTCGGCAACCTCATCGCTCGCACAACCAGGTCAGTCAGCGCAGAGATGTGAACGCCCAACTGATAATGTTCGTTCAAATCCCCAATTTGCAGGCGGCAGTTCTCGCAAGCTGCAACAACAATCTTTGCGCCTGTCTTCTTGATCTGATCCGCTTTGGGCTTGCCTGCCGCGAGGCGACGATCCGTGTATTCAGCCAGCGCCACCAACCCACCGCCACCACCACAACACAAGGCTTCGGCTTTGTTGGGAGTCATCTCCCGGAAGTCAGTAGTGATCTTGCTCAATACATAGCGCGGCTCTTCGATCAGGCCGCCGTTGCGAGCCAGGTTGCAAGAGTCGTGATAGGTCACTCCCGCCGAAATAGTAGTGGGATCCACCTTGATCTTTCCGTCGCGAATATATTCCGCCAGCACTTCGATCAATGAACGCACCTTGAAGTCAAATTGACCGGCAAACCAGTTTGGCACATCCCAACGATACGACGCATACGCGTGTCCGCATTCGGCGATGACAATTTCTTTTACGCCAAGCCGATTCGCTTCATCCACGATTCGTTTCGCAACCTGTTTGGCGCGATTTACATCCGCCAGGAAAACGC
This sequence comes from Chloroflexota bacterium, assembly GCA_021787595.1. Taxonomy (GTDB): domain Bacteria; phylum Chloroflexota; class Anaerolineae; order Anaerolineales; family Villigracilaceae; genus Fen-1038. Next base: position 12,299 of record JAJYLQ010000051.1, on the reverse strand, counting down.
CGTAATTGGCAGCTTCGAAGATGCTTAATGTCCAATCCTCTTTGGCGGCATTGAACACAATCGCTGGCGGCAATATTGTATGCGCACCTGCTAGCGGAACGTACAGAATCTTCGCGCCTTGCTTTTCCACCGGAATCGTTGTGTTTGGATCGCCCATGATGTCGCGCATCTGCACTTCCATGTCCCGGATTTGATCCAAGAACATGTCTTTGAAGAAGGAAGGGTCTTTGCCTTTTTCAATGGCAGAGTCAGCGAGCATCACCAAAATCTCAGGCGCAGTCCCAGCCGCGGTGGCCATGGCGCGGATGGCGCGCATCATCAAGGGAGTATCCACGCCCAGCGGGCAATTCACGGTACATCGCCGGCACAACGTGCATTGGCTATATGCCATCTCGGATAATTTTGCCAGTGTGGTTTCGTCGAGCTTCTTAGCATGTGTCCATGTTGGAAAGATGCGGCTCAGGAAATCATGTTCATAGCGATAAACGCTTCGCAACTGCTCTGAACGATAAGCGGGAATGTGTTCGACTTTGGGTTCAGCGCGGTAATAATGGCAGGCCTCAGCGCAAATTCCACAACGGGCGCAAGCCTCCAGCGCGGTCTCCAAAGGCTGGTTGAGTTGTGACTCAAGGGTCTTTAGGGCAAGTTCAATCGTTTCAGTCATGGCATACCTCTACTTCACAGGCTCAGGATGGGGAAACACGGCGCGGCGCCCAAAGAACTTTCCAAAGAACGTGCGCGAGAAGAAGAAATACAGACAGTGACGGATTTTTCCCAACGGAACATAGATCAATGTCATGCCCGCAATGATATACATTGGGACTCTCATCGCCTCATTCTGGACGCCGAGAGCGGTCACCGCCATAAAGAGCGTTGTCAACCAGATGGCGAAATGATCGTCGGGCAAACTGATCCCGCGCAGGTTATGTTCTGCGATGCGCATCACACCGCCGGCTGCACCAAACAACGAGCCAAGAGAAAGCACAGCCACGAGAAACAAAGCCAGCGGCTGAGGCAGAAAACCCCAGAATGGGCTGATCAGCAATGCGCCAATTGCAGTGAAGATGCCAACGTGAAAACCGATCCCGCGCAGATACGCAATCATGTGGATACGCGTTGATTCTTTGGCCCATGGCATCATACCCACCGTAAATGCATAAGTAACGCCATGCATCGGATTTCCTTTAAGCGGAGATTTGTCGGCAGGAAGCGCGCGATGCTTCGTTTCGAGGTAGCGGCGATAAATTCCGTAGACACCCGCTAAAAGTCCGGCAAGAGCGAAAAGCTGGGAAATCAAAAGTATGTTCATATATGGATACCTGAATATTTGTTGGGATTAGATAAGCGTCATGAGCACATGACGCTTATCTTCATCGCAATTATTTCAGACGCCTGACCACGAAGCGGATATCCTTCTCGCGTTTCTCGAGAGTGATCACTTCGTTGCCGCTGGTACGTGCCCAGGCTGGGATATCAGCCATCACACCAGGGTCGGTCGCGACGGCTTCCACCGATTCACCCACCTGTACCTGCTTCATGGCCTGTGCAATCTTCACAACAGGCATCGGGCAAAGCAAACCTTTGAAATCGAGGGAGAGTTTGAGCGTGTCAGTCATTTTAGACTCCTTGGTTAGATAAAGAATTGAATGTTTGATTCTTTGGCATGTTCCAGCATGGTTGCTACGCCGACAGGTTCGGCTGCTTCAGGGATGAGATCATCGCATGTGATCTCCATGACGTCCATGCTCATCTGGCACGGCAGCATCTTGACGCCCAAAGCAACGGCGGCATCCCGCAGTTCCGGCAATTGAGTCACGCCCTTTTGCTTCATCATCAGCTTGAACATCCAGCGACCCATGCCGCCCATATTCAAACGGGATGGTCCAATCGCGTCCAGGCCGCCGCGATTCATGGCACCAAGCATCCGCCCGAACAAGCTTTTGCCCGTGAGATTACCTTTCTGGATCGCCTTGAGCCCCCAGAACGTGAAGAACATAACCACATCCATTCCAGCCGCGGCCGCGCCTGTTGCGATAATGTATGAAGCCATCACCTTGTCCAGGTCTCCGCTCAGGACCACCAACGTGAGCTTGTCTCTTTGTGCAGCCATTTTAGCCTCCAAAAAATTTTGATCGCGCGATTGCGCGTTATGCAATTGCTTCAGCGAGTTCCGCACCCTTTGTCAGCGTGTCACGTAAAACAGCACGGAGAAGATCCAACGCCTCGATGAGACGTTGGTCAGCCAGCTTGTATTCAACAACCGTCCCGTGACGTTCTGCCAACACCATTCCCCGCTCCCGCAAAACTTTCAAATGGCGCGAGACCAGCGGCTGTGGCATCTTTAGATTTGTGGCTAGTTCTGTTACGTTACGCGGGGATTGAGATAGCTCATATAAAATCAAAATGCGATTTGGATCGGCCAAGCCCGCGCAAACCTGGGCATGTAATTGGACAACTTCAGTTTCAAGTGCGGAGTTCATCCTCTCTCCTTAGATATATGTGCATATCCGTATAAATTTGTGAAAATAATAGCAATTTTTGTAAAGAGGTTATAGTGACACTTATCATAGGTGAACAATGACAAACTGCCTGATTGTGAAAAAAATCACATTATTGTTGTGCAAGCTGTCATTTGTGCTTGTACACTTTCACAAGCCGACTTTCCAAGGTAATACTTTTGCTCAATCGGCAAGTTATCCAGGGCGACCTCCCGCGCGAACATTAATCGAGTTCAGCTTCGACCAGGAATGTCATCAGTCGTCCTTCTCGCAAAGGGATGCCTGGTTTTTGTGAGCGGAGGATTATCAGGCTCGCGCTTGATGTGTCGAATGGGTTAAGTCGAACTTTTGCTTTCCCCCGAGTGCGCTAATCTTGCACGTATGGCCAGGATGGCAGCCTGAGTCCGGTCGGTGACATTCAGCTTTGAAAAGATCACACTGACATAATTCTTTACAGTCCCCTCTGAAAGAAACAATCTTTGAGCAATTTCAGAATTGCTCAAACCGTTTGCTAATAGTTGAAGCACTTCGCGCTCGCGCTCGCTCAATTGGCTGATCAATTTTTGATCTGGAACGATTGGCGCATCCTGATGTGCAACCTGATCCAAAATTTTTCCCGCCACCTGCGGATCAATTGGATTCCATCCTTTCGCCGTGTTGACGATCGCTTTGACCAATTCTTCTTGCGGCGTGTCTTTCAACAAATAGCCAGCGGCGCCGTTACGGATCGCGTCGAGCACCCATTCGTCGGCATCATAAGTGGTAAGCACGAGAACGCGAGAATCGGGGAATTGCTCGTGTATCGCTTTCGTCGCCTGGACACCATTCATCTTGGGCATTTTCAAATCCATCAAAACGATATCAGGCTTTAGTTTACGAGTTTGTTCAATCGCTTCGAGTCCGCTGTTCGCGACGCCGACAATTTCGATTTGCGAAACGGGCGCGAGCATGGCGCGCAGACCTTCGCAGACAATGGCTTGATCGTCGCAGATGAGCAGACGAATCTTTTCTTGCGATTGATTCGTCATCGCCCGCCTCCGACTCGGAACGAGACCTGCGTGCCCATCCCAATCCGACTCTCCACCGACAACTTTCCTCCGATCATCTCGGCGCGTTCGCGCATCCCAAGCAGTCCATAACGGGTTCCGTTTTCAGGGCGATCCGAATCGAATCCGCGTCCGTCATCGCGAATCGTAAATTCGAGTTGATCTCCATCTTGTTTCAATTTCACTTGAACATATTGAGCCTGAGCATGATCCGCTGCATTTGCCAACGCCTCTTGAGCGATCCGATAGAGGCTTTGCTGAACTTCAAATGGATACTCGTCAAGATCGCGATCAATATCCAATTCAAGTCGAAAGCCGGAGCGAGCCGCATAAGACTCTGCCAGGCTTTGAATCGCGAGCGCCAAACCCAAGTCCTCGAGCGGCTTGGCGCGCAGTTCCTGCAAGGCGCGGCGCGTTTCGCTAAGCCCTTCGCGGATGGCTTGCAGTGAATGATCGAGCAAAGCAGTGGCTTGCTTTGGTTCGCTTGGCATGGTGGCGCGCAGACCTTCCAACTCGACCGCCACACCGCTCATGGTGTGGGCCATCACATCGTGCAATTCGCGCGCCAGGCGATTGCGCTCGCGGCTGATGGCGAGTTGCTCAATGGTAGACGCATATTGCGCCAATTGTTTGTTGGTTTCCGCCAAACGGTTTTGCTGTTCACGCTGGACTTTCAACAAATCTACGATCATGTGACCCACCAACAAGAAAGCCACGACTTCGATGAAAACGATTGCTAGAGGAGAACCAACGAGTGCCAAGGGAGTCATCGCCATATTTGTAGACAACAATAAAGCGATATTGATCGCGGCGGTGAGCGCGCAGAATAAGATCACTTGCCGCATTGCATATTGCCAACTAATTACGATCAATGGAATGAACAGAACGATGATCTGCTGCCAGAGAACCAGTTCGAGCAGCGTTTGAAAGTTATCGCCACTGAAGCGAAGCACGATCAGCGGCTCAAGGATCGGCCCCGCGGTTGCCCAAAGAATCCCAATGGGGAGATAAAACGATTTGAGCGCACGCCCCAAACCCGGCATGGACAAATACACAAACAACAATCCCGACTCCAGACTGCTAAAGGCAGAGATCGGAAATACGTCAGATCGCCGCATGTTGAAAGCGAATCCTTGCGATCCGTGCACAACCAGACTGAGAAGCGAAATCGCCAGTTGCACTCCAATGAATAAGCGGAAAGTCGTTAGGACGCCAGGCTCTAATTCTCTTGCGGATTTCATGCCCAAATCATAACATGCGGCGTTCTTTCCCACACATGACTGCGGTCACATTTATTTTCGTGACCGCAGTCATACTTCGCGATGACCGCAGAGACTACAAGTCAAATCATTTCTCCCTTATCCTTCGCCGCATGTCAAGTTACTTATTGTTTGCACCGCGCTGGCGAAAAGTATGGCGCGATCTCTCACACAATAAGACGCGCACTGCGATTGTCGTCATGTCCTTGGCAATTGGCGTATTCACCGTCGGTTTACTGATCAACGCGGAAAGTTTGTTGAGCGCGGCGTTCGATCGCCAATTTGCAGCGGTGAATCCCGTCAATGCCACACTTGTTATTCCGCAAGGCTTCGATCTCAATTTTCTTCGGATGATTCGTCAAATGCCCGAGATCGAACAAGCCGACGGTTTGCATGACACCACTGTGCGTCTCAAGGTCGGGACGAATCAATGGGTCAATCTTCAAATCTCGGCCTTTCCCGATTTCAACGACATCCGCATTGATAAAGTCACGCCCCTCACCGGCGCATGGCCCCCAGCCGACGGCGAGATTCTTTTTGAACGAAGTTCATTGAATCTCGCTGTGATGCCCGATCTCCACATCGGCAACGCACTGACAGTTCAAATCAACAACGACAAGACCGCCACTCTGAAATACGCTGGCACCGCTTACGACTTCAATCGCACCCCATCGCCCGGCACAGGCATTGCGTATGGATATGTGTCGTTAGAAACGCTCAAATATCTTGGCGAACCGACCGAGATGAACGAACTTCGCATCGTCGTTGCAAACAATAAACTCGATAAGACATACATTCAAGGAGTCGCGGATCAAATCCAACAGAGGATCGAGAACAGCGGAGGAACCGTTAGCGCGGTCATTGTTCCCAATCCAGGACAACATCCGCTCGGCACGGTTCTGGATGCACTCGATATCGTTTTAGGTTCGCTCAGCCTCCTCACATTGTTCGGCGGCGCGCTGTTAGTCTTCAATTCGATCACGGCGCTGCTCGCGCAACAAGTGCGGCAGATCGGCATGATGAAAGCCGTCGGTGCGCGCCCGAATCAAATCGCGGCAATGTATCGGGTCATGGTGCTGATCATCGGATTGCTGGCGCTGGCTATCGCGATGCCTCTCTCGATCTTGGGCGGCATTCAAAGCGCGCAATTGCTTGGCAGTCAGTTCAACCTCGATCTCAAATCCGTGAGCATTCCGTTCTCAGCCATTGCGATTCAAACGTTGATCGGTTTGGGTGTGCCGTTCCTTGCCGCGCTCTATCCCATTTGGTCAGGGACCCGCGTGACAGTCCGCGAAGCGATCTCAGATTATGGTCTGGGCGCGGCGGAAAGCAAACCAAGTTCTGTGCTTCAGTTCTTTGAACGACTACATGGCCGCTTCTTTTCTCGACCGTTGATGCTTTCTCTGCGGAATACATTTCGCCGCCGCCTGCGCTTGATCCTGACTCTCCTGCCGCTGGCATTGAGCGGCGCGATCTTGATCACGGTGATCAATGTGCGCGATGCGCTGCAAAAGGAATTCCAGACCATCCTTGCTTATCGCAACTACAGCGTCACGATTGCATTTCAGAATCCGTATTCGTTGGCAAAGGTGGAAAGTGTTGCGCGCAATGTGCCGGGCGTCGTGCGTATCGAAGGCTTTCACGAGACGAATGATGCTTATCCTGTTTACGCCAACCTCAGCCAGCCAATCAATGTGACCGTGAGCGGCGTATCGCCCACAACGAGCATGTTTCATCTTCCGCTTCTCGCGGGACGTTGGCTGACTCTGCAGGATCAGGATTCGGTCGTTGTCAACGATTCTTTTCTTCGCAACAATCCCAACATTCAACTTGGTGACCGCGTTCCATTCAAGATCAACGGAAAGAACGTCACATTACAAGTGGTTGGAATAGTGGAAGAGAAAATGTCGCCCGATGGAATCTATCTCAACGATTCTTATTATGGAAAAACTTTCGGCGGCGTTGGAACCATTGACAGCATTTGGGGCGCGACGGATCCGAATCAGGCGCTCGACGAGGTTGCGCCTGATTTGGAAAAGCAACTTGAAAATGCCGGTCTGCATGTCTCGTCATTGACGACGGTAACTGACGAACGCGATTTCATTGACTTTCACTTCAGCATCGTCATCATCCCATTGGGATTTGCCGCGGTGCTGCTGGCTTTGGTCGGCGGCCTGGGTTTGATGGGGACGATGAGCACGAATGTGCTCGAGCGCCAGCGCGAGATCGGCGTGATGCGCGCCATCGGCGCCTCGAATGGCAATGTTCAATGGATCGTGATCGCCGAGGGACTCTTCATCGGTTTGATCAGTTGGCTCATCAGCCTGGTCGCGGCCTTGCCGATGACTTACGTCTTGGATAATCAGGTCGGCAATCAATTCCTCTATGTGCCATTGCCTTTCACTTTCCCATTGAGCAGTTATCTCATCTGGCTTCTCATCGTCCTTGTCACTACAACAGCCTCTTGTTATTTGCCCGCGCGAAACGCATCGCAGACCAGTGCGCGAGAACTTTTATCTTATGAATAAACCAAGAAGTATGGTTATTCAAAATTATGAAAATAGGAGAAATGAAAATGGACAAAAAGAAATTGGTCATCACTATTGCTATCGTTGTCATCGTGATTTTGTGCATCTTGGCAGCGATTTTCTATGGCAACAACTTTTATGAATGGATGCTGCGCGTTCATCATCTGCGATGAAATTTACGACATGTGCATCGAGCGAAAATGTGGAAGACAAACAAAGCTTCAAATCAAATAGAACACAAGGCAAATGGCGGCTTGATCGAATTGCGACAGGTATCCAAAACATTTGCCAGCGCATCGGCAAAATTATCTGCATTGCGGGAAGTTGATTTGCGAGTCCATGCTGGAGAGTTTGTCGCCGTGGTCGGCAAATCGGGAAGCGGAAAATCCACCCTGCTCAATATGATCACTGGCATTGACCGCCCGACCGCGGGCGAAGTCTTTGTCAACGGATCAGCCATTCATGAATTGAATGAAGGTCAGGTCGCGGTTTGGCGCGGACGGAATCTTGGCATCGTTTTCCAATTCTTCCAACTGATCCCGACTCTCACTTCCATCGAGAATGTCATGTTGCCCATGGATTTTTGCAACATGTATTCTTCGAGTATGCGCGAAGAACGCGCCAAATATTTGTTGGAGCTGGTTGGCCTCGATGGCCAAGCCTATAAACTTCCATCTGCGCTTTCGGGCGGAGAACAGCAGCGAGTGGCAATTGCCCGCGCCTTGGCAAACGATCCGCCGCTCATCGTCGCGGATGAACCGACGGGAAACCTCGATTCCAAAACGGCGGAAAACATTTTCAGCCTTTTCAAAGATTTAGTGAAACAAGGCAAGACCGTCTTGATGGTGACGCATGATCGGGATTTGTCGCGCGCGGTGCCTCACACGATTGAGATCGCGGATGGACAAATTGTCAGCGATCATTTGAACATTGAACAGAATTGAAGGAGCGAACATGATCAGAAAAACTATTGGAACAATTTTGATTATCGCAGGCGGAGCATTGATCATTGATCTGTTGAGTAGAGGAATGATCTTTCCGCACGTCATTGGTCCGACTCTTCTGGCAGGGATCGGAGTATTCCTGCTTGTCTTCAAACAAAATAAAAAGTGAGCAGGTATGAAAACGAAGAAACGTGTTGTGACGATCATTTTATCGGCAACCATATTGATTCTCGCCGCGTGCCAAAGCGTTGCAATAACTAATCAAGCATCAGCGGCAACCTCGCCCGTCCCCACCGCGACTTCAGGAACCATTGTCGAGGGAAGAGTCGAACCCGTTCGTTATGTGAACATCGCGCCGAACACCAGCGGCTTGGTCAGCGAGGTGTCGAACGCAGAAGGCGATCAAGTCAAAGCGGGGCAAGTCATCGCGACATTGAAAGGTAACCAGGTGCAGACCCTCGAATCCGCGCGCGCAATTGCTGCCCAGAATCTGACCGCCGCCTATGACGCAGTCTACGACGCACAATACGCATTGGATAACTTCGACGTCCCTTCTGAATTTTCAGGAATGACTCCTTCTCAGGCTGCGGACACAACTCTTCAGAAGTTAAACGCAGCGCGCGCGGACTTTGAGCCGTACCGCTACATCAGCGAAAAATGGTTAAAGCCCACAAGCCTGGAAGAACAAACCCGGGTTTATAAGAGCGCCGCAAAATACTATAAAAGCCAGTTAGATGATGCCTGGTCCTATTATCAATTGGCAGTTGAATGGCTTCAACTTCAATCCAATCTGGATGGCGCAAAGGCACAGTTGGACCAAGCGCAGCAAGACTATAGTGCCCTTCAAGATGCTTCTTTTTCTGAGAACACGGCAGGCATCCGTGCTGCGCTTGCAAATGCTGAAGTGCGCGCACCATTTGCCGGCACGATCACGAATTTGAATCTCAAAGTGGGAGAGCTTGCGTCCGCGGGCCAACCGGTCGTAACCGTAGCTGATTTTTCGAGTTGGGCGGTCAAAACCACGGACCTGACCGAGATGGATGTGGTAAACGTAAAGCGGGGACGACCTGTCACTGTTACATTCAATGCCATTCCAGGTGTGACGCTCAATGGCATGGTTCAGTCTATTGCCCAAAATTATTCGGAGAATCTAGGCAACATCGTTTACGAGGTGACTATTTTGCTGACGGATCGAAATCCCGCCATACGCTGGGGCATGACGGCTGAAGTTAATTTCGGACGCTAATTTATATTTTTCCTTTTTTAAAGGAGATATCCATGGATACAAATCCTTTTAATCGGCTGGCTATGATCGTCTGTTTGATACTCAGTCAGATCATCGGTTATGTCTGGTATCACCCGGCTTTCATCTTCAAGAATTGGCTGAAGGATCAAAACACTTCGGGACCGTAACCAAGCATTGACTATCCGTCGTGAGCCTGGTGACCGTCCTGGTGAGGCATTGACTTTGTACAATATTGGATTGCGAAGAAGCGGGTGACTTTAAAAAGCAAAAATCTTCTACACACAGTCGTTGTCAATCAACAAAAGTATAAATTCGCCAAATCTCAAACGCGACAAGGAGGCCCTTGCCAGAGTGGGGAAAACCATTGAAGATAAGTCGCAAGCGTGGGGCACAACAGGATAAACCTTTTTAGAGCACGTAATTTACAAAACTTTGCAGTGTGATGAAATGGTCTGGAGAAAAATAATCCGAATCCTTACGGAGTGCAAATTTCTTGTGGTATCTGTGTTTGAGAGTGATATTGCTCCACGGGAGTGTCGTTCGCGCTCATGTGCTGGGCTATAATCTAAACCAAGCAGTTCTTTTGGATTCAGTTTAAAGGTAACATCATGCCAAATCACCTGATTAATGAAAATTCCCCCTACCTCCTCCAACACGCAAATAATCCCGTGGACTGGTATCCCTGGGGTGAAGAAGCTCTTACCAAGGCTCGCACCGAGAACAAGCCCATCTTTTTGAACATAGGCTATGCAGCCTGCCACTGGTGTCATGTAATGGAACACGAGTCATTTGAGAACCCCGAAATCGCAGCCTTGATGAATGAAAATTTCGTCAATATCAAAGTGGATCGCGAAGAACGCCCCGACCTCGACAGCATTTACATGCAGGCCACGAACGCCCTGACCGGTTCTGGCGGCTGGCCGATGTCGGTATTTCTCACGCCCGATCTTCTTCCGTTCTACGCCGGCACATACTTCCCGCCTGTCCGCCGTTACAACATGCCGTCATTCGAAGAAGTTTTGTCGAACATTGCAAAAGTGTGGGACGAAGAACGAGGCGAAGCGGAGCGCGTTGGCAGGCAGGTCATCCAACACATTCAAGCGCCCATGGTTCCCAGCCAGGACAAAAACGTCTTTACACAGCAAGCGTTGAACGCAATCACCAAATCCCTGTTGGATTCTTATGATTGGGGTTATGGCGGCTGGGGCGATGCGCCAAAATTTCCGCAGCCGATGACGATTGAATTTTTATTGCGCCGGGCCGCGACCGATTCGCCGCCGCGCGAAGAAATGTTGAAGGCCGCAACTCACGCTCTCAAATCCATGGCGCGCGGCGGGATGTACGATGTGGTCGGCGGCGGATTCGCGCGCTATTCTACCGACAATTCATGGCGCATCCCGCATTTCGAGAAGTACATCCGCGACAATCAGCTACGGTGAGCAAGTAATTGCGGCCCTTGGACTATTTCTTGCCGCGAAGCACACGATAGCGAAAATGTAAAGTAGCCCCTGATACATTCAACACGAATATCGAATCAAACCCTACGGAGACAGAGTTTAGCGGAGAGTATGAGTCCGCTCACGAGCGGCCACTCTAAAAGAAATGACAACTGATCACCAGGACAAGGCCCAGCTGGAATTCTTGGGATCAAACTAGCGTAGATTCAATCAACATTTTCGGATAGTTGGATGAAAGGCAAAACAGGCTGATGAAAAACAGTACAGACGCGATTTGCAATTTCATTGGCGGATAAAGTTTTGTCCGGCTCAACAATCTTTCGCTTGGCATGAATCCACATGGGTTCAATCGGGTTGAGCCAGGGACTTTTCTTGGGGAATATCCCGGTTAGAAAACACACGCCCTGAGCGGTTTTCTTGACCTGTTGATTATGTTGATGGATCCAATGTTTCACCTTTTGGCTGATATACCAAGAAACATGATCTCAAAATAAAATCAAGACTCGTTTTCCGGCTGCTTGGGGTTGCAACCATTCCAAACACTGGAGGGTCATGGGGCTACGCGGGTTTCTATGCGTAAACCGCAACCAAACTTGCTCGGCTCTTCCGCTATTTTTGATGAATGTCTGTGGCTGATACAGTGCTTATCCGGTCAAGTCTCACACGAGCGGGGGCACAAGCGCTGGTGTCCGGATTGTATCCTAAAACAAACTGTGGATGAGGTGCCTCATCCACAGTTTTTATATTCACACAAGATATTTATGTCTTATGGTGTCAAGCCGGTCCAACTGCCACGACCTGTGCAAAGATCATAACCTACCAAGCACGGTGCGCCGTTATTGCCCACCGTGATGTCACGGAAGGAAATGTTGCTGGCATAAACATAGTTGGCATTGACCAACGCGCCAGAGTCGGCGGAACGCGCTGCCCACATCGGTGAACTAGCGCTAGTGCCGCCAACTACGAACCAACCGGATTGACCTTGATATTTGGTAGTATCGTACACCGAGACACCCGAGGCCGGGTCAGCATCCAATGAGACATCTGGCGTGGCACGGAAGCCTCCGCAGTTCACTTGAGGATATTGGCTGAACGAAGACTGAGCAGAGTTGGCAGTTTCATATGCACTGCAACCGCCTCCACCACTGCTCCAACCAGTCTCGCTGGCGAAGTTGCCGCTACTATACTCCAAATGGGGAGAATTTTAACTTTTCTTTTTTGTATAATTCTGGGATACTCGGCTTTACAGTTCCCAATGGTTATGAGGTTCGTGGTGATCGAAATCGAATTTACTCCCGAAGAAATTGATGCGTTGGAATAT
>JAJYLQ010000050.1 GCA_021787595.1 Chloroflexota bacterium | reverse complement strand
CTGTTGACTGGCGTTTCACAACCGCTGACGCACGCATTAAACTCAAGAAGCTCTATCCGACCATCTGCTGTCCGCAAAATCTTCACGGCTCTCCACTTATCAAAGCATGATTGACAAACTACTAGCCTGCCTGCTTCGTTTGGTGTATAGTTAAGTCACTATATTCTCAAGACAGGAGGAAGAAATGGCAAGCGTTGTATACGATCACGTAACAAAGAAGTTTGGCGACTCGATGGTCGCCGTCAACGACCTGAACATCAATGTGGCTGACAAGGAATTCCTGGTTCTGGTCGGACCTTCGGGCTGCGGCAAAACCACGGCCCTGCGCTGCCTGGCTGGATTGGAAGAGATCACCGAGGGCAACATCAGGATCGGCGACCGCGTGGTCAACGATGTCCCGCCAAAGGACCGCGACATCGCGATGGTATTCCAATCGTACGCGCTGTATCCGCATCTTTCAGTGTTCGACAACATGGCCTTTGGCTTGAAGCTTCGCAAGGTTCCGAAGGATGAGATCAAGCGCCGCGTGGAACAAGCCGCGGAGACATTGGGCATCAAGGATTTATTGAACCGGAAGCCGCGCCAACTCTCAGGCGGGCAGCGCCAGCGCGTCGCAGTCGGACGGGCCATCGTACGCGAGCCAAAAGTCTTCCTCTTCGACGAACCGCTGTCGAACCTCGATGCCAAGCTGCGCGTCCAGATGCGGGCCGAGATCAGCAAACTTCATCAGCAGTTGCAAACCACGTTCATTTATGTAACTCACGACCAGGTCGAAGCCATGACGATGGCCTCGCGCATCGCGGTCATCAACAAGGGCGTGCTTCAACAAATTGACAGCCCGCAAAATCTCTACGATACGCCGAACAATGTGTTCGTGGCCGGTTTTATGGGCTCGCCTGCCATGAACTTCTTCCCGGCCAGGCTTCGCAAAGACGCGAACAAAATGGTTGTGGATACCGGTGATTTTATTCTCACAATCCCCGCAGACCGCACCAGGTCGCTCGAACAATATGTTGGGAAAGATATCATCTTCGGCATCCGCCCCGAGAACATCCACGACGCGGAATTCATCCCGCCGAATATCCACGCGGAAAAGGTCGAAGCCAAGGTGGATGTGACCGAATTGATGGGCAATGAAATCTACCTTTATCTCATCACCGGGAAAAATACATTCGTAGGCCGTGTTGATCCACGCTCAAAGATGCGTATGGGCGACAAAGCCCAGGTTGCATTCAACATGGACAGATTCCACATCTTCGACGCTCAAACGGAGCAGGCGATTCGATAACGCCTGATTTTCAATTCAGCAAAGGAGGTGGTGGCCTATTCAGGCAATTTATTTTTATACTTTTGATAACACGTGTAAGTTTAACATGTACGTCTAAATTTTTGAAACGAGGAGAAACAGAGAAATGAACAAGAGAATGCTCGCATCGCTCAGCGTGCTGCTGGTGGCAGCCTTTGCATTGGCCGCCTGCGGCCCGGCAGCTACGCCGACCCCGGCCGCGACGCAAGCTCCGGCGACATCTGCCCCAGCAACCCAGGCGCCAACTGTCGCTCCGACTGTTGCGCCTGTTGAGTTGACGCTTTGGCATGGCTATCACGCCGGCGGCTCGGAAGAAGCGACCATCAACAAGATCGTCAGCGATTACATGGCGGCCAACCCGAACGTCAAGATCACTGTCCTGGAAGTCCCCTTCGATCAGCTCTTCAACAAATACGAGACTGACACGGCTGCGGGCGGCGGTCCCGATCTGTACACCGCGCCGAACGACAACCTCGGCAGCGAGGTACGCGAAGGCGTAATCGCTCCGATTGACAACCTCGTTAAAGGCAAGCTGGATGGATACACCCAGGCCGGAATCAACGGCGTGACGATTGACGGCAAGATCTATGCCGTTCCGGGAATCGCCAAGGCCGTGGGGCTCTATTACAATACATCCACAATCCAGAATCCTCCCAAGACCACGGATGATTTGATGGCGTTGGTAAAGTCCGGCAAGAAGCTCGGCCTTAACAACAGCGCTTACTTCATGTGGGGCTTCTGGGCCGGCTTCGGCGGCACGCTGATGGACAGCACGGGCAAATGCACTGCCACACAGGGTGGTTTTGCAGATGCCCTGCAGTATTTCAAAGATCTCCAGGCCGCTGGCGCAAACCTGGACACCGATGAAGGCAAACTCGAAACTGCCTTTACCCAGGGCCAATTGGACATGATCGTTACCGGCCCGTGGGTGTTGGGTGACTTCGAGAAGGCTCTCGGCAGCAAACTCGGCGTTGTGCCTCTGCCCGCCGGACCGAAAGGCCCGTCCGCGCCGATGATGGGTATTGACGGCTGGTACATCAATCCGAACAGCAAGAACCAGCAGGCCGCCGTGGATTTCGGCCTCTATGCCTTTGGCAAAGATGGCTTGACCCTCTACGAGAACAATGCCGGCGATCCCGCGGCTCGTTCTGACGTGACGCCCACCGATCCGCTGGTGAAAGCCTTTGCGGATATCGCCGCCAGCGGTTCGCCGCGACTCCAGACCAAGGAGTTCGGCAACTATTGGGGACCGTTCGGAGATATGATCACCGCCGCTTTGTCTGGCAAAGCCACTCCTGCGGATGCCGTTGCAACTGCCTGCGCCGCAATGGACAAGGCCAACGGAAAGTAAGATCCTATTTTTTTGCAAAACAAGAAGGAGCGCTATGTACATAGCGCTCCTCCCCTTTTACACATAACTCTGCTGGGTTTGCATCAAGCGAATCGAGGCCGCTATGACCGCTCTGGCACAAAGCCCCACGGCACCAAAGAAGGTAGTACACAGGAGGTCAATCTGGAGGGTTCTTAATCCTTATTTTTATTTGATCCCGGCCTTCCTGGTGATGGGCGTCATCACATACTACCCGATGTTGTATCAGGTTTGGATGTCATTTACCGATTATGGCTTGAAGAACCTCCGCTTTGACGCGCCTCTTCCCAACTATGTCGGTTTCGCCAATTACATCAACATCCTGACGAATCAACTGGGGCTTTCGTACTACGATTTCTGGCGGATGCTCGGCTTCAACCTTTTTTGGACATTTTCCAACGTGATCATTCACGTGGCATTGGGCATTTTCATCGCAGTCATCCTGAACAGGCAGGGCCTATGGTTCAAAGGGTTTTATCGCGCCCTGTATATTCTTCCCATTGTCGTGCCTCAAATCATCGTTGCAAATATTTTCCGCAACATGTTCGACCCCGATTACGGGGCCATCAACCAGGGCCTGGCAATCCTGGGCAAATTCTTCTTCGGCTTGAGCCCCGATCTTTTCCATATACACTGGATTGACCAGGTTAACTACCCGGTCAGCTGGCTGCCGCTTACACTTTCCTATTATGCCCTGCTGATTGCCAATGTCTGGCTGGGCTGGCCGTTCATGACCATTGTTGCCAGCGGTGCTCTGCAAAGCATCCCGAAAGACCTGTACGAAGCCGCCCGAATTGACGGAGCGAGCGAGTCCCAGCAATTCTGGCGCATCACGTTGCCGTTATTGCGGCCCGCTATGGTTCCAGCTTCGGTCTATGGCATCGTCATGACGTTTAACTTGTTCAATCTGATTTACTTCCTCTCGGGCGGCGGCCCCTTGCGGCAAACTGAAATCCTGATCACCACAGCCTATCGCCTGATCAATGAACAAAGACTTTATGGTGTAGCTGCCGCCTTCTGCGTGTACATCTTCATCATCCTGCTTATATTGACACTCATCACGAACTCAATCACACGTGCCACGGAGAGCTATGATGCCTAATCCCGGAAAGCCATCCTTCCTTACACGTGTCCGCTGGTATTTTCAGGGACGTACTTCAACGGGTGAACGAGGCATGTCCTTTGGCTCACAGATACTCAGCCAGTTATTTCTTCTGCTCATGGCTGCCATCGTCCTCTATCCGATTCTATGGGTCGTCAGCATGTCCTTCGACCCGCGCGATATTTCGCGTCCCACCGAGCTTCGACTGAATCCATTTCAAGGCGGCCTCACCCTCAAGGCCTATGCAGATATCATCAAACAGCCGACCGCCAATCCCGTGAGTCTCGGACAGCTGATGTTTAACAGTTTCCGTCTCGCAACGCTGACAGGAATTGCATCCATCATCGTAGGCATATTTGCGTCTTACGCCTTTTCTCGCTTAAGATTTGCCGGGCGTCAAACATTGATGATCGCAGTACTAACGGTGTTGATGCTTCCCTCCATTGCAACTCTGCCCGCACTTTTCGTTCTGCTCAACAAGGTCCAATTTGATATCGGCGGTCAGGTGTTCAACCTCCGCAACTCGCTGATCGGCGTGGGCCTCGCGGTCCTTTCCGGCTCTTTGCCTTTTGCCATCTGGAACATGAAGGGTTACCTCGACACAATTCCCAAAGAGCTGGAAGAAGCCGCGCTGATTGATGGCTGCACACCGAATAGCGCATTTTTCAGGGTCACACTTCCGCTTTCGACGCCAGTCTTGGCCGTGACCTTCTTCCTGGGCTTCATGAGCACATGGACGGAATATCCTACATCCTGGCTGTTCCTTACGAACCCCAAAGACTTCACATTGATGATGGCGCTTTATAACATGGTCGGCCAATACTCGAACACCACGCCGTGGTCGCATTTTGCGGCGATGTCCATTTTGATTGCATTGCCAGTGACCATTGTTTATTTGTTCGTGCAGCGCTATTTCGTTGGCGGCCTCGCCATAGGCGGCGTAAAAGGCTGAACCCAAACGGGGCGGTCAGGACAGGCCGCCCCGAAATTTTTGTCTCCATGCCGAAGCTATTGATTCCGCTCCTCTTGACTTTCCTCCTCGCGGCCTGCGTCCCCGCGCGGACCGAACCGTCTCCCGTTTCGACAACTTCCCCGACACCTCAGTGGCTCCATGGCGCCATGGCGACACCGCCCTCTCGTCCGTGGTGGCGCGACGCGGTCTTCTATGAGCTTTTCGTCCGCAGCTTTTATGACAGCAACGGCGATGGCATCGGCGACTTCAACGGCGTCACATCCAAACTCGATTATTTGCAGTCGCTTGGCGTCAATGCCGTCTGGCTCATGCCCATTAATCCTTCGCCTTCCTATCACGGTTATGATGTCACTGATTATTACAACGTCAACCCGCAATACGGAACGATGGAGGATTTCAAACGCCTGCTGGCCGAAGCGCATAAACGAAATATTCACGTCATCATTGACATGGTTCTCAATCATACTTCGAGCCAGCATCCGTTCTTTGCGGATGCCCTGCGCGGGCCAACATCAAAATATTATGACTGGTATATTTGGTCTGACACAGGCCAGGGGAATTACTGGCATCCCCTCATGGGAAATCCACCGAAATATTACTTCGGCATCTTTAGCGGCGCCATGCCCGATTTGAATTATCGCAACCCCGCGGTCACCGCGCAGATGGAAAATGTGATTCGCTTCTGGCTGAATGATGTGGGCGTGGACGGCTTTCGCATGGACGCCATCAACCGCCTCATCGAGGAAGGTGATAAGACCGAGAACACGCCGTCCACGCACGAATGGCTGAAAGGTTTTTATCAATTTTACAAATCCGCCGATCCGAACGCATACACAGTTGGTGAAGTCTTCAACGCAGGTTCGTCGCTTGCAAAAACATACACGGGCGATCAATTGGATCAAATCTTCAATTTCGAATTGGCCGCCAGCACCATCAACAGCGTCAACGGCGGATCGAATTCCGCGATCAACAGCGCATTGACCTTTGCCCTGCAGGACATGCCCGACGGCAATTACGGAACATTCCTGACCAATCACGATCAGAACCGCGTTATGAGTCAACTCTATGGCAACGTGGACAAAGCCAGGCTGGCCGCGTTCCTCATGTTGACCGCACCCGGCACGCCGTTCATTTATTACGGCGAGGAAATCGGAATGCAGGGCGAAAAACCGGATGAAATGATTCGCCGTCCGATGCAATGGGATTCAACGAACAATTCCGGCTTCACCACCGGAACGCCGTGGGAACCGCCCGCGAATGATTTTCAAACGGTCAATGTTGCCGCACAAACAAATGACCCCAATTCATTGCTCTCGCTTTATCGCCGGTTGATCTCCATCCGAAATCAAAACTCCGCGCTTCGGGCCGGCTCGCTGGTGCTGGCAAACACCAACAACCCGAATCTCTATGCCGCACTCCGCATGGACGACAGCGAAGCGCTGCTTGTTTTTGCCAACCTTCAAAACAAAACCATCACCGGGTATGGTTTGACACTTTCCAATTCGAATCTCCAGGCCGGTAACGCGACTCTTTCTCCAGTGTTTGGCACGGGGACATTTGCCGGTTTAACCATCAATTCAAATGGAAGCTTTTCCAATTTCAAACCGCTCCCGGAAATTCCGCCGTACGGAATGTACATCTTAAAAATCAAGCAATAAAAAATCTGCTCAATCTACATAATCTGTGGATAAAAACAAACACGAGGTGTTACTAATGGATACCCCCCGCTGGGTAACAGATGCCATCTTCTATCAAATCTTCCCGGATCGCTTCGCAAAATCCGAACGCGTAAACAAACAGGGATTAAATCTCGAAGCGTGGGACACTCCGCCGACCGATCATGGATTCAAGGGCGGCGACCTGCGCGGCGTGACTGAACATCTCGATTATTTGAAAGACCTCGGCGTCACCGCCATTTATTTCACGCCCGTTTTTGCTTCGGCATCCAATCATCGTTATCATACATACGATTATTTCAACGTGGATCCGCTGCTGGGCGGCAACGACGCGCTGCGCGAGCTTTTGGATCACGCGCATAAAAGAAAAATGCGCGTCGTACTCGACGGCGTTTTCAATCACGCCAGCCGCGGCTTCTGGCAATTTCACCAAACGCTCGAAAACGGCGCAGGCTCGCCTTATGTGGATTGGTTTCATTTCGATCCTGACCGCTTGAACGGCAAGCGACATTGGGGCGCGTATCCCTCGCCGCAGGAGCAGCAAGCCATCCAGCATGAAGGCAGTTTGAAAGCCATCGGCTATCAGGGCTGGTGGAATTTGCCCGCGCTGCCCAAGTTCAACACGGACACACCCGCCGTGCGCGAATTTATTTTCAGCGTGGCCGAACATTGGATCAAATTTGGAATTGACGGCTGGCGTCTCGATGTGCCTGGCGAGATCAATGATGATTCCTTCTGGCAGGAATTTCGGCGCCGCGTAAAAGCCATCAATCCTGAAGCATACATCGTCGGCGAAATCTGGCACGACGCGCGCCGCTGGCTTCAGGGTGACCAATTCGATGCCAGCATGAACTATCTCGTCACCGCAGCCTGTTTGAGTTTCTTCACCGGCAAACATCTCGATCTGCATGAAACATTGAAGTCCGGCGGCTATCAGGGATTCGTCCAACCCATTGATGCGAACGAATTTGCGAATCGGATTGATTCGATTCTCGGAATGTATCCTCCAGACGTGACGCGCGTGCAGCTCAATCTGCTGGACAGTCACGACACGCCTCGCTTCCTGACTTGTGCCGGGCGCGACATCCCAAGCCTTCAACTCGCCCTGACGTTTCTTCTCACCTACCCCGGCGCCCCGTGCATTTTCTACGGCGACGAGATCGGTCTCGATGGAAGGCACGATCCCGACTGCCGCAAATCCTTCCCGTGGGACGAATCAAAATGGAATCATGATCTGCATGATTTTGTCAAAGTATTGGCCGCGCTTCGCAAATCGAATAAAGCTTTGCGCTGGGGAAAGTACGAACGGCTTTATTCCGCTGACAGCGTTTTTGCGTTTGCGCGTTCGATGGATAACGAAAAGATCATCACCGCATTGAACGCGGGCGAAACTGCACGTATAATCGAAATTAATTCAACGGGCAAAAGAAAGAAGAACGTTTTGTTTGGGCAAGCGAAAGTTGAAACAAGGAAAGAATCCATTCGATTAAGTATCCCCCCACGCAGTAGCGTTGTCCTGAAATAAAGACGGCGGACGGTAGACCAAAGACGGTCTATTATCCTCGGTCCACGGTCACATCATTTCCAAACCGCCTTGACCAGCTCAAGCAAAATCTCGCCGGACTTTGCCTGAAAGAAAAAATCTGTTTTAGGCGTGAGCGGAGTCCGCTCTCTTGCGAGACTCCGGCCCCGGTCAACGCGGCGACGCGCTGACATTGACACAGAAGGTTGATTAAGTTGGGCGGGAAATCCATGATCGCATGGAAACACTTCGGGTTTGGGACTTTTGGGGAATAGCACAATTCAATGGAGACGCATATTATAAAACTATCGCCATAGATTTTTATGAGGAGATGATGTATGAAAAAGCTGTCACGAGCTGCCTGACCGATTCGCAATTCTCCAAACGCCTTTAATGTTTGTGAAATCCAGATTGTCAGAAAGTTAAGGAGAAAATGCAATGAAACCGCATTTCCATTCGCTCATGGGTCTAGTGACCCTTCTTGCGCTCGTACTCAGCAGCTGCGCTTTGCCGCATCCCGCACAGGATGGATTTTATATCGCAGGACCGCGCAATGGGCAGGATTTGACTCTGGGCGCGTCTGTCTTGATTAAGCTGGATGCAATCCTGCCCCCCGATCCCAACCGATACACGCTGGAAGCAAATCTCATCGACAACGGGGTTGTCATAGCGCATCTTTTCTATCACGTTGCAGGCCAGCCAGGGACTACTCGCTATCATGAAACCTACACTATTCAACATGAGAGCGCAGGAGGCCATATTATCTCCGCACAGGGCCGGGCAATAGACATAGTGAATTCCACTACGGAGACCTACTCCGACTGGTATCCATCCAATATTCTTTGTTTTTTCGTAGGGCCGAATCCCCCCAGCTCAAGCCAACTTTGCGGTTATCGCTCAAGCGGTTCATTTCTATCAGCCGCGACGGTTACGCCTACCCTCACGCCAACTCCCATCCCCGTCATTGATTCAGCGCAAGCCTATCCCAACCCAATCTATTATGGTGAAACGTGCCCATCCATATCCACCGTCACCTTCCGGGCAGCACTCACTCTTCCCAGCGACACCACGCCCGATTTAGTCGAGGTCCAGGCGCATGTCAGAGTCATCATTGGTGCTAGTGAAACGAACTCCGGCAGCCTGCTCGTGCCGCTCACATCCAATGGCACATGGGATACATCCACTGGTGGTCAGGTTTTCGCTGGCACAATCGCGTTGACCCATTCTTATAACGACGCCGCCAATCACTTTGACCCAGCTTCATTGGGAGGTGGTCTGGGGGCTCTGCTCTGGTATGTGGATGTATCGCGCCACGACCCAACTTATTCAACTGCAACCTTCCTTGACAGAAGCGCCAGCCAGGTGCTCAGCCTCGCTCCCTGCCCTGCCAGCGGGCACAATCCGCCGCGCAATTCAAACAACGGAAATGGAAATGGGACGACAGTCACTGGCTGTGCCCAATACACCAACCAAACCAGCTGCAATCTGGGAGGCTGTTCTTGGAATCCGCAAAACTCCTCCTGCACTGTAAACCCATAATAAAGTACGAGTCCAACGCTGGGCCTGATCGAACGATCAGGCCCAGCGTCTGGTAATCAGGGACACTGCGCAATTGTGATGTTGTTCAAATACAACTGCGTGCGGCCAACAACTTGATGTCGCGCATTTGTTGCAACCAGTTGGTATTGGACCCATGCAGTTTTGAAATCCTTGTAATATTTGATCGCCGTTGCGGATAATTCATAAGTAAAAGCGCCGTTGTCATTTGCATCCATGACCGCGCCATTATTCCAATCCGTGGTAGAGCCAGTGACCTGATCCCTGAGACGCGTAAACAACGTCACTTGCGTAACGCTGTAACCGCTTGCGATGTGGGCTGAGACTTTGATGGAATTTGCCTGACAGGATGCCCCCCAGCTAAGTTGGTTTCCAGAAATCAAAATGCTGTCGAACGCGGGGCTTTCCGACGTGGGCTGAAGCAGGAACGAAGCAGTAGCCTGATCGGTCACGAGCAGGCCAATTGTCCCGGCGGGTTGGGGCGTGTTGGAAGAAGTTGGCGTGGGACCGGAGTAGATGAATGTCGGCGTACTCGTAAACGTTGGCGTGGGCTGCGTGGGCGTCGCAGACGGCGTCCACGTGGACGTTACGTATTCCGTATCGGTTGGCAAAGCGGTCGGAACCGGAACGGTCGGCGTGGTTGGAATCAAAATAGTGTACGAACACGCTGAAAACAGCAAACTTAGGAAGGGAACAAGATAAATCCTTTTCATCATTGCCTCTTCGACTCGCAAGGATCAACCGGGACTTTATTGTATTATTAAAGCTGATTTTCAGGTTCAAATGCAAATGGTTTGTAAGTTCAGCGAATCAATTCGCGTGCTACGATTTAAAGCATGGCAGAAGCCGAAGAAATCAGGCGGCTGGCAGACAGCCTGTTTGACGGCGTTGTGCAAATTGACGGCGCGGGCCGGATCACTTTATGGAATCACGGGGCAGAACGGATTACGGGTCTATCCGCCAGCCAACTGATTGGAAAATTTTACCCAAAGCAGATCGTCCATTACAACGAGAGTGGAAATCACCTGCCGGACGACTGCAAGCCAATTTTGCAAACACTCAACGATGGAATCCAGCGCGAAGTTCTCCTGCATTTAAAACATGCCGATGGATTCCGCCTCACCGTGGTTGCGCGAACACTGGCGCTCCAGGAAGCGAACGGAAAGATCACAGGCGCGATCCAGATCTTCAACGACAACAAGGCAATGATCGCCGCGTTCCAATCTGCGCAAAGAACCGAAGAGACAGTTTTGTTGGATCCGTTGACAGGCATCGGGAACCGCCCGCACATCGAAACGAAGATCCGGGCCGCACTCGACGGCCTTCACTCGAAGGGAGTGCGCTTCGGAATCCTTTTCATAGATGTAGATCATTTCAAGGAATTCAACGATGTGCATGGACATCTGATCGGCGATAAAGTGCTGCGCGTGGTGGCAAACACACTTCGACAAAATCTGCGCGTGACCGACTCGTGCGGCCGTTGGGGCGGTGACGAATTTCTCGCGCTGGTTTTTGGCCTTGATATGAATGGCCTGTGGAAAGTGGCAGAGAAACTTCGGGAGGCCATCCTGCAAGTCCGGGTTGGAGGCAGCCAGCACAACTTGAACACCGCCATCTCGATCGGCGCCACATTGGCCCGCCCGGATGATACGCTTCAATCCCTGATCGAACGCGCTGACAAACTGATGTATAAAAGCAAACAAGGCGGCCGCAACCTTGTGACCATCGGGGAATAGAATTCAGGATTCGGGCATTATCAACTTTTGCATCGCCCTTTTCTGGTATAATCAGTGCCCGTGACTGGTCCTGCCCCGCGGTCCCGGCTGCGGACATGGAGACCTGCATAATTTCAGGAAAGGAAGCATACGTCATGCCGCTTGCAAAGGAAGTAAAAACCAAACTCATCACAGATTATCATCGCCACGATTCGGACACCGGTTCGCCCGAAGTCCAGATCGCAATTATGACGGGCCGCATCCAGCAGTTGAACGAGCATCTGCGCTCCAACAAACACGATGAGTCCTGCCGCCGTGGTTTGCTCAAGCTGGTCGGTCAGCGCCGCCGGATGCTGGCTTATCTGCGAAAATCAGATTATCCGCGCTATCTGGCAATCACCGAGAGTTTGAATTTGCGCCACAAGTGAACTGTAGGGGCGGAGCGACGCTCCGCCCCTATCTATATCAACCATCCCGCTGTCAGGAATTGAATAGTGTTGATGACGCCAAGGCGTCACCGCCGCTCTTCAGTCCCTGACTAGGCGGACAATTTACGAGGGAGGATGAGTTCATCCCTCAACAGGAGACCAAATGAAACCCGAATCAAAACGCTACTCAACGACCGTTGGGACGCGCACCGTCACCTTCGAGACCGGCAAACTGGCCGGACAAGCTGGCGGCGCGGTCACAGTCGGCATCAACGATGCGATCATCTTCGCGGCCGCCACGATGGGCGGTGTGCGCGAAGGCATTGACTTTTTCCCGCTCTCGGTCGAATACGAAGAAAGATTATATGCGGGCGGAAAAATTCCCGGCTCGTTCTTTCGACGGGAGGGGCGCCCGTCCACCGAGGCGATTCTCACCGCACGCCTGACCGACCGGCCCTTGCGCCCATTATTCCAGCACGGGATGCGGAACGAAGTGCAAGTGATGATGTTCTCGCTCTCCGCGGACAGCGAGAATCCGCTCGACATCCTCGCCATCAACGCCGCCTCCGCCGCCATCATGATCTCAGATATCCCCTGGGGCGGACCGGTTGGCGCGGTGCGCGTGGGGCGCGTGAACAGCGAATTCATCATCAACCCGACCTTTGCCGAGATGGACGCGTCTGACCTTGACCTGCGGATTGCCGGAACCAAGGATGCCATTCTCATGGTCGAATGCGGCGCGAACGAAATCCCCGAAGATGTGATGGCCGCCGCGCTCGATTTCGGCCACCAGTCCATCCAGCCGTTGATTGACATCCAGCTCAAGATGCAGGCCGAGATCGGCAAGCCGAAACGCGAGCCGGCCATCGCATTGGCAAACGAAGAGCTTCAAAAGAAAGTCTTCGAGCGCGTCGACGCGCCGATGAATGAGCTGCTCGACAAGCCGTTGAGCAAAGTCGAGTTTTACAGCGGGATGGATGAACTCGCCAACTCGGTCGTCACCGAGATGTGTTTTGTTCCAGAGGGCGCGGCCGCGTCAGATTATCCCGCTGAAAAGGATGTGCGTTCCGCATTCGGCGAAGCAGAACATAAAATTGTTCGCGAACGAATCCTGAGCGCAGGCAAGCGTCCCGACGGCCGCACGCCGACGGATATCCGCCCGATATGGTGCGAGGTCGGTTTGTCGCCGCGTGCCCACGGATCAGGTTTGTTCACGCGCGGCGAGACGCAAGTCTTATCGCTCGCCACACTTGGAACGCTGGGCGAGGCGCAGGAATTGGATTCGCTCACGCCAACCGATACCAAACGCTACATGCACCATTACAACTTCCCGCCGTTCTCCACGGGCGAGGTCAAGCCGCTCCGAGGCCAGAGCCGCCGTGAGGTCGGGCATGGTGCGCTGGCTGAACGCGCGCTCGAACCGGTCATCCCCGCGGAAGAAACATTCCCGTACACCATTCGCGTCGTGTCCGAAGTTCTATCATCGAACGGTTCGACTTCGATGGGATCCGTCTGCGGCTCGACGCTGGCGTTGATGGATGCGGGCGTTCCGATCAAAGCACCAGTGGCAGGCGTCGCGATGGGATTGATCACAGATGACACGGGCCGTTATAAAATCCTGACCGACATTCAAGGAACCGAAGATCATCTCGGCGACATGGATTTCAAGGTGGCCGGCACGGCTCAAGGCATCACCGCCCTGCAAATGGACATCAAGATTTCCGGTTTGAGCGCGCAGATGATGAAGGAAGCGCTCGAACAGGCGCGTGAGGCGCGCCTGTTCATCATGGGCAAGATGCTCGAAGTATTGCCGCAATCGCGGCCTGAGTTGAAACCGCACGCGCCGCGCATCATCACCGTGAAGATCCCGGTGGAGAAGATCGGCGCGCTGATCGGCCCCGGCGGAAAGAATATCCGCTCGCTGCAGGAAGAGACCGGCACGAAGATTGACGTGCAGGAAGACGGCACAGTTTACATTGCCTCGACCGAAGGCGTTGGTGCGAAGGAAGCGCAGGAGCGGGTCGAGTCGCTCGGCGAGTCTGCGGCTGTTGGAAATATTTACACCGGCAAGGTCGTGCGCATCGCGGACTTCGGCGCGTTCGTGGAAATTCTTCCCGGCGTGGACGGTATGGTTCACATCTCGCAGCTGGATACCGAACGCGTCAATAAAGTGGAAGATGTCGTCAGCATGGGCGACGAGATCACGGTCATGGTCACAGACATTGACCCGCAGGGAAAGATCCGTTTGTCGCGGCAGGCTGTGCTGGAAGGCTGGACCGCCGAAGAAGCGCGCGGGAAGGACCAGCACAAGAGCGGGCCGCGTCCGGGCGGCGGGAACCGAGGCGGAAGTAGAGGTGGCGACCGTAGCCGAGGCGGCGGAGACCGCGATCGCCGCGGCGGAAATCGAAGACCGTAACGAAATATCGTCCACACATTTGGGACATGTATCCATCGAAAACCCGACTTTCATAAGGTCGGGTTTTTCTTGGACCATGTTATTATTTTTGCCACTACGAAACAACTTTCAACCGATCGGCTGAAAGCATCAAAAGTCCTGGGAGGGATTTCGTGGCCGAACAAAACATCGCATTGATCACCGACAGCACCTGTGACATCCCGCAGGAGTTGATCGAACGATACGAAATCACCGTCATCCCGCAAACGGTTGTGTGGGGCGACGAAATCCTGCGTGACCGCATCGACATCACGCCGCAGCAATTCTATGAACGCATCAAGACTGACTCCAAAATGCCGACAACGACTCTCCCCGCCCCCGCCGATTTTGAGAAGGCTTATCGCTCGGCCATCGAAAACGGCGCGAAAGAAATCATCATGCTGACGATCAGCAGCGCCATGAGTGGAACTTTTCAACTGGCGAAACAGGTTGCCGATCAAACAAACATTCCGGTGCGCGTTATCGATTCAAAGGGACCGACGATGAGTTTGGGATGGCAAGTATTAGCCGCGGCGCGCGCCCGCTTGGACGGAGCAAACGCGGATCAGATCGTCGAGGCGACAGATAAAGTGCGAAGGCGGCTCGTCCAAATTGTTTGTCTGGATACATTGGAATTCTTATATCGCGGCGGGCGCATCGGCAACGCGACGCGTTGGGCCGGCAGCCTGCTGGATTTGAAGCCGCTGGTTCAGATCAACCACGAAACGGGGATCGTCGAATCATC
Source organism: Chloroflexota bacterium (assembly GCA_021787595.1). Classification (GTDB taxonomy): domain Bacteria; phylum Chloroflexota; class Anaerolineae; order Anaerolineales; family Villigracilaceae; genus Fen-1038. The sequence goes on along the minus strand of JAJYLQ010000050.1, from coordinate 2,894 downwards.
AGGCCGCGCACGCACGCGCAAGAAATCCATCGAGGTGCTCATCCAGCGATTCTTCGAGCAGCTTCAACCGGGGAAGTTATTGCATGTTGCCGTTTTGCACGGTAACGCGTTGGAAGAAGCTCAACAAATCGCTGAACGGATTCGGAAAGAATTCTCACCGCACGAATTGCTGATCAACATCACCGGTCCCGTGCTTGGAATCAATACCGGCCCCGGTGCGCTGGCGCTGTGCGGATATACCGAAGAATAACCGACATATCCCGTCGCCCGCCACTGGTCATCGGTTTACATCAGTACGCGGCGGCAATCGCCCGCAGCCATTCCCGGACAGAATCTGGCGAGGCGAGGTGCGCGTCCGCCTGCTCGAGCGGATAGGCCGCGCCCACTCCAATGGAATAACCACCCCAACGCCGAATCACAGGAAAGGCTTCTTCATCCTTGTTATCGTCGCCGAAATAAACTGGAAGACAGCGCGAAGCGAGGTTGATGTTCAAGAACCAGTCAACGGTCTGGCCCTTGTTTGCAGCCGCCGGGGCAACTTCGAGAAAACGATGCCCGCTCAGGATGCGGAAGAGACGCGGATCCGCCAGGCCCAGGGCAATTTCGCGCGCTGACGTCAACACAGAATCCGCTTCATCCGTTTCTGCCCAGCGCGCGTGAAGCGCAAGGGCGCGTCCCTTGTCCTCCAGCATAAAGCCGTCCCGTCCATGGATGAGTCGGCTCCATTCCTTTTTGACTTCTACAAGCATGGGAAGACTCTCCCTTACACTCGCCCCGCGCACAATCAATTTGCCGTCCATTAGAATCTCGGCTCCATAGACGCCTGCGAGCGCGAGGCCGGGGACAGGCAATATCGTTCTCAAAGATGCCAGCGGGCGCCCGCTCAGGATGAGGGTCCGAACAGAGGAAATTTTCGACAGTGAGCCAAGCAGGCCAGGCAATGATTCATCAGGCAGGGCTTCTTCGGGCGTTCGGGCAATCGGCACCAGCGTTCCATCATAATCGAGGAACAGGGTGAGGCCCGCGCCCGCGCGGCAGTGGTGAAGAACAGCTTCCAGTATGCCAGACTCAGACATGGTCAAAATAATTCAGGAACCCATCCACCCACCATCGAATGTCCTGTGCCTTGACCCGAGCGCGCATCATTGCCATGCGCTGCCGCTGTTCGGCCTTCGGCATTTGCAGGGCTTGAAGGATGGCGGCCGCAACATCTTCCTGGCTGTATGGATTGGTGATGATCGCCTCGCGAAGCTGGCCCGCCACTCCGGCGAACTCGCTCAGGATGACAATGCCATCGTTGTGGATACGTGAGGCCACATATTCCTTGGCAACCAGATTCAACCCATCGCGCAGCGGGGTGACCAGAGCAATATCGGCCGTACGATAATATGCCACCAACTCAGCCGGAGAGAGAGAACGATTTTGATAGCGGACAGGGATCCAGATACCGTCGCTAAAGCGCCCGTTCACCCGGCCAACCATCTCGTCAATTTCGCGCTTCTTTTGGCGATAGGCCTCGACACCATCGCGGGAAGGCGTGACGATCTGCATCAGACTGAATCTACCGCGCCAACCCGGATGCTGCTCCAGCAAATGTTCGACGCCGCGCAGCCGTTCGACGATGCCTTTGGTGTAGTCCATGCGTTCCACACCGATGATCAAGGTATTTCCGCCGAGGGCGCCGTGCAATTGTTGAACTCGCGCTTCAGTCTGAGGCAGACGGGCCATACTATCCATCGCTGCGAAATCAATTCCGATCGGACGGGCAATTACCTGGGTCGTCCGTCCGGCATAATGCAGGAAATCCCCATCCGCCTGCGCGCCCAGAAGTTCAACGGCTGAATCGATAAAATTCCGGGCATATTCAGGGATGTGAAAACCAATAAGATCACAGGCCAACAGCCCCTCCAGCAGGGCGCGCCGCCAGGGCAGAGTGCGAAAAATTTCAATCGGCGGGAACGGGATATGCCAGAAGAACATAAGGCGAGACAAGGACCTCCGCTCGCGAATGAAAAACGGGACCCGCGCCATTTGATAGTCGTGCACCCAGATAAGGTCCGCCTCGTCCGCTTCTTCGAGCGCGGCCCGGGCGAATTCGCTGTTGACCTGCTCGTACATGTTCCATTCCGCCAAATCATAGTGGACGCGGCCCAAGAAACTGTGGCAAAGCGGCCATAATGCGTTGTTCGAAAGGCCATAATAAAACCCCTGTTTCTGCTCCGCCGTCAAGGGCAGGTAACGGAGTTCGAAGCGCGGCTTGCGCGGCGGCATCATGTAACGTCCTGCCGATTCGCCGGAGGTAATCCAGACGCCTCCGATCTTCTCGACCAGTGGCAATAACGCCACGGCCAGGCCGCCGATTGTACGTTCGCGTTTTACGCCCCGGGCAGTTGGACGCAGCACATATGGGCCTCGATGGGATACCAGGACAAGACGTGAAGCATGGCTCATGAGCTTCCTCCCGCCTCAAGCTCCGCGGTGCGTGCGAGCAGCGGTTCGATCTTCTGCGAAAAAATGGAAGACCATGTGTACTCCCTGCGCACGCGCCGGCGCAGCCGGTGGGAGGCGTCCGACTCGGACCATTCCCGGATTCGGGCAGCAACGGATTCTGGAGACTCGTCCGGCTCGATCAAATAATCGAATCTGTCCAGCCCCTCGATGACCGGCATTCTCGCGGCAAATACGGGCTTGTCGGATAACCCGGCCTCCAATACAGGCAGGCCGAAGCCCTCACGGAGGCTGGGCATCAGGATCAGGTCGCAAACTCGATAAAGATAATATGCATGTCTGGTGAATAGAAAGTGCGTGTCGTTTCTTGCGAAGAAGGCCGAGATGGATTAAGCTCCGGTTCGGCTAATCATCAGAAAGGAGCTCGTATGAATTCGGAAGCGACA
>JAJYLQ010000049.1 GCA_021787595.1 Chloroflexota bacterium | reverse complement strand
TGCAAAGGCTCCGAGGATCGTGATATATTCGTTCCGCAGGGTATGCATAGGTAACCTCGTGATGGAGTGCTTGCCGAAGCATACCCCGCTTTTTATTAAGGTTCAAATGAGCAAAGTCCAGCTTAGCGAAGGAAGCGCTGCGGCTGGGGTGGGGCGGGATCAGCCGCGTCAGGGAAGCGAGCGGAGCCTCGATCGACACGATCCGCAAGGGGGTCCGTGAAATCAAAAGTGGAGAGCTCTATCGTCCGGGGGGTCGGATCCGCAGAGCCGGGGGAGGGCGGAAGAAGCTGAGCGAGCCTCAGCCGGGGCTGGCGGAGGCGGTGGAGAAGATTGCCGACCCGAAGGGGGATCCGGAGAGTACTTTGCGCTGGACGAGTTTATCGATGGAACATCTGGCGGAGGCGGCCAAGCAAGAGGGGCTGCGGGTGTCGCGGATGGGCGCGTATCGGATGCTGAAAGAGAAAGGCTTCGCCCTCAAGGCGAATAAGAAGGAGATTGAGGGCAGCGGGCGAGATCATCCGGATCGGGATGCGCAATTCAAGTACATCAACGAGATGGGCGAGAAGCAGAAACGGTGCGGCGGGCTGATCCTGTCGGTGGACACGAAGCAGGTGGAATTGATCGGCAATTTTGGAATCAAGGCCGGGAATGGCAGCCGCAGGGGCAGGAGATCAGGGTTAACGTACACGATTTTGGGGAAAAAGACGAAGCCGGCAAGCGCCTCAAGGGTATCCCCTATGGCGTCTATGATGTGATCCGCCAGCAGGGATTTGTCAATGTGGGCCTCGACCACGACACGGCCGAGTTCGCCGGGGAGTCGATCCGCCGGTATTATCAGCAAGATGGCCGCAAGCTTACCCCCCGAAAAGAAGTGCTCCTGCTCGCCGATGGTGGGGGCTCCAATGGATCTCGGAACCGGCTGTGGAAGGTATCGCTGCAACAACTGGCCAACGAAACCGGGCTCACCCTCCACGTCTGTCACTACCCTCCGGGCACCTCCAAGTGGAATTCCATCGAACACCAATTGTTCTCGTTCATTTCCATCAATTGGCGGGCGAAGCCACTCGTCTCTTACGAAGTGATGCTGGAACTACTCAGCCACACCACCACGAAATCCGGACTGACGGTCACCGCCATGAAAGATATCCACACCTATCAAACCGGCATCAAAGTCATGGACGAACAATTGGCTGAACTCAATATCACCCATCACGACTTCCATGGCGATTGGAATTACACCATCCGACCTCAACGCAAATTATAGATGTTATTTTGGGATAAGCCCTAATCACTTTGCTTTCGGCGCTCTTTAATTACAAATAACAACCCTCCGCATCTTTGCGGGAGTTGTCGTTTACGTCCTCGGCATGGTCTTCCCTGATCTCGGCAGGTACATACAGAATGCTTTACTTCAATCCCAGCACCTCGTAAACATCCAACGGCTGTGCCTTGCCTTTGACCGTCAGCGGCGCATAAGGCTGGGCCTCCACTTCCTTCTTCACGCGTTCATAAGCATCCTTGCTCATCAGGATTTGGCTTTTGGCGGAATTTTCCTGAATCCGCTTGGTGGTGTTGACGCTGTCGCCGATGGCCGTGTATTCGAGCCGCTTCTCGGTGCCGATCCAGCCTAACACGGCTTCGCCATAATGAATGCCGATGCCGAAATCAAGATGCGCTTCCTCCGGCAGCTCCTCGTGCAATTTTTGAATCGCATCGCGAATTGCCAGCGCGGTCCTGGCGGCGCGCAAGGTATGATCGGGCTGGGGGAGGGGCGCGTTGTACCACGCCATGACCGCGTCGCCGAGGAATTTGTCCACGGTGCCTTCGTGAGCCAGCACGGCTTCTGCCGCCGCGGCCAGATAACGATTCAATACGGCGACCAATTCTTCCGGCGTATGTTTTTCGCTGTAGCTGGTAAAGCCGCGGATGTCGGCAAACAAACACGTGATGTCCACTTTCTTGCCGCCGATCTGCAGACTGTTCGGGTTGATCTGATCCAGCACCGCGGGCGAAACCATGCGCTCCAATAACCGGCGCTGGGCTTCGAGTTTTTTACGTTCGGTCAAATCGTCGAGGACGATGGCGACGCCCTGCGTTTTTTGCGCGGCATCTTTGAGCGGGGAAAGATTCAGACGCCAGTCCACGTTGCCGCGTTCGGGCAGTATGTGGCTGATTTCAAGGTCAATGACCGGCTTGTCGGTTTGGCGGACTTCCGCCAGGCGCGGCTGAATCTCTTTCGAAACGGAGGCCAGCACCTCGTCCAGGGGATGACCGACGATGTCTGTCGCGGCGTGTCCCAGGATGGATTCGGCAGCGCGGTTCGCGAGCGTGATCTGATTCTGGATGTCCGCCGTGATCACGCCGCTGGCAATGGACGCGAATACATTGTCCATCAAATTTTTAAGTTCGGTGACTTCAGCCAAGGTTTGACGAAGCGAAGAAAATAACCGGGCGTTATCAATCGCGACCGCGGCCTGGTTTGCAAACGCAACCAATAAATTGCGTTCGGTTTCGGCGAAGATGCCGGAGCGAATGCGATTATCCGCGTAGATGACGCCGATCAGATCGTTCTTGACTTTGAGCGGCACGCACAGGATCGAACGCAGGTTCAAGGCGACGATGCTTTCCTGACCGCTGAAGCGCTGGTCTTCCTGGGCGTTGGTGGTGACGACCGGTTCACCCGAGTCGATCACGCGCTGGACGATGGTGCGGCTCGTGGCGGCTTCGCCCGCTTTGATCGATTCCTGTTCCCAGTTGCGCGCCATGCGCGTGACCATTTCGTCTCTTTCGTTGCGCAGCATCAGGAAGCCGCGCTCGGCGCGCGTCAGGCGCACGATGTTGTCCATCACGATGCGCAGAACTTCGTCGAGTTCGAGCGACGAATTGATGACCTGCCCGATGTCGGCGAGCGCCATCAAATTTCCGTGCTCGGCTTCGAAGACCTCCATTTGAAGCCCAAGCCTGCTGAGGTTCGTCGCCAGCGTGGTCAGGTCCTCCACGACATAAGGCGGCAGATCGCGGATCTTTTTTTGCCTGAGAGTGTCGCGTAATTTTCCGGCCTGAAGGCCAAGTTTGTTGATCGCTTCGTGAAACGCGGCAGGCTGTGTCTTTTCGGGTGGCATGAGATTACCCTGAGTATACATCACTGCCATTTATCGCGTCCCAGATTTTCGAGACGCGTGCGCGGAGGGCGTGAAGGATGATGAAAAAAGCGGCGCGTCGGGCGCGGGACAGGTTGGCGGGCCGCGGCGTGAACAGCGCGGACTCCAGTTCGACATTCAGCGCTTCGATGTGCGCCGAAGCAGACGGCATCTTTTTGCGAAGCAGCGCGCTGCGCTGCGCGGCGGTGACATCCAGGGGCTGCCGCTCGCCGAGCCATCCCAGACTCAAATTGACACTTGCAAAATAGCGTTCCACCGGTTCGAGTTGATTCCATCGTTGCCAGTTTTCGATCCACGCCGGCACAGTCATGCTGTTGCGTACCAGCATGTTCGATAAATAAAAAGGCATCTGATGGAACGGACGATAGCGATAAAAAACAAATATCAATAAGGCCGCCGCCAACACCAGACTGATAGAGAACCATGGTGAGGATACAAGGCTCGTATTTCGTATCACGCCAACGAATCCGTGGATGGGATGCGGGTTGGCCGCGTCACCTTCGTCAAGTTTTTTCGGCGGCGTAATTGGATGCCCACCTGCAGCGCTGACCTGTGCTGTTGTTTCCGGTCGAATCAGCGGTGCCTGGCTGACCGTGGGTTCGAATTCCACCCAGCCGGTGCCGGAAAAGTAGACTTCGGGCCAGGCGTGTGTATCAAGCTGGCGTACGATGTACGTATCGTTTTGAAGTTTTCCCTGCGCGTATCCCACCGCGAGCCGCGCCGGGATTCCAATGGAACGAAGCATCAAAACTTCTGCGGACGCGTAATACGTGCAGAACGCCTTTTTGTAGCTGAGTAGTACCCATAGAACCGGGTCCTGACCGGATGGCGGCGCAGGGAGCGTTGTCTGGTATTGCAGGTTGGCGCGCAAATAACCTGTAATGGCCGTGGCCTTGTCGTATGGATTGCTTTGCCCAATCGTTACCTGTTCGGCCAGCGATTGAATTTCGGGGCGGATGTTTTCCGGGATTTCCAAATAACGGGACGTAATCCACTGCGGATAATCGGTGGAGGCGGATCGCATCGCATCAATGGTTGGGTCGGCGATCTCGGAGCGGACCTCGTACCGGCCCCCGCTTTCGACGGGCGAATTCGCATCCCATGACAAAAGATCGTAGCTATTTGAATCAACCGGCGTGACGAGGATGCTGCCAGGCTGGTTGATCCACACAGGCTGCGAGGGCGCGTACAACTGAGTCTGCGCCGGAAGCTGGAACGTGAACTCGAAATCGCCCTCCTGCCTGCCGTCCGCGTTGGGAATGTTCAGGCTACTGCTGCCCGGCCCAAAGTCCACGCGTGCCGCGGGAGAGTCCGTCCATTGGCCGTTGTTGTAAACATCGTAGACGCGTCCGCGCCAGTAGTAACGCGTATCGAAATTTGGTGAGGAAAGAACTTTGGCAGAAAAGACTGGCGTATCGGCCTGATTGATGCTGCGCCCCAACGCCAGCGTATCACCATAAAAGCTTCCGATGCTGGGACCGTAGGGTGCGTTCAACGAAGTGACCGCGTTGGATAGCCGCTCGCGGATCGGTTTGGTGAAACGATTCCACGAGTTCGCCGCGGACTGCAGTGCGCTCAACGAGGTTGGAAGGATCCAGGCAATGACGATGGCGAGAGCGGCGGTGGTGAATAAGCTGCCAAGGATGTTGGTCCAGGATTCCTCGCTGACAAAGACGCGGCGTTTCTTCCAATCATCCTGATGAAGCAGGTAATAATGCCGTCCAAGCAAGAGCAGGGTCACGAGGAGAAAAACAGCCAGCCACCAGGATGTATATGGTACGAAATTGTCATAGACTTGAATAAAGAGAATGCCAATGCCGGACGGCAATATGGCGGCCAGAACATTTTGATGGCGCACCAGCCAATATCCTGCGCAGAGCGAAATGATCCAAAAGACGAAACTGACGATGGCCACGAAAAACAGGGAATCTTTCACCGGCTGTCGTAAAATGAATTGGTCGAGCGACGTGATTAATATCCTGCCGACATCGAGCAATTTACCCGCTAACGGAAAATCGTCTTCCACCGCGTGGGTCATTTGCCAGGGGAGCAATGCCAGCGTGTAGTCAATGACAAACCAGATGATGATGCGGCGTTTGTGTTCGCTCAGGCCCAATGCCAGGCCAAGCACGGTCCCGTATGCCGCGGTCAGTTCGGCGAAATAAAGATGGGGTGCCCAATTCGTTGTAACGAGCCGCGCGGCTGCCACCTGGATCAGCAGGAAGAGCAGGCAGGCCGAAAGCCAGTCCCAGCGGCGGATGGAACCCTTCTCCATATTCTGAGTCTACAATGATATGACAAGAGCGTCAATTCGCGATACCTGGGTTGTTTTTTCATATCAAAAAAATGAAGCGGAACATGCAGGGAGTCAATCTGATATAATCACCACGCCTAGGTATAGAACCTCATGAAGGGATGCGGATGACGCTCGAACGCGGAACTCTTCTTCATAAACGATATCGAATAGTTGAGATCCTTGGACAAGGTGGGATGGGATCGGTTTACCGCGCTGTGGATGAAAATCTCGGCGTGGATGTGGCGGTCAAGGAAAATCTTTTTACAACGGACGAATACTCCCGCCAATTCCGCCTGGAAGCCGTGATTCTCGCCAACTTGCGGCATCCTAATCTGCCGCGCGTTTCAGATCATTTTGTGGTCGGCGAACAAGGCCAGTACCTTGTCATGGATTTTATCGAGGGTGAGGATTTGCGCCAGCGCATGGAGCGCATGGGCACAATCACCGAGGAAGATGCGGTCATGGTCGGCGCGGCGATGTGCGATGCGTTGTCTTATTTGCACACGCGCAAACCGCCGATCCTTCACCGCGATCTCAAGCCGGGCAACGTCAAGATCACGCCAGATGGTCATATCTTTCTCGTGGATTTTGGCCTGGCAAAGGTGGTGCAGGGCAGTCAGGCCACGACAACCGGTGCGCGCGCCATGACGCCGGGATATTCGCCGCCTGAACAATATGGCACGGCGCGCACGGATCCGCGTACCGACATTTATTCCCTGGGCGCAACCCTTTACGCGTCCCTGTCTGGCATGATTCCGGAAGACGGCCTGGCACGCGCCATGGACAATGCCCAGCTGACCCCGCTTCGCAAACGCAACCCGAAGGTTTCGCGCCGTCTGGCGGCTGCAATCGAAAAGGCGATGGCGGTTGACCCGGTGGATCGTTTCCAAAATGCAGACGATTTCAAGACCGCATTACTGGGCGTGAAATCCAAGACGCAGCGCCTGACCGGAGAGTACACGGTCACACCGCCTCCGGAAGTTCCCGATCTGCCTCAGGAGCAAAAGGAGGGAGAGAAGAAGAGTGAGCCAAAGGCGCAGGGTCCGATTATTCCTGTCCCTCCGCCGCCGGTTGATGAAGAAAAACCCTTTGTCCCGCCAAGCAAACGGCGAAGGCGGGGTTTGGCATGGCTATGGCTGCTATTATTGATTTTGATCGTGGGAACAGTGGTCTTCACTGGTTTCTTTTCCAATAGCCTGCCTGAAAGCGTTCGGTCTGCCCTGCCTTTCAAGCTTCCCGGGTTATTCACTCCCACATTGCCTCCTACTTCCACGCCGCTGCCAACCGCCACGGCGGTCATACCGACCAAAACTCCGCAATTGCCCACCGCAACTTTTACGCTGACGCCAACCAGCGTTCCTCTCGATGTTGTAACTGAAACGATCATCCCAACGGCTACCTCAGTGAACACGCCAACAGCTGCAGCGACCCCGGTTGGCGGAGGCGACGGCCAAATTGCTTTCGCATCTGACCGAAGCGGCATCCCGCAAATTTATTTGACCAACCTCACCAGCAATAACGCCCAGCCGATCACGAATATGCCGAACGGCGCGTGCCAGCCATCGTGGTCTCCGGATGGATCGAAATTGGTTTTCGTGTCACCTTGTCCGCGGGAATATGACATTTCCGAAGTCCCGCCGAAGGATACTGCACTGTACATTATCAACGCGGATGGCAGTAAGCAAACCGAACTGCCAACCGCTCCGGGCGGCGACTTTGAACCAGCGTGGGCGCCGGACGGAAAGCGCATCGCATTTACTTCCATACGCGATGGGTACATGCAGATTTACCTTATCAATCTGGCTGATCAAAAGGTAACGCGGTTGACGAACACAGCTTCAGATGTGGAAACCCGCCAGCCAGCGTGGTCGCCTTTGGACAATCAGATCGCTTATACGGTCAAACGCTTTGGCGCCTATCAAATCTGGACGATGACCGATGCAGGTCAGGGCCAGCAGCAGATCGCCCGCAGCGGAAATACTCTTTGGGATTATGCGCCTGTGTGGTCGCCAGACGGAAAGACGGTATTCTTTACTGAGCGCAATGCGAACGGTCCGGTGCGACCGTGGGCGATGAGCATACTCTATGAGAATCGCAACAGCGGTGCAGCAGATCAGGTGAAGCTGAGTCCCCCGCCGGTTGCCGATCTCCATTTTTCTCCGGACGGTTTATGGTTTTTGTTCGAAGGCATAAGCACTGACAATAACCAGGATATTTTCTACGCGCCCGTTTCAGGCGGTGAGCGCGTTCGCCTCACCAATGATCCCGGTGTGGACTTTGATCCTGCATGGCGCCCGGTTCCCAAGCCTTGACTCCTCTTAGTATGAAAATCGGCGGCAGGAAATGCCGCCTTTTTATTTCTTACATTCCTCTTATTGACGCTCTTCTTGCCCGCATGTTATGATTTGTGACGCTTCAGTGGCACTCTCCGTGTGAGAGTGCCACCTTGTGAAACCCATGAACGAACTTACCCAGCGCCAGCAAGCGCTCCTTCTTTTGATCATACGTGATTACATAGATGCCGCTCAGCCCGTCGGCTCGAAATGGCTGACCGAGCATTATCGCCTCGATTACTCCTCTGCGACCATTCGCAATGAAATGGCCGCGCTGACCGAAATGGGGTACCTGCGTCAGCCTCATACGTCTGCCGGACGCGTGCCCACAGAAGAAGGTTATCGTTATTTCGTTTCGCAAATGATGAGCCAGGCTGAACTGCCGGTGGCGGTCCGGCATACGATCTCGCATCAATTTCTCCAGGCGCGTCCCGGCATTGACCAATGGATGCAGCTGGCAGCTTCCGTTTTGGCGCATCAATCGCAGGGCGTGTCCGTGGTCACCGCGCCGCGTCCTGAAAATGCGCGCTTCCAACATGTGGAATTGATCTCCACACAGGGACGCCAGGTTCTGATGGTGCTGGTTTTGGTTGGCGGCGAAGTCTTGCAGCAGATCCTGACGTTAGCCGAAGCCGTTTCCCAGCAGCGACTTAGTCAAGCTGCGGCGGGCCTAAACGGACTTCTGGCGGGTCTGGCAACGAATGACATCGCGGCACTGACAACTCCACCCGACGCGCTGGAACAGGACATCTTGACTCTGATCCTGCCGGAGATGCGCCGCGTCTCTGAGGGCGTCCCGGGCGGAATCTATACGGATGGTTTGAACTATGTTTTATCGGAACCGGAATTCAATGAGTCCGATGAAGCGCGCCGAACCCTGCGTTTTTTCGTTGAACCATCTTCCATGCAGGATATGATTCGGCATGCGCTGACGAATAGCGATGTTGGCGGACTGCAGGTTCTGATCGGCGGCGAAGGCGGCTGGGAGGAACTTCGTCAGTGTTCCATGGTGCTGGCGCGCTATGGCGTCCCCGGACTTGCAACCGGTTCGCTCGGCGTGGTGGGTCCGATGCGGATGTCTTATACGAAAGCCATTCCAACCGTCCGGTACGTTGCCGGGTTATTGAGCAATTTTGTGAACGACCAGATTGCCAGCGAGTAAAGAACGTCATTCGATGATTCGATGCTCGCAATCGAATGTCGAATGATCAAATACCGAATCCAGAGAGTGTAAGCATGACAGAGAAAAAGCAGCACAAGAATCGAGATGGGAAGGAAGAAGTTAAAGACGCGGGATCCGAAACGGTCGAGGAAAGATTCACAGAGAACGAACAGCCCAAGGTTGATCTGGAAGAGTTGATGAAGCGCCTCGAGGAGGCCGAAGCCAAAGTCGCCGAACATTTGGACGGCTGGCAGCGTTCGCAGGCGGAGTTCGTCAATTACAAGAACCGCGTCCAGCGGGATCAGGAAGCAATGAAGATTTTGATGAAGGGCGACATCATCAGGAAATTCCTGCCCGTGCTGGATGATCTGGATCGCGCGTTGCAGAACCGTCCGCCAGACTCTGGGGCGTGGGTCAGTGGCATCGAGTTGATCCAGAAGAAGCTGCAATCGATTCTTGAATCAGAAGGTATCAAGCGTATCGAAGCCGAAGGCCAGCTGTTCGATCCGAATTTTCACGAGGCGATTTCGCACGAACCCAGCGAGACTGTGGAGAGCGGACACGTGATCGCGGTCGTACAGAACGGTTACATGCTGGGCGACCGCGTCATCCGGCCTGCGATGGTTCGCGTGGCACAATAAATTATTCGTAGGGGCATAGCGGAATATTTCAAAACCAAAGTCTTAAACCTTCCCGCTATGCCCCTACATGAAATCAAAGGAGAAATTCATTTCATGGGAAAAATCATCGGTATTGATTTAGGCACGACCAACTCGGTCGCGGCGGTGATGCAGGGCGGCGAGCCGATTGTGATTCCGTCGTCCGAGGGCGAGCGGCTGGTACCGTCGGTGGTGGCGGTGAACAAGAATCACGAGCGCCTCGTCGGACGTGTGGCGCGCAATCAGGCCATCATCAACGCGCAGAACACGATCTTCTCGATCAAGCGTTTCATGGGACGCAAGTCCGATGATCCCGAAGTGGAACGCACGAAGAAGCGCGTGCCTTATGAAGTGGATGAAGCCGCGAATGGCGATGTCCGCGTAAAGCTGGATGGCAAGGATTACAGCCCGCCGGAAGTCTCGGCGATGATCCTCGCCAAGATCAAAGCGGATTGCGAAGCGTATCTCGGCGAGTCGATCACACAGGCGGTCATCACCGTCCCCGCCTATTTCAACGACGCGCAGCGCAACGCCACGAAGGACGCAGGCAAGATCGCGGGTCTTGAAGTTTTGCGCATCATCAACGAACCGACGGCTTCCTCGCTGGCTTACGGCCTCGATAAAAAGAAAAATGAAATCATTGCCGTCTATGATCTGGGCGGTGGCACGTTCGATATTTCCATTCTCGATGTTGGCGATGGCGTCTTCCAGGTCCGTTCGACGAGCGGCGATACGTTCCTCGGCGGCGATGACTTCGACCAGCGCATCATGGATTCTCTCGCCGATCAATTCCAAAAAGATAACGGCATTGATCTGCGCGGCGACCGTCAGGCGCTTCAACGTTTGAAAGAAGCCTCCGAGAAGGCCAAGATCGAACTCTCGACGATGATGCAGACCGAAATCAATCTGCCATACATCACGGCGGATGCGGGCGGTCCGAAGCATTTGGTCACCACATTGACGCGTTCCAAACTCGAACAACTCACCGCTGATTTAGTTGACCGCACGATTGCTCCGCTCAAGCAGGCGCTTGCAGACGCGGGACTCAACGCGGGCCAGATCAACGAAGTGGTGATGGTCGGCGGCATGACGCGTATGCCCGCGGTTCAAGATCGTGTGCGCGCCTTCTTCGGCAAGGAACCGCACAAAGGCGTCAACCCGGATGAAGTGGTTGCCGTCGGCGCGGCGATTCAAGCGGGCGTGCTCGGCGGCGAAGTGAAAGACATTCTCTTGCTTGATGTGACGCCGCTCACGCTTTCGGTCGAGACGATGGGTGCGGTCGCCACGCCGCAGATCGAACGCAACACAACGATCCCAACCCGCCGCAGCCAGGTCTTTTCGACCGCGTCGGACAATCAGACTCAAGTTGAAATCCATGTTTTGCAGGGCGAACGCCCGATGGCCGCGGACAATAAATCGCTCGGCAAATTTATTTTGGATGGAATTCCACCCGCGCCGCGCGGCATCCCGCAGATCGAAGTCACGTTCGATATTGATGCGAATGGGATTCTCAAAGTCACCGCGCAGGATAAGGCGACGGGACGCAGCCAGCACATTACGATCACAGCCTCGTCCGGCTTGAGTGATAGCGAAGTCGAGAAGATGCGTAAAGACGCGGAAGCTCATGCCGAAGATGACCGCAAGCGCAAAGATTTGATCGAAGCGCGCAATAACGCGGATAACACGGTCTATGCTTCCGAAAAAGCCTTGAAGGAATTCGGAGATAAAGTTCCAGCGGATGTGAAATCCGAGGTCGAGGCGAAGGCGGCTGAAGTCAGGAAAGTCGCGCAAGGCGAAGACGTGGCCGCCATCAAGTCCGCGACCGAAGCGTTGGGACAAGTCGTCCAAAAGATTGGCGCGTCGGTTTATCAACAGCCGAACGCGGCAGGTGAAGGGCAAGCTGGTCAATCGGGGCAGGGTCCGTCCACCGCCGGGCCGGATGTGGTGGATGGGGAAGTGAAAGAATAATTGGAAAGTTGGCAGGTTTGAACGTTCAAACGTTCAAACTTGTAAACGTGTAAACAAATGAGTAATCGCGATTACTACGATGTTCTCGGTGTTGGACGGAACGCCGGCGATGATGAAATCAAAGGCGCGTTCCGCAAATTGGCGCGCCAATATCATCCCGATGTAAACAAAGAGCCGGACGCCGAGGAAAAATTCAAAGAGATCAACGAGGCGTATGGCGTTCTATCAGATGCCGATAAGCGCGCCCGTTATGATCGCTTTGGCAAGGAAGGACTCGGCAGCATGAATGGCGGCTTCCACGATTACACCGTGGACTTTGCCGACATCTTCGACGAGTTGTTCGGCGGATTTGGATTCTCGACGGGCCGTCGTTCGCGCCGGACCCCGAGGCGGGGACGCGATCTTCAAATGCAGGTTACGCTGACGTTTGAAGAGGCCGTCTTCGGAGTCGAGAAAGAGATCGAGTTCGAACGCGAGGAAACTTGTTCGCGTTGCAACGGCTCCGGTGCGGAGCCGGGCACCACGCCGACGCGTTGTTCGACGTGCGGCGGTCAAGGCGAAGTCCGGCAAGTTCGCAACACGATCCTTGGACAAATGGTCCAAACTGCGACCTGCCCGACTTGCAACGGGCGCGGCGAAGTGATTTCATCGCCGTGCAAAACCTGCCGCGGCGGCGGACTCGAACGCAAGCGCGTCACGAAGAAAGTGCAGATCCCGGCCGGTGTGGACGGCGGCACGCAAATCCGATTGGCGGGTGAGGGCGGGCCGGGTGTCTATGGCGGACCGAATGGAAGTCTGTTTTTGGTTTTGGACGTCAGGCCGCATAAATTTTTCAAACGCCGCGAGAACGATATCCTTTTGAATCTCGACATCAATATCGCGCAAGCCACGCTTGGCGCGGAAGTCCAGGTGCCAACGCTGGACGGCGAAGATAAGTTGAAAATCCCCGCCGGGACTCAGCCGGGCAAAATCTTTCACATCAAAAACAAGGGCGTACCATACTTGCGCCGGAATGGACGCGGCGATCAATTGGTGATCGTCAATATCGAAGTCCCAACCAGGCTGACGAAGGAACAGCGCGAGTTGTTCGAGAAGCTGGCTGCGACGATGGGAACGACAGTCAAGCCGCAGGAAAAGGGATTCTTGGATTGGTTGAATGAAGCATTGGGCAGTTAATACTAAAATGACCCGATGAATTTTCATCGGGTCATTTTCTACCATGCTATAATCTTGTCTTGTAACGTTTTTTGGTTTCCAAAACCATTCGCATTTGTCTCGTCTCTTTATCACCAAAATGCGAAACGACTGTGCTGTCGGGTAAGTAATTCGTAATCAACACTTCTTTGTTGATTACGCGTTCATTGCCATTTTTCTTGGTCTTCATGCCAGACGCCATTTGAACAGCAACAATATAGTTCTTAGGATACATTGATCGAATTTCTGGAATGTCATAAGAGGAAAGAATCCATTTGCATTGCGTCTTGTGAAGATGATCTGCTAATTCCTGATGTTCCTTCCAGTCACGCATGTTATGAGCATAATTTGCGCCATTATCAGGATACGGCGGGTCAATGTACATAACCGTGTTGGGCCGATCATAACGCTCGAGACATTTGCGCCAATCAAGATTTTCAATGATTACAGTTTTCAATCGTTCGTGGACAGGTTTTATGCGTTCCTGCAGAGTTTCCAATGCGCCAATGAGTCGGTTTCCATGTCCGCCATCGGAAATGCTGGTCTGAAAACGCGGATATTTCAACTCGCCGCCCCAGCCGGCCATGATCAGATAATAAAAACGGTGTGCGCGTTGAA
Organism: Chloroflexota bacterium; assembly: GCA_021787595.1. Classification (GTDB taxonomy): domain Bacteria; phylum Chloroflexota; class Anaerolineae; order Anaerolineales; family Villigracilaceae; genus Fen-1038. The sequence goes on along the minus strand of JAJYLQ010000049.1, from coordinate 4,624 downwards.
CATCTGTAAGTTGAGTTGAATCTAATGACGCTAATCGCTGGAATTCTGCGCGCGAAACGAGTTCCCATTCAAAGGAAGCAATCAATTCCTTGGGTTTCTCTTTGACCACGCGAAAGAAAGTAACAAGTTCCTGGTCAATGTCATTTAGAACTTCTACGTCGCTTAATGGTTTGCCGAATAAGATCCAAGCTGCTCCCGCAAACAATTCTACGTAACAGGTATGTTTTGGAAGGAGTGAAATGATTTGCTTGCGCAGGCGCGATTTGCCGCCGACCCATTTGAAAGGGCTGTTAACCATCTCATGTTGACCAATAATCGTCGCCATGCAGTAAATATCCTTTGTCTCTACTAGAGACATTTTATCATATTATGTTCTGTCTGTCAATTCTGTCTGGTTTGAGAGTTTCACAATGAAACGATTTGGCGAAAAACTCCATTTCTTGCGAACTCACAGAGAGATGACACTTAAAGAACTTGCTTATGCTTTGGGTCTCACCGCACATGGCTATATTAGTGAGATTGAGGCAGGCAAGAAGAAGCCAACGACTGAATTCGTTTTGAAAGTTGCGCGTTACTTCAAGGTCACAACCGATGAACTTTTGAAAGATGAACTTGAAATAGGTGGAAAATGACTATCCCTTTTGTTCATAGAAATCCAACGAAAAAAGAGTTTGAGCGCTTTCGCCTGATTTTGAGCACGTATCAAGATGGCAGTGGTCAACAAGCCGCGGAAGATGAAAAGACTTTGCCGGGCTGGCGAGATTTTGAACGTTCAGTTGCACTTGCTTTCGGTGGAATATCGCAGGAAAGCAAATTTATTTTTGATGTTCTTATCGCGGATCCAAAACGGAAAGATGTTTACTTTGGCATTTCGTGCAAAATGCGCCGAACATTGAACGATACAAAACGAACCGGCCGTGTTACTCTTGAATTGTCGAATTCTTCTGGTACGTTTTGGGAAAGATTAGGACAGCAGGATATTAATCAGCAAAATTATAAAAGCAAACCTTTTGAAGTCGCACAGGCTTTGCTAACACAAGAGCGGGAATGGCATGAATCTGTCGGCTTGTGAGCAGGCGGCGCGGTGGATTTATCGCGAAGTTTTTATCTTGCTCTTTCTTGGAACACTAAAGGTGAATATCAATTATTCAAATTTTTTCTTGATTTGCCAGATGTCACCCAATTATCCTGGGATTTTCCAAAAGTTGAAAATAATGGCGAAAAAAGACATGGTCGGCGTTTGCGCGGGCAAGACGAGATTGGCACATTGTTTGAATGGTATGGCGAATCTGGTGGTCAATTGAAATATTATCCGCCTGTCAAAGATACTCTCTGGACATCAGAAATTTTTCGGCTCGAACCTCTGCCTGCGAATTGGAATACAAAACATGGCATTTTGGCAAAAGCGAAAGATTATTTCCCTGAACATTGGAAATCATCGACGAAGTAAGAAATATTTGATAATGCGGGCAGACGCACGTCCGCCTTTTGTTTTATAATCGTCCCATTGTGTCTCAACAATCTTATACCCATTCCCATCTCAATGATATTGCGAAACAGACTACTTCTCGTTTGGCGCTTTCGCTTGGCTTGACGGCGTTGTTTGTCATTGTCGAAGCCTCGGCGGGGTTTTTTGCCAACAGCCTCGCGCTTCTCACCGATGCCGCGCATAACTTGACGGATGTGATCGCGCTCGGAATCAGTTGGTATGCAGTTCGACTCGCGACCTTGCCATCCAATTCGCAAAAAACGTACGGTTATCACCGCGCTGGTATTTTAGCCGCACTGGTCAATTCGACAACGCTTGTATTGATCTCGCTGGGCGTGTTCTACGAAGCATATCGGCGTTTTCTTTCCCCACCCGAAGTCAAGTCGCAGGTATTGATCGTTGTTGGTTTGATCGCGGTGGTTGTCAATCTGGCCACGGCGCTTCTGGTCCGACGCGGCAGCGACCGCGATTTGAATCTGCGTTCGGTATTCATTCACTTGATGGGTGACGTTCTATCAACCATCGGCGCGGTCATCGCAGGCATCATCATTTATTTTGTCCATGCCAACTGGCTCGATCCATTTGTCAGCGTTTTGATCGGCTTCCTGATTCTGTGGAACGCTTGGGGCATCCTGCGCGAGACGGTCAGCATTTTGCTCGAGTCCACGCCGCGCGATGTGGATGTCGGCGTCATGGTGCGCGACATCATGCAAGTCAAAGGCGTGTTGGGTGTGCACGATCTGCACGTTTGGAGTCTGACGCAAAGCCTGCGGACGATGTCGGCGCACATCCTGACAGATGACCTGTCCATCAGCGCGGGCGCGGATATCCAGCGTCAGGTCAACGAACTTGTCCTTCGCCGCTACAACATCGCGCACGCCACGCTTCAACTCGAATGTGTGGACTGCGATCCCGATTCGCTGTATTGCGACATGAACGAGCTGAATCGTTCACACGCGGAAGCGGTGAGTCAAGGCAAATAGCAGACTTTGTGTCCGCTGTTTTTTACCGCTGGGAACCAGAAAATATCAGACTGTTTTCTTTTTCAGGAAAAGCCGCTCCCCCGCCAAAGATCCGAGCAAAGCCGAACCGTCCAACAACACCGCCGCTTCGCCCGCCAGATACAGCCAGCCGTTCCTACTGTGTAAATAAATCTTGAACGTGCGAGCGACTATTCCGCCTTGCACAAAGTAGTAAACATAAGGATTCCATTGTGCGTTATTGTATTTCATGAATCCGATAAAGCCGCCGGCCCCGGTTTGCTTTTGAAGGAAAGCATCCACGGCTTTCGACGCGGCGCTTGAGTCCAAATGCTGGGACACTTCGAACGAGCTGATGTTCCTGGCGCGGAAAAGGGAATATTCCACATAATGAAAAGTAAAGAAAATCATCAAGCCCATCAGGAGTCCGCAGAACGCGTTGAAGAGCCAGCTTGATGTTCGCAGGAACTTCAACGATGGGACATAGAAAATTGTGCCGATTGCCAGAAGGATGAATGGAAAAACAAAAAGCGCGTAGAAATACTGGCCGACCAAATATCCGAGAAGACCCGCCAGCGCGCCGGTCAGAATGGATGCGATAGCCAACGCGATACGCTTTGTTGGGAACGAAAACGTTGTCGGACTTATAGTTGTCATGATCGCCTCGCTGAAGAATGATAGCGCCTTATTTTATCCTACCATCGGATGTTCGCGGGATTATGTTTATAATGTGGGGCACTCGAAGCATGTAAATTCATTTGCTTCCTGTGCCGTCCCCGGTCGCAAGGTGTACTCGCACAACGCCGCCGGTCCCACTGCGCGGGATCTTCGAGACGACGGCTGGGGCCAGTTGCTAGCAAACATTGATACTGTTGGCGAATTCCCGGGCGGTTCCCCGGTGGGCGAAAGTGAAGGATAATTGGGGAGACGCCGGTTTGGCGATAGAACGTGAGTCTTGTTTTAGCACAGGAGTAGAAGATGAGCCTCGATCCGCAATCCCAATATCCGATTCCCGAAGATACATAGCGCGTGGCACTGGCCGCTTTTCCGAAAGGCAATTTGTACATGCGGATGGTCAAAGAACAAACCACTTTGTGCGATGAACCGGGAGCGATCTACCAAGATGCAAGCTTTGCCGAGTTATTTCCGGGTAGGGGTCAGAGCGCCGAATCGCCGGGGCGGTTGGCGTGGGGATCACGGTGATGCAGTTCTCGATTTCCCATGCCACCTTGCAACTCGAATGTATTAACTGCGATCCGAATGCCTTGTATTGCGACATCAACGGCGTAGTGTATCGCCACATTCACGTTTGAAGCGAAATGAAGCAGCGGACGGGAGCCCGCCGTTTGTTTTATAATCTTCTTTGTTATAATGGAACATGTGCAGATCCGGATTTCAGTAAAGGGCATTTGGCGGAATGTAGCATTTTTATTTTTTGTGGGCATTCTTTTCTTTGCTCTGGCGCTTTTTGTAGTGCACACAATGACTGACCCTCGGGTCAGCGATTTTTTTACTTTTTGGCTTGCCGGGCGTCTAACGCTTCAGGGTCAGGATGTTTATTCACAATCGTTGTGGCTAGCCGCCCATCACGATTACGGTTCTACATGGATGCCCAATCCTATATTTCCTTATCCGATTCCATTGGCGCTTTTCCTTGTGCCATTGGGATTATTCCCGCTCCGATCTGCCTTTCTGATTTGGACGCTCACTGCTGAAATTCTATCAACGGTTTCAGCGTTTCTTCTAACAGAATCCTTGAAAGATAAAGCCTTCCTCCGTATCGTACTGATCTTCACCATATTTCTTTTTCGTCCCGTTTTGGTTAGCTTGTTCAGCGGGCAATTGGCGCCTTTTTTCTTTTTCATTCTCTCTATCGCTGTGTTTTTGTGGGAAAGAGAGAAATGGTTTTGGGGAGGGATAGTAATATCCTTATTGAATTTAAAACCATCTTATGGGGCATTGATTTTGATACTCGCAGGCGTTTGGCTGTTCTCAAGAAGACAATGGCTCGCATTATCGAGTATGGCTCTAGCAGGCTGTCGGAGAGAAGGATGAGATGGCGCGGCGGATGGCTTTCAGGACCCGAATCGAACGGTGCATTGGGACAGAAGGGTCAAAATGAGCAGGAATCATTCAGTTGATTTCTCCTTTTCTC
>JAJYLQ010000048.1 GCA_021787595.1 Chloroflexota bacterium | reverse complement strand
ACTGTTGACTGGCGTTTCACAACCGCTGACGCACGCATTAAACTCAAGAAGCTCTATCCGACCATCTGCTGTCCGCAAAATCTTCACGGCTCTCCACTTATCAAAGCATGATTGACAAACTACTAGTATACAATCAAAAGCGCGCAGATTCAATTCGCGGGCGACTGTCGCCAAATTTCTACGATTTGATCAGCGGCTTGAACCCTTCTCCCAAAGCCTCATACGCCTGGCCGATGACGATAAACGCCAGCGGATCGATTTCCTGAACAATCGTTTTTAGTTGGATGACCTCGGAGCGCGTGATCACGGAATAAAGCACTGGACGATCCGCGCCGGTGTACGCGCCAGTGCCTTGAAGGATCGTCACGCCGCGCTCCAACTCGTCCAGCATACGCTGGGAAACGAGATCGGGCTTGGACGTGATGATGAGCGCGGTGCGGACGGTTCCCGAACCTTCGAGAGTCAGCTCTGATACAAGTCCGCTGACGTAAAGTGTGATGATCGCGTACAGCGCCTGCTTCCAGCCGAAGACAAACCCCGCCGCCAGGATCACCGCCGAATCAACCATCAAATAACTTTGCGTCATCGAAACGCCGCGATAATGATTGAGAATCCGCGCGAGAATGTCGGAGCCGCCGCTCGTGCCGCGGGCGCGGTAGACAAGTCCGTAGCCCACGCCGCTGACCACCGCCCCGTAGAGCGAGTTGAGGAAAATGTCATCGGCGATGCCATTGGCGGGAAAAAGATTCAGCCGGGGAATCAAATCAACGACAAGGGAATACACCGCGACGGCGAACGCGGTGCGCAGCGCGAAGCGCCGTCCGCCAAGAAAACGCCATCCCAAAACGAACAATGGGACGTTGCCAATCAGCACCATCGTGCCAATCGGCCAATTCGTAAAATGATTGATGAGTTGGGAAATGCCGGTCACGCCGCCGCTGGCAAGTTCGGCTGGGATGAGAAACAGGCGCAGGCCGATTGCCTGCACCGCCGAACCGAGGAAGATCAGGATGTAATCAAAGAACAAAGGCCAAAAGCGTTTGAAGAAATCCATTTGTTTCCCGTAGGGGCGGATCTGTGCATCCACCCGAACAGACACGCAGGTCGGCCCCTACGATGGTTCATCCAACAAATTGACGCCCGCCATTTTTTCGATCACGCTGATGACTGCCGAATTGTCCTGCTCGCCCAGCCCCATGTCAATCATTTGCTGAAAAAGTTTTGTATGCTCGGCTGCGGACGAAAGCGGCATGTTATATTCGTGCGCCGTGTCCATGATGATCTTCAAATCTTTCAACTGCATGTACGCCTTGAATCCCGGATTGCGATTGCCGACAAACAAGCGCGGCGGTTTGACATCCAGAGTCCAGCATTGGGCCGCGCCGGCTTTGATGGCGTCCACAACTTTTTGCGGATCAACACCGGCTTTGCGCGAGAAAATCAGCAGTTCGCCCATTGCGACCATCTGCGCCGCGACCATGATTTGATTCGCCGCTTTTGCAACCTGGCCTGCGCCGGAGTCGCCGACAAGCGTGATTGTTTTTCCCATGGCTTGAAGAACCGGCATGACTTTTTCGAACGCGGACGCATCGCCGCCGACCATGACGGTCAGCGTGCCGTTCTTCGCACCGATGTCCCCGCCGGAAACGGGCGCGTCGAGCGACAGCGTGCCTTTGTCTGCGAGTTTTTTGGCAATCATGCGCGCCGAAGCAGGTTTGATGGTTGAATTATCCACAAAGACCAAACCTTTGTACGCGCCCTCGATGATTCCTTTTTCACCGAGCGCGACTTTCTCGACATCCGGCGTGTCGGGCAGATTGGTGAAGACCACATCCACCTGCGCGGCAACGACCGCGGGCGAACTGGCAGCCGTTGCGCCTTCTGTCACAAGTTCATCCGCCGCGGCGCGCGAGCGATTGTGAACAACCAGGGGGAAACCCGCTTTGAGAATATTGCGGGCAATGGACTTGCCCATCAGTCCGAGGCCGATATATCCGACTTTTAGCATGAACGACTCCCTGATACAAAAGTTAAGAAGATTATAACCGACCCACTTAACGCAAAGACGCAATGAAAAATTCTTTGCGTCTCCGCGCCTTCGCGTTGAATCGTTTTTTAAATTCAGTAAATCATAGGTTTCGCGGAATGCAGACTTCAGCCTGCAAATTTGCAGGGTAAAAGTGGACTAAAGTCCGCGCTCCAAAGCAAATTCGTGATTTACTGAAACTGGCGGATTTATATTTCAAAATAGAACCGGCCTCCATAACGGAAGCCGGTTCTACTCCAGAAAGGAACGATTACTTGATCTCGTAGGTGATGTTGACCGTCACAGTCAAAGTCATTTGCCCGGATTGGATCGGTACGGACGCCGCGGCTGCGGGGCCGCCTCCTTTGCCGAAAGTTTCCATGACCGGCATCGGGATGTTGTTGGCAAAGCTGAGGGTCTGGATCGCGCCAAGCGTCACGCCGGAATCACCGGCGAGCTGTTGCGCCTGAGTCTGCGCGTCTTTGACGGCCTGCGCGCGAGCCTGCTGGAGATACTGCGATTTATCCTGCACATCGAACTGGATGCTGTTGACGCTGTTCGCACCGCTGTTCACCGCCGCGTCCAGCATGCCGCCGAGTTGATCTAGCTTGCGAACGGTGACATTCACGGTATTATCCACCACATAGGTTGTGCCGGTCTTCTGATTGGTCTGAGGGTTGTACTGGTTATTCGGGTAAATGCTGAAGTTGCTGGTTTGGATATCCTTCACATCCACGCCCGCGGCTTTGATGGCATTGATCACCTGCTGGGTTTGGGTATTGTTCTCGGCCACGGCATCCGCGGCGGTTGGCTTCTCGGTATGAACGCCGATATTGATGTAGGCAATATTGGGAGTCATATCCACCATGCCGGTGCCGGTCACAACCAGTGTCCGTTGAGGCGGGAGCGGGTTTGCCACAATTGTCGCCGGGCCGCAGGCGCTTAGAGCAATGGCCGAAAGCGCAAAAATCGTCATAATAAAAGTGGTTCGTTTCATTCGATTCTCCTTGGATGTTTTTATGTTCAAGACGTTCGCTGGTGAAGAAGGTTCCCGCAAAAGATATGGATAATACCGGAAAATTCATCGTTGACTTTTAGAAAATCTGTGCTAAAATAATTTTACAACCAAATATTCTTTTAGAGAAAAAGGAGATTCGTATGGAACACAAACACATGGCCTCTAAAAGTCCAAACCCGTTTGAAGTCAAAGAATGGAGGAAATCATGCCCGCGCTAAATCGTGTCCAACTGATCGGCTATCTCGGAAAAGATCCCGAATCGCGTTTCACGCCCAACGGCAAGAAAGTGGCGCATTTCAGCGTTGCGATCACCCAGCGTTGGAAGAGCGACAATGAAACCAAGGAATACACCGAATGGGTCAATGTCGAAGCCTGGGGGCGGCTGGGCGAAATCTGCCAGCAATATCTGAAGAAAGGCAGTTCGGTCTATATCGAGGGCCGGCTCAAGACCGACAAGTACGAAGATAAAGGGGAAACCAAATATTATACAAAGGTGGTCGCGCTGTCACTGCAGTTCCTCGACCGCAAACCGGCGGATGAACCCGTCATGGTGGTGGACGAAGAAGCCGCAGAATACGAGGCTTAGCTTCCCCCGCAATGAAAAAAATACTGGACGGAATTTTCTCCGTCCAGTATTTTTTATTGCGCGTACCGGATGTCAAGCGGCTTCCTGGAATTGATCCAAATATTTCAAACCCGACCCGGTGTTGAACAGGACAACGCGTTCCTCAGGCCTTACCCACTTTCTTTTGGAAAGCGTTTCGAGGGCCGCCAGTGTGGCAGCGCCCTCGGGTGCGGGAAAGATCCCTTCCATCCTGCCAAGTTTGCGCAGGGCCTCCAGGATAGATTCGTCGCTTACGGCTATGGCTGTGCCCTGACTCTCGCGCAGGTCGTTCAGGATGAGCGCATCTGCGAAGCTTTTTGGCACGCGCAGCCCGGACGCCACCGTATGCGCATTGATCCAAAAGTCACAAAAGCGCGCGCCTTTTTCGAAAGCCTTGACCACGGGCGCGCAACCTTCTGCCTGTACAACTACCATGCGCGGTCTTCTCGTATTCCTCGACCAGCCCAATGCTTCGAGTTCTGCGAAGGCTTTCCACATGCCTACTAGGCCGGTACCGCCGCCCGTGGGATAGATGATTACATCGGGCAGGGACCAATTAAAAGCCTCAGCCAGTTCATAGCCCATGATCTTTTTCCCCTCCACGCGGTACGGTTCCTTGAACGTGGAAAGGTCAAACCAGCCCTCTGCGCGCGCCTTTTCTCCAGCCATGCCGGCAGCATCGCTTATCAGGCCATCCACCAAAACGACCTCTGCGCCTGCCATGTGGCTTTCTTCGATGTTGGCCCGCGGCGTATCCCTTGGCATATAGACCAGCGCCTTGATTCCTGCGCGAGCGGCATAGGCAGCCATGGCTCCGCCCGCGTTTCCAGCGGTGGGAATGATTACTTTTTCGATCCCAAGCTCCCTGGCCTTGGAAACAGCCGCGGCAAGCCCTCGCGCCTTGAATGAGCCGGTTGGGTTGGTACTCTCATCCTTAAGATAAAGGTTATCGAAACCAAGCTCTTCTCCAATGTGGGGCAGACGCAATAACGCTGTGTCGCCCTCTCCGAGGAAAACGAAATTCCGCGGATCTTTGACTGGAAGCAGTTCATGCCAGCGCCATAACCGGGTCTGCCGATGACGGATGGCGTCACGATCCACGCGTTTCCTGACCGATGTCAGGTCATAACGGGCCAGCAGGGGAGATTGACAGTCAGGACAAATAGTATGGACCTTATCCGGCGTGAATTTCCTTCCGCAGCCCGAACATTCCAATTCGGACAAGTACGAGGTCGTCCCGGAGGCGATAGAATCGTTCATGGTTGGTTGAGATCGCATTCCAAATCCTGTAAAAGGTTCATGTATATCAGGCACGGTCACAAATTGCGGTTTTCTACCGCTTGATTCGCGGGGCTGAAGCCACCTGCTCAGTACGTGAAAGTTGTCGCCATGGCGCCACGGCGACGCCTTCGGACTGGCGCCACTTTCATGCGCTGAGGCGGGGATTTATCCCTTGCTTGCCGAATCCCGTTGAACAAAAGCGCAATTTATGCCCGTGTTCAGTATAATCATAACACTGCTGGTAAATTATTGCGGTGACCTCCATACGCCCCAACCTTTGCCCGGAGTTCGCGAATGTTGATTGGCCTGGACACGCACGGCATCGCATGGGCCATCTTATCACGTGTGCGTGGATCGAGTCGCAGCTCCTCCACAGGGTCGAACCCATCTCATGCCTGGCAGCATCAAATCGATTCGGTATAATCGAAGTATTATGACCCGACTCGTTGCCCTCGTCCCGATGCGGCATCACAGCCAGCGCGTGCCTGGAAAGAATTACCGTCCGCTGGCGGGCAAGCCGCTTTTTCATTACATCATCGAAACGCTGCAAGCCGTCCCGGAGATCGAGCAAATTTTGGCGGACACCGATTCCGATTCGGTGATGAGCGGACTGCGTCAGCACTTTCCCAAAGTTAAAGTCGTCGGTCGTCCCGAAAATTTGCGTGCCGATACGGTCTCGATGAACGAAATCCTGACGTACGACACGGCGCAAGTCGAAGCCGATTTTTATTTGCAGACGCACAGCACCAATCCGCTGCTCAAGCCCGAAACCATTTCACGCGCCATCCAGACTTTTCTTTCCCATTATCCCGAATATGACTCGCTCTTTTCGGTGACGCGTTGGCAGACGCGGCTTTACGACCAGCTTGGACGCGCCCTCAATCACAACCCGGCGATCCTCATCCAGACCCAGGACCTGCCGCCCGTTTTCGAGGAGAATTCCTGCCTCTACATTTTCACGCGTCAAAACCTGGCATCGAAACGACACCGCCTCGGCGACCGCCCATTTATGTTCGAAATGGACGCGGACGAAGCATGGGACATTGACGAAGAACTTGATTTCGAGATCTGCAATTTTCTCCTGTCGAAGAGAAAGCCCAAATGAAGACCTTCAAAAATTCATTGCTGCTTGCGGCTTTGGGCCTGCTGGTAATTTCCGCCGCCATCTATCTGCCGCTGGCTGGGAAAATTGGTTATTCAAAAGACGATTGGTATTTGATGTACGATGCCCGCGTGGCCGGGCCACAGTTTTTTCATACGGTCTACAACGGCGACCGCCCAGCGCGGGCCTATGTTCTGGGACCCGCATATTCTCTTTTTGGTGATCAAATTATTTATTACCATTTTAGCGGATACATTTTCCGCTTTCTTGGTGCGCTGGCGCTCTTCTGGGTCCTGGGCTTGATCTGGCCTCACCGCCGGGCGGTAAACTTCAGCGCCGCGTTGTTGTTTCTGCTTTATCCCGGTTTTCTTTCACAGGTCAATCCGATTGATTATCAATCCCAATTACTAAGCCTGTGCCTGGCGATGATCTCCATCGCGCTGACGGTCAAATCGATTCTGTCAACCAGACCGGCTTTGAAGATTTTGTTTGCGGTGATTTCCATTTTGCTCGGATGGGCTTATTTGGGATTGGTCGAATATCACATGGGGCTCGAGGCCCTACGCTTGATGTTCATCATTATTCTCATGGCTCACCAAGAGGCGGTCGGTATAAAGAATTGGCTCGCTAAGATTTCTCGCGCCTGGCTGCCGTACGTAATCATCCCGGTTGGGTTCATGTTCTGGCGCACGTTCCTGTTTCAGGTTCAGCGGAAAGCCACGGACATCACTTATCAATTCGGCGAATGGCTGGCTTCGCCAATTTACAAAAGCTTCGCCTGGTTGATCTCTCTGCTTCAAGACACGCTCAAGGTGACGTTTCTAGCGTGGGCGGTCCCTTTTTACAACTTGATGATCCAGCTGCGTTTGCGCGATACGTTGATTGGATTGGCAATCGCGATTCTTGCGGCGCTGTTCATGGCATTCATTTATTCGCGTTTCTCGTATTCGGAAGAATCGCCGCAATCCAAGTTCGATTGGAAGACAGAAATGTTTTGGGCCGGTTTGATTTCAGCGATTGGCGGATTACTGCCGATCATGATCGCCAACCGCCAGGCCGATTTTGGAGATTATTCGCGATACACGCTGGCAAGTTCAGCCGGAAGTGCGATGGCGATTGTGGCATTGCTTGGCTTTATTTCCTCCACGCGCGTGAGGACGGCCGCGCTGGCTTTTCTTGTCGCCGTTGCTTCGATCACGCATTACGCCAATGCCGTCAACGCCGCGCAGAATACAAGTGTCTTCGATAATTTCTGGTGGCAGGTCGCGTGGCGCGTTCCACAGTTCAAAGATGGGACGACGCTGGTTGCCAGCTATCCGGGCAACACCGGGATCTCGGAGGATTATTTCGTTTGGGGACCAGCGGGTTTGATCTACTCACCGCAAAAGCAGACAGCCGACCCGATCACGATTCGCGTGCCCGCTGCAGTTTTGACTCCGGATATTGTTTTGCAGATCATCGCCGGTCGCGGCCATCTGGATTTCATTCGGCGCGGCAACGCGTCAGCGCAGGATTACAGCAATGTGCTGGTCCTGGCGCAGGCAACCACCGAGGGCTGCGTCCGCGTGATTGACGGAAGCCAGCCCGACGTCTCGAGCGCCGACGCGCAAAACGTCATGCTGGTCGCGCCGAAATCGAAGATCAGCAATGTGGCGTTGAATGCAGATTCGCCGCGTCCACCAGTTGATGTCTTTGGTCCCGAACCGTCACATGGCTGGTGTTATTATTACGAGAAGGCTTCGCTCGCCGCGCAGCAGAACGATTGGAAGACCGTGGCTCAATTGGGCGATGAAGCGTTGGGCAAAGGTTTATATCCGGCGGACCGCGTGGAGTGGATGCCTTTCCTGCGCGCGTATGTGATGCTGGGCGAACGCGATCGCATTCATCCGTTGATCAGCATCATCGGCGCTGATGCGTTTCTCAAAGCGCAGGCCTGCAATGATTTGACCAGGCTGGCAAATTCATCCGCCACTATTCAAGCGGGCATGAGCGCCTACATCCAACAATCTTTCTGCCAATAATTATGCCAACTGTTCTGCTGACTGCTCCATACATGATTCCGTTCCTCGAACGCTTCAAGCCGGTGTTCGAGAAATATCACATGGATTTGATTGTCCCCGAAGTCCGCGAGCGCATGGAAGAATCCGACCTGTTAAAATACGCGGGTCAATTCGACGGAGCGATCTGCGGCGATGACCGTTATACCGCGCGTGTTCTGGACGCCTGCGCGCCGCGGCTCAAAGTGATCTCGAAATGGGGGACGGGAATCGATTCAATCGACGCCGAAGCCTGCTCCCGTTTAAATATCGAACTCTGCCGGACGACGAACGCGTTCACCACGCCCGTCGCGGACACTGTTCTCGGCTACATGCTGGCCTTTGCCCGCCGCCAGCCATGGATGGACCGCGAAATGAAATCGGGCAAATGGGAAAAGATTCCCGGGCGCGCCTTGAGCGAATGTACGCTTGGTGTGATCGGCGTGGGCAATATCGGCAAAGCTGTGACGCGCCGCGCCCGCGCCTTTGGCATGAAGGTCTATGGCACGGATATTATCGAAATGGATCATGTCTTCGTTACCGAAACCGGAATCGAAATGACTGATCTCTCCTCTCTGCTCTCTAATTCCGATTTCGTCTCGGTCAATTGCGATTTGAATCCAACCAGCCATCATTTGATCAATGCAAAAATATTGGCAAAGATGAAACCTGGCGGGATCCTCCTCAACACCGCGCGCGGACCCATCGTCGAGGAGAAGGCGCTGATCGAGGCATTGCAGGCCAAACGTCTCGGCGGGGCCGCGCTGGATGTTTTCGAGGTCGAGCCGCTTCCGGTTGACAGTCCGCTCCTGAAAATGGACAACGTCATGCTCGCGCCGCACAATTCCAATTCCAGCCCTGCCGCATGGGAACGCGTGCATTGGAACACGATCAAGAATCTTTTGGAAGGTTTAGGAATTGATGCAAGGAAATTAATTCCATAATGTCATTGCGAGGAGTGGCGCTGTGGCGCCGCGACGCGGCAATCTCGAATAACCAGTGAACAATTGATTGCTTGAAGATAATGAGATTGCCACACTGAAAGAACGCAGCGCAGGCGGCCCGCCAATGGGTCTCGCAATGACATTGAGAGAGAAATTATGTCTGAATCAAAAACCGTTTTGATCACCGGCGCGGCGGGCGGGATTGGCCGCGCGGCTGTCAATTTGTTTGCCCAAAAAGGCTGGCGCGTCATCGGCGTGGATCGCGCCGCCCTGAGCGAAGTCGAAGGGGGAAAAGATTTTCCTCGCGATGGACTCTTTATTCGATCTGACATCGCACGTCCTGAAGACATGCGCGCCATTTTCGAGAAGGCGCATGCTTTCACAGATTCACTGGGCGCGCTGGTCAACAATGCCGCGATTCAAGTTGCAAAACCACTCATTGAAACCACTGTCGAGGAATGGGATTCGGTGATGGCGTCCAATTTGCGCTCGGTCTTTCTGGGAGTCAAACTGGCGCATCCATTGTTGAAGGCTGGAGGCGGCGGGGCGGTCGTCAATGTTTCTTCGGTCCATGCGATTCAAACCTCGGCGAACATCGCCGCGTACGCGGCATCCAAAGGCGGATTGCTGGCGCTGACGCGTGCCATGGCGATTGAATTTGCCCCCGATAATATCCGCGTCAACGCGATTCTACCGGGCGCGGTGGATACTCCCATGTTGCGCGCCGGTCTTGGCCGCGGCCATGTGGGCCACGGCGATATGCAGGAACGGCTCGATAATTTGGCGCACAAAACCGTCAGCGGAAAAGTGGGCACGCCGGAGGAAATTGCGCATGCGATCTATTTCCTTGCCGATAATGAACAATCGTCGTTTATGACGGGCCAAGCATTAGTTGTAGATGGCGGCGCGACCGCGAGGCTGAGCACGGAATGAAGTTATAATTGAATCATGAAGAAACTACGCCCACGTGTGCGCGCCCTCAAACTCGCGAAGGAAGTTCGGATTCGTTTGACGAGAGAACTGGGGCAACCGGTCAAGGTCATCATGTTCGGCTCGCAGGCACGCGGCGACGCGACCAAAGAGTCCGATATTGACTTGCTGGTGATCCTCCCTGTCCTTGATGCCAGGACCGCGAGGCTTGCCTCTGACATTGCTTGGGATGTTGGATTCGAAGCAGGTCGAGTCATTTCCGCCATCCCCGACACGAAAGAGCAAATGAAGCGTTATGCCTTCCTCCCGTTCTATAGGAACGTCAAGCGCGAGGGGGTCGCGGTATGACGCAGGACAAGTCATACAAGAGAGACTTGATCCAATATCGTCTTGAGTCTGCGCGGGAAATGTTGCGAGACGCACAATTGCTCGAGGTGAACGGGGGCAGTCCGAAAAGCATCGTCAATCGCGCTTATTACGCGGTCTTCCATGCTTCGCTTGCGCTGCTTGCAACTGCAGATGTAGAGCCAGGCAAACACTCCGGCGTGCTTGCCAAGTTCGATGAATTGTTCGTTCGCCAGGGGATTTTCGCGAAAGAAATGAGCAGGATTCTCCATCATGCCTTTGACATGCGACAAGCGGGGGATTATCAGAAGTCCAAAGTGATTACTGAAGAACAAGCCATTGACGTTCTTCGTTCTGCGGAAGAATTTGTCAGAACTATCGAAGCGAAACTTTTACAGGGCTGAAATCGCCGAGTCCGCTTTCGCGAATCATCCCGAAGCGAAGAGGCGGCGGACCTTTCCTATTGAACCGAATTATGAAGCAATCCATTGAATCCATTCTTCCATCCTCCATTCTCCAAACCGCCAAAAATACTTACGACGCGATTCGTCGTCTGCCACAGCTTCCCGACGCGTATCTGCATCCGTGGCGGCGCAGGAGCCGCGTGCGCATGGCCGGGTATTACAACATTCATAAAGGCGAACGCTGTTTCATCATTGGCAATGGGCCAAGTCTCAAGCAAACGGATTTGACCAAACTCAAAGGTGAATTTACCTTCGGGATGAATCGGATTTATTTGTTATTTCCCGAATTAGGCTTCACCACAACGTATTTTGCCTCGATCAACGATCTGGTCATCGAACAGTGCGCGGATGACATCGCTACGCTCCCGATTCCGAAATTCATCGCGTGGCGTTCCAACCGTCACTTCCAACGGTTTCCTGAAAACATGATCTTTCTTTACACAACTTACACTGGCCCTCGATTTTCCTATAACATGACCCGTCGTATCTGGGAAGGAGCGACTGTCACTAACGTCGCGCTCCAGCTTGCTTTTTACATGGGCTTTGAAAAAGTTATTTTGATTGGTGTGGATCACAACTTTACTGACAAAGGCCAGGCGAATAAAACCGTTGTTTCAACCGGTGATGACCCAAATCATTTTTCAGGAAATTATTTTGGCAAAGGTTTTCGCTGGCAACTGCCCGACCTCGACACGTCCGAGATCGGATATAAAAAAGCGCGCGATGCTTATCAAAAAGCCGGGCGTGAAGTGCTGGATGCGACCGTCGGCGGCAAGCTGACGGTCTTTCCAAAAGTAGACTACAATTCGCTCTTCTAAAATTTGCGTTTTGTGCTTTACTTTTATTCATCACGTTCCACGGATCATTCCATGCCCTCCTCGCTTCCCTCCCGGATCTTCAACTGGCGCATCCTCCTCGTCCTTCTGCTCATCCTCGGCGCGGCGCTGCGACTCGTCAACCTCAACGCGCCGCCGCTCGATTTTCATTCCACGCGCCAACTGCGGAATTTTCTCGTCGCGCGTTCCATTTACTACGACCTGCTTCCCAACGCAAACCCTCAGGAGCGCGCACTGGCCCAATCCTTTTACCGCGCCGTTGGACAATATGAGCCGCCCATCACCGAATCGATCGTCGGCACTACATATTTATTTACAGGCGGTGAATCGTTTGCCATCCCGCGCATCTACGGGGCGATTTTTTGGCTGTTGGCGGGCATCGCACTTTTCGATTTGGGCCGCCGCATGGCCTCGCCAACTGCGGGTTTGATCTCACTCGCATATTTCCTTGTTTTGCCTTTCGCGGTTCAAGCCAGCCGTTCCTTCCAGCCCGATCCATTGATGACATCCTCATTTGTAATCGGAATTTATTTTATGTATCGCTGGATGGTCTCCCTCACCCCCTCCCCTCTCCCGATTTTTGGGGAGGGGCCGGAGGTGAGGGACAGTTGGAAATGGGCGATCCTCGCCGCGCTTTTTCTGGGTTTTGCGACACTGGTCAAAGTTGTGATCGCATTCTTCATTGGCGCGGCGGCAATTGCTGCGGTGCTGTCCACACTTGGAACGCGGTTCTGGAAGTCAAAACAGGTATGGGCCATGGCGGCGCTGATGATCGTCCCCGCGTTTGGATATTACGTGCTTGGGCATCCGGGCCGCTCCACCGAATATTTTTTTTCATGGACAATTGACCTGCTCAAGCTGATCACCAGTATCCATTTCTATGCTGAATGGCTTGGATTTATCGGCGGCTTGTTTGGCCTGACAATTCTATTTCTCAGCCTGGTCGGAACACTGCTTGCGCCGCCGCGTTTCCGCTGGGTATTGATCAGTCTGTGGATCGGCTATTTGCTTTATGGCCTGACGCTGCCGTTCCAAATGTATACGCACAGCTATTATCACATCCAACTGATACCGGTCGTCGCTTTGGGATTGGCGCCCGTTGTCGAAGCGGTGGCCGCCCAAGCGTCCGGGTTGACGCGTTTTTGGAAGGCCGCGCTGATTGGCGTGATCATCGTCATCATCGGGTATCAATCGTGGATCGCGCGATCCAATCTCGTCGCAAACGATTACAGCGGACAGCCCGTTTTCTGGAAGAAGCTCGGCGATGTCATCCCAGCCAATGCGAATGTAATTGGTTTGACCCAGGATTATGGCTACGACCTGATGTATTGGGGCTGGCGCAAAGTGAATTTGTGGCCGTACAGCACAAACCTGGCCGCGCTCAAAAACCCGGACCGGAACCTCACTGCGGATTTTTCGAATATCACAGCAGGCCAGGATTATTTTTTGGTGACCGCTTCCAGCCAGTTGGGCAGACAGCCCGACCTTAAAAAGATTTTGGATGGCTATACAATTGCATCACAGGGGGACGGTTATATTTTGTATGATTTGCATCGTCCGAAATGACCCTGGTTTCTGTTGTCACGCCTTCGTTCAATCAATCTGCTTATCTGGAGCAAGCCATCCGTTCCGTCCTCGAACAGGATCATGGCGAGCTCGAATATCTTGTCGTGGATGGCGGCTCGACCGACTCCAGCCTGGACATCATAAAAAAATATTCCGGCCGCCTGGCGTGGTGGGTAAGTGAAAAAGATCAGGGTCAGGCAGACGCCATCAACAAGGGTTTTGCCCGCGCGCGCGGCGGGATCCTGGCCTGGCTCAACTCGGACGATTATTATTTGCCCGGCGCGGTCAGCGCGGCCGTGAAGGCACTGGAGATTCATCCGGAGGCCGTGATGGTTTACGGGAACATGCTTGCTGTTGACGGAAATGGGCGGACGATCAATGTTTTGAAATACGGCCCGCTCTCGCTCGAAGATTTGTTGTGTTTTCAGATCATCGGCCAGCCTGCCGTTTTCATGCGCCGCCCGGCATTCGAAAAAGCAGGCGGACTCGATACCACCTTCCATTTCATGCTCGATCATCAGCTTTGGATCAAACTCGCGCAGCAGGGCAAGATCGTCCATGCGGATCAAACGTGGGCCGCGGCGCGTTTTCATCCGCAAGCCAAGAACCGCGCCCAGGCTCCAGGATTCGGGCGCGAAGCTTTCCGTATCTTGGATTGGGCGCTGCGCGATCAGAGTCTTGCGCCGGTCCTGGCAAGAATTGCGCGACGCGCGCGCGCTTCAGCTTGCCGCGTGAACGCGCGTTATCTGCTCGATGGCGGGCAGCCGCGGCCCGCGCTCAGGGCCTGGATGCGGGCGTTCGCGCTTCACCCGCCGACGGCGCTGGCGCGGCTGAATTTGTTCGGCTCGGCCTTGCTTGATTTGATCGGGCTTGGACGCGTGCGTGAAGTCGTTCTGAATCGCAGAAGCCGGCGGCTGAATAACAGGCTCGACCCGAGATGATTCGCGGATTACACAAAATTCGATCTGCGTAATCTGTGGATGAAGTTAAAGCAAAGGAGGTTGAATGAAATCCGCCTGGAAGATCAGTGCGTTGGTTCTGATTTTTGCGTTGACCGGATGTTCACTGGGAATCCGCAGCCTGCTCAAAGTTCCGACTGAAACGCCGACCACTGCCCCTACGTTTGCTCCGCTTGCGGATGTCACCGTTGTACCCAAGACGAGCCGCCCCAACTTTTTGTTCATCCTGACCGATGACCTCGATGCAAAGATGAACACAATCCAATACATGCCGAACCTGCAAAAGTTGATGACCGCCCAGGGTTTGACCCTCGATGATTTTTTGATCAGCACGCCGGTTTGTTGTCCATCGCGTTCTTCGATTTTGCGAGGGCAATATACGCACAACCATCAGGTCTACACCAATGCCGATCCGCTGGGCGGCTTTGGAAAATTCTATTCGCTTGAACGCGAAACTTCGACCCTTGCGACCTGGCTTCAAGCGGCAGGCTATCGCACGGCATTGTTCGGAAAATATTTGAACGGCTACCCATTTCCTTCGAACCGCGCCTATATCCCGCCGGGGTGGAATGAATGGTACAGTCCGGTCAAGGGCAGTCCGTATAAGGAATTCAATTACACGTTGAATGAGAATGGGCAGCAAATTGATTATGGAGGAGATCCGCAGGATTACATGACGGATGTTCTCTCCAACCAGGCAGACGATTACCTGCGCCGCTCCGCATCCGACTCCAGACCGTTCTTCATGTACCTCGCGACGTATGCGCCTCACGAGCCTGCGACTCCGGCCCCGCGCCACGCTGATCTTTTCCCGAACCTGGAAGTGCCGCGCGCTCCATCGTTCAACGAAGCAGATGTTTCGGATAAACCTGCCAATATCCGCGCCGATCCTTTGTTAACCGCTGCGGACATTGCCAACATGGACCAGCTTTATCGCAACCGCGTCCGCTCGATGCAGGCAGTGGATGAAATGATCGCTCGCTTGATTGATACATTGCAGCAAACCAACCAATTGAATGACACCTACATCATCTTCACGTCCGATAATGGTTATCACCTCGGCCAGCATCGTTTGTACTCCGGCAAGGGCAAACCGTATGAGGAGGATATTCTCGTCCCGTTCATCGTGCGCGGACCGGGCGTCCCTGCCGGGAAAGATCTGAAAGGTTATCTGGCCGGCAACACGGACATCGCGCCGACGCTCGCGGAGCTGGCCGGTGTGATACCGCCATCTTACGTGGATGGCCGCTCCCTCGTCCCGCTGTGGAACGCCAATCCGCCTCCCGAACCAGATTGGCGTCAGGGATACTTGATCGAATACTACAGATCCGAAGCGAAGGCCGGTTCGGCGATTCAACTCGTTGGCATTCAGCCGCCGAATCAATTGCTCGAACCGCTCGACCCAGAGCAATTAAGACAAGCAACTCCGCCGCCCGAATTCTTTGCCCTGCGTACGCCGCAATACGTGTACGCGGAATACAGCGACGGCACGCGCGAACTTTATGATCTGAACGCTGATCCGTATGAATTGAACAATTTTGCCTCGACTGCCGATCCACATTTGCTTGAGCAATTATCATCATGGCTGAAAGCATTGACCACTTGCGCCGCGTCTGCCTGCCGCACAGCGGAACAGATTGGGATTCATTAATTCCTAACCCGGACGAGCCGGAACCAAAAAGGGAAAGCCGCACACCTGCCCAAACAACAGAAGCAGGCCGTCCAGGGTGATCAACCCTGCGCCGCCCTGACGGGAAGGCCAACGCGGACGACCATTACTCGTCCGCGTTGTAAGGATCCAAGCCAAGGAGACTTGTTTGAAGAGCACAGATTTAGTATTACAGCGCAAAGTTAGAGTTTTGAGGGTTCTGCTCATGGCTTTCCTACCGTTTTCGCCCTCATCCCCAACCCTTCCCCCAAATGGGGAAGGGAGTCTCCTCTCCCTTTGGGAGAGGGAAAGGGTGAGGGAGAATTGGCGGGGAACGATTGCTCAACCTTGCGCTGTAAAGTTAGTAATGTGCCAGCTTAATGGTTTCTTTCCTCCAATTGCTGACAAGGCTCAAGGCGTGGCCATCGGCAGATTGGCATTTCCTATCGCCGCCGGCAAGACCACAGTCGCTGGCGCGATCGGCACGATTGTTGGCGGCATATTGCCTGGCATCGCCGTTGAAGGCGACGATCCTGTGGCGTTTTCTGTCGTTGGATTCGGCAAGGACGGCTGAGGGGAGGCAAGAACCCTGACCTCATTAATTGCCATACCAGGATTCACAACCGTGATTTTTACGAATCTTGCCAGCACAGGTTGGAAAGAAACCTGTATGATCTCCAAACCGGTAACAGGATTACTGAATTTCGCAGACTTTGAGTTATGGACCTGTTTGTAAGCACCAACATGGCCCGCGGGGGACAAGGTGTTATTCAACGCCACCGAAACAGTGAAATCTCCAGCGGAATTACCAAGGTGCCGCCCGTCAAATTCGACTGCGTTGATAGTCGCAATTTGACCTGTGTCTATTTTGATCCAGCTATCGGCGCTATCACTAACCCAGGCAGCCCGGTCCTGCCCCGCGGCAAATCCATTGGATGAACAGGATGGTGAAGCAAGTTCTGGCGTGCAGATTATTTTTGTTACTTCGAGGGAGGCTGTTGGGCTAATTGGGGCAATTTGGGGAATTGTTACTTGTGTGGAAGCGGGGCTGGGTGATGACTCCAGATAGCGCCCGCGATTCCCATGAACCAGGACTACTGCTTACAACCGTTGTCAGGATGCCAGCGATTATGAGCAACCTAAGCATCTTGCCCGGCGTGGAAACTTTGGGAATCCCCGGGTTGAAAATAAAACTACTTTGGATTGCCGAGTGCAGAATATGCCACCAGGTAATTCCTGTACGCTTTTCGACCTGATTAACAAAAGCAGTGCGGTGTTTTTTTAGCAAATCCAGAGGATATTCGAACCTGATCGGCCTCAGATATTCGAGAATTCCGATCATTTCCTCTTCAGGCTGTGAATTCGCAACACCGCGTTTATCCAGAACGTCCAATTGAGCCGCGAAGGCGCCCCGCCTTTCGGCCAATAATTCTGGAGGATAGTGTAACGAGACCATTCTCATGGCCTCCAGAAGTTCTGTTATTGCCCGGTCCTGCCGGGAAGGGGTTGGCGTCACGGGCCCGCCTTATGGTCCACAACTTTCCGCAATTTTGCAATTGCCCGATTCTGGATTACCTTAATGTTATCAATCTCCTTTCCCATAATTTCAGCTGTTTCAATAAGGCTGAACCCATCTACGAAGCGTAAAATAATCACCTTTCGTTGATCCACTGTCAGATCATTCTTGATGGCAAGAACTACCGCTTCCATTAATATTTGGTTTTCCAGGCTGGTGACCATTGAGTGATGTCCGTTGTTTCGTTCGAAGTCTGCCAGTTCGAGCGGCACTTCGCGCTTGGAAATCCGTGACCCATCAATATAATGAGATGATAGGTCATTTTATAGAGATAAGATCGAAGGTTTGTTCGAGGGCCCTTGCCGGCTACTAATCGTTCCAGGAATTTTGTAAAAACGTCCCCCACGACATGATCTGCCTGCAATGGATCTCCGCACAGGCGCAATGCGTAGTTATATAACTCAGGCGCGTAACGGTCAAAGATGGCAATAAGCGCCTTCTTATCCATCCCCCTTGCAGCATCCAACAAAGATAATTCAGCTTCCATGCCCAACATCTTGCCCAGCGTTCTCAAAGGTAGAAGGGAAAAAGGGTAGTCCTGATCATCTATTGGGATCTGCCGCGATTCTGCGCGCAAATGAAGCGCGGGGCACGTCATTATAATGGGGCAAAAGCGGTTTCGGCGCGCGCCGCGAGAAACGAAACGCGCCGTAAACTGTCTGCGGCTATGATGAAAGGGGAGGGCGCATTTCCCGGTGACTGCGAGGTCCGCGTATAGGCAATGCCTTTGGCGGGCAATTGAAAAAGTCCGTTTACCAGTTCTTCTCCCTTTTGGAGATTGCTTCTGGCAAAGAACGTCGCCTTCGACGCGCTTCGCGGCATGGCAGCGACATCGTTCCGCGGCGGGCGAGGGAACTTATATTTTTACGGATCCTTAGAAGCGCAGATGCTTGACGGACTCGCCCAGGTTGATCAACTCTTTGAGCGCGTCGATGCCGATGCGCAGGTGCGTGTCCGCAAATTTCTGCGTGACTTTTCTATCGCTTCTGGTTGTCTTGATTCCACTGGGGATCATCGGCTGGTCTGAGACCAATAGCAAAGCTCCGGATGGGATTTGATTATGAAAGCCTGTGATGAAGATGGTGGCAGTCTCCATGTCGATCGCCATGGCACGGATGCGCCGCAGGTAGGATTTGAATTGTTCGTCATGCTCCCAGACGCGGCGGTTGGTTGTATAAACGGTGCCCGTCCAATAGTCGAGATCGCAGTCGCGAATGGTCGCCGAGACAGCCTTCTGCAAATTGAAGGCGGGCAGGGCCGGGACTTCGGGCGGGAAATAATCGTTCGAGGTGCCTTCGCCGCGGATGGCTGCAATCGGAAGGATCAGGTCGCCGAGTTTGTTCTTTTTCTTCAGCCCGCCGCACTTCCCAAGGAAGAGGCAGGCTTTGGGCCGGATGGCCGCCAACAAGTCCATGACCGTGGCGGCGTTGGCGCTTCCCATCCCAAAGTTGATGAGCGTGATGCCCTCGGCGGTGACGTTGGGCATGGGTTTCTCGCGCCCGCGGATGGGAACATTGAACCAGTCCGAAAACATGTGCAGGTAATCGTCGAAGTTGACAAGCAGGATGTGTTTGCCGAAATCTTCGAGGGGCGTATCGGTGTAGCGCGGCAGCCAGTTGGCAACAATTTCATCTTTGGTTCTCATGGTCTCTATTTAACCACAATCCCTGGTATTGCAGCGCAACGTCGCGCGGCTTCAAGGCATGGACGATGTTTGTCCGTAAACACTTTTCGAGTATGATGCTGGCGAATGCAGCGAACACGAATACATTTGGGAAATTCGCACCATTCGTGTTGAAAAACAGCAGTGCCAAAACCCTCTGCAAAACGCCACGCTATTCATCACTTATATCTGACCGCTACCCAAAAAACAATAGGGTGTGTTTCAAATGAGTTGAAAGTCTGGTATCAATAAAGTAGGTCGCAAAACCACTTTGGAGAATACCATGACTTCCAACTCGCAAGCAATTATACAAGACCTGCACGCCGACTTTGAGAAAATG
>JAJYLQ010000047.1 GCA_021787595.1 Chloroflexota bacterium | reverse complement strand
ACTGTCGTTGTTCAGACTCGATTGCCGGAACAACACCCCCAGCGACACCCCTATCAGCACCACCAACACCCCTACGATGGTTATTGTTCTCCGCTTTCCTAAGCCTCTCATCAAATTGTCCTTTCTCAAAGATTTTACCCGTCGCTAAACTATCGCGGCGGGCGCCTTAACCGATGAAATAAACACATCTTCCAGTGTCGGAGCAACCCTTTCAATCGAACTGACTTGAACATCCTCGCCCATGAGCAATCGTTGAATAGCTTCTTTATATTTCTGGGCATCTGGCATCACCGCATGGATTTGTGCGCCATATAGGGCTACCTCGTCAAACGGGATCCGGCCATTCAGCTGGGCAGCTTTTAAAATTCGCATCGCTTTCTCAGGATCAGAAGCACCAATCTCAAGCACCTGCCCGCGCATCTGCGTTTGCTTGAGTTGACTGACGGAGTCGAGCGCAACCAACTTCCCACCAGTAATAAAACCCACGCGTTGGCATAACTCCGCTTCATCCATGTAATGAGTCGTCACCAGCACAGTGACGCCTTCCTTTGCCATTTGATAGATCAATTCCCAAAACTGCCTGCGGCTGATCGGATCAACGCCCGCGGTCGGTTCATCCAGGAAGACGACTTTCGGATGATGGACAATCGCGCAGCCCAGTGCGAGTCGTTGCTTCCACCCGCCGGACAGGCTGCCGGTCAAAGTATTCTCACGTCCTTCCAGTCCAGCCGTACGGATGATCTCCGCAATACGTTGGCGCAATTCATCTGAAGATAAACCGTGCACGCCGCCATAAAAGCGAATGTTTTGCATGGCAGTCAAATCACTGTATAAAGTAAACTGCTGCGACATATAACCTACATTGGCGTGAACCAATTTTGTTTGCGTCGCGGAATCGAAGCCTAATACAAAGGCATTGCCTGAAGTTGGTTTGATCAATCCAAGCAGCATTCGGATCGTTGTGGTTTTACCCGCTCCGTTCGGACCGAGCCAGCCAAACACTTCGCCGGATTGCACGTTAAAACTGACATTATCCACTGCGGTGAAATCTCCAAAGCGTTTGGTCAGGTTTTGAATCAGGATTGGCAATTCATGATTGCGGGCTGTGAACGGTTCAGCGCTCATCGAACCTCTCCGATCATTTCATTTTGTTCGACGCTTTCTTTCTGGCGGCGGATCAAACTGATAAACGCCTCTTCCATTCTCACTTCGATCTCACGTAAATGATCGTATGCGATACCTTGAGAAGCCAGCGCGTCCTCGATTTGCGTTTTGCATTTCAAAACGTCATCCACGAACACGTGCAGTTTCTCGCCGTACGTCTGAACTTCCAGCACGCCATTCATTTCATTGCAAAGCTTGAGGGCTGAGGAAAAATCCGATGGCGTGAACTCCAGCAAATGTCCGGGAATGACGCGCTTGATGTTGGCAGGCGAATCATCCACGATCAATTTGCCTTCGTAAATCAAGCCGACCCGCGTGCAGCGCTCGGCTTCATCCATGTATGGCGTGCAGATAAAAATCGTCAAGCCTTTTTCGGCGCGCAGGTTTCCCAACAAATTCCAAAACTCGCGGCGGCTGACCGGATCGACTCCAAGCGTTGGCTCATCCAGCATCACCACCTGCGGTTCGTGAATCAAACTGCAAGCGAGCGCCAACTTCTTCTTCATCCCACCCGATAGTTTTCCCGCCAATCGGTTTGAAAATTCACTCAGTCCTGCAAACGCGAGCAGTTCCGGAATTCTTTTCTTCTGTTCCTCTGCATCCACCGAATGAACTCCAGCGAAGAAAAGCATGTTTTCCATGACC
Organism: Chloroflexota bacterium; assembly: GCA_021787595.1. Classification (GTDB taxonomy): domain Bacteria; phylum Chloroflexota; class Anaerolineae; order Anaerolineales; family Villigracilaceae; genus Fen-1038. Next base: position 17,747 of record JAJYLQ010000047.1, on the reverse strand, counting down.
GTTAGATTTGGCGGCAAAGAAAATTGCTGCGCAATATAACCAACACGCTCGCGGATTTGATACATGTCATTCATCGAATCGAATCCAAGCACACTGCTTTCGCCGCTCGTTCTCGATAACAGACCGAGGATGACGCGCGTGGTCGTGGTCTTCCCGGCCCCATCCGGACCGATCAACCCGAACGTTTCGCCGGGCGCGACCTGCAGCGAGAGCCCATTGACCGCGGTCACAACATGCTTGTTGACCTTAAATTCTTTTACGAGATTGGCTGCCGATATTGCAAATTGATTCATTCTTTTGCCTTATAAAGTGCTCTCTGCGCCGTCTTCGGCGCAGGCTTCGTCGCCGCTCCACGGGAGTGCTTCGCGAAGGACGGCGGCTTGAGCGAGTCTCTATTTAATCGAGCCGCATCTTGAATCTCTTGGACGAAATGAAGACGACGATCAATGTGTAGAGGACGAGGATCAACGCGTCGCTCCACACAAAACTGAGTCCAACGCCTTTCATATAAATGCCGCGCGAGATACGGAGGAAATACGTGAGTGGCGCGATGTCGCCGATCAATTGCGGGACGAGCGGCATGCCCGTGCGCGGATAAAAGAGCCCGGTCAACAATAAGCCAAACAGCATGAAGATCATCGCTGACGCTTCCGCTTCGAACTGTGTGGCAACGCGCGTGGAAATAACCAATCCAAGTCCGAGGCAGGAGGCGAGGAAAAGCAGAGCTAGCCAAAAGTAGAGAAAAAGATTTCCGCGGAATGGAACGCCAAACCAATAAATTCCCAATGCCACGCTCATTCCCAAAGTGAGCAAGCATAAAACAGATAGCGGGATCAGCTTGCTGAGGATCAATTCCAATTGACGAACGGGTGTGGCGAGGATCTGCTCCATCGTCCCCCATTCCCGATCGCGCACCAGGAAGATCGCGGCTTGCTCAACGGCGAGCGTTTGCAAAATCATTCCGATAATGCCGGGAATGACGAACCATTTGTCATTCATATCCGGGTTATAGAGAACTTGGGCGAATGTATTGATCGGCAAAGTATGATTCGTTGAAGACACCGCCCCGCTGAGCGCGAGATTTTCTGCGGACATCTGCAAACCAAAATTTTGCGCGACCAAACCCACGGCGCTGTATCCAGATCGAACGGCGAATTGGTCGGAGCCATCTAACAGCATCAGAAAGTTCGCGGAGCGCTGATCCACTTCGGCGGCGAAATGAGGCGGGATGATCAGCGCGGCTTTCACTTCGCCTTTGTCAATCGCATCCTTCGCCTGCGACTCGTCATCCAAATACATCGTCACATCGAAATATTGCGAATTGACCAGCGCCTGCACGAACGCGGCACTGGTTGCATCGCGGCTTTGATCCACGACTGCCATCGGCATGTGGTAAACAGATCGGGACGCGGAATAAGAGTAAACAAATAATTGAACGATGGTCAAACCGAGGAAGAGCAAAATGAAGCGGCGGTCGCGCAGAATCTGAATCGACTCCTTGCGAATGAGCGCGGCTAAACGTTGAAAGTTCAATTGCATTCAAACTCCTTCAATCCAGTTTTTGTCGAAACAGGCGCGCGCCAAAATAAAAGATGATGATCGTCACTACAGTTAAAGAAATCACGGGCGACCACAAGTCTTTCAACCCAACTCCTTTGGTGATAATGCCATTGACAATCGGCAGGAAGAAGGTCATCGGCATGGTGTAACCGAAGGCGCGCAGGAGGAACGGAAGTCCATAGACGGGAAACATAAAACCGCTCACGAACATCACCGCAATATTCATCAAAGTTGCCAATTGATTCGCCTGCAGTTGACTTTGAGAAACGGATGAGATCGCCAATCCCACGCCAAGCGTGCCAATGGCAAACAGGCTGGCTAGCACCGAGAACAAAATCACACTTCCACGGAAAGGGACACCGAAGATCAACATTCCAATGGAAAACGTCAGCAACATATTGAAGACGGCGAGGCATAAACTCGGAATCATCTTGCCGATCATCAACTCGATGGGACGGATCGGTGTGACCAATAACGCTTCGATGGTGCCCCGCTCGCGTTCGCCTACGATGGTAAATGCCGTCAACTTAAGCCCAATGCCCCACAAAAGAAACGCGCCGAAGCCCGGCACGATGAACCACAAGTCCTGCAAATCGGGATTATAAAGAATCTGGATATGAGGGCTCAACGGGCTGAGCGGTTGGTGCATAAGGCTGACGGCATACTGTTGTGAAATGGATGCGGCGCTGCCGTATGCCGATTGCGCATCGAATGAATCCGAGCCATCTGCCACCAGCAGAACGTTCGCATCGTCCTGCTGGACGCGGGCTGCGAAATCTGCGGGAATGACCAAGCCGATGCTGGCTTGACCGCTGTCAATGGCACGCACCACGCTGGCTTGATCGGGGACCAGCGCGACGATATTGAAGTCGGCAGAGTCGGTGAAGGCAGTCAGATACGAAGCGCTCGCCTCGCTCCGGCTTTGATCGGCTACCACCATCGGAATATGCGTTACAGTATTGTGAACGGCAACCGCAAGCAGAATCAATTCCAATGCCACCCCCACCGTCATCCCAATCGTTACCATTGGAACACGGGAAAGTTGGATGAATTCTTTTTGCGTGATCGCCCAAGTGCGTCTCAACATTTATTTTTCTTTCTGCCTCCTTGCAGAGTGGGAATGTGCTGGAGTTTTCTTTGACCGCGATAATTCTTTCTTTGACCCATCAACCATCAAGCCGTTCGTAATGAACCCGATGAGGAACTCGCGTCCATCCTTCATCGCCGCCTCCGAATCGAAATCTTTGCCTGGCACGAGGTCCCGGTACATGGACAACACTCCCAGATAAGTGTGGCAGGCAAAAAGCGCGGTCGTATATTGAAGAAGTGCGTGCGGCTCGGTTCGCATCAACCCTGCTTTCTGGAATTGCGCGAACACTGGTGTGAACTCGGCGACATCCTGGCGATCACGCTCGTTCCAGATTTTGGAAAAGGTTTGCCAGTTCTCCGCCAGCTCCCAGTTGTAAATGCGCAGGACTTTCGGATGTTCGATCAAATAATCAAAATACACTCCAACATAACGACGGAGCAAGTCTCGGATCTGGGCGGGGCTCATGGTGAACTCTTTCAGCTCGCGTAGCGCCTCGTCCTGCCAGACGCGCATATCCGTATCTGCCCGGCGGATCACAGCGGAATACAATCCGAGCTTATCGTCAAAGTATTGAAAGATCAGGCTTTTGTTGTAGCCTGATGCCTCGGCAATGGCATCGATTCGTGCGCCGTCGAAACCGTGTTCGGCAAACACTTTTTCTCCGGCGTTCAAAATGGCATCGCGCGCGCCTTCCGCGTCGTGCATTCTGCCTCGTCCACTTCCAGGCTCGGAATCGCCAGATTTGGATTTTGACATTTCTGCATCTCCTTCTATCTAACTGGTTAGATTTCTAACCAACTGGTTAGATTTTATATCAGAAGAAATTATTTGTCAAGGGAAACAATTAAACTGACGCTGCACACCACCCCCGAAGGCCTGGACAAAATATCAGCCTGGAATACAGGTGCCTTCAGGACGTTTCGTGTACGGTGGGCAATCAGGAGGTTTAACGGGCAGATTCGGTTGGCTTTTGCAATCTATAAAAATACGCATTCGTTTCGCGTTTTTCAAACCCCATTCTTTGATACAACCGATTCGCGGCTTCGCGTTTTGGATTGGATGTCAACGATATCCCATGCGCGCCTTTTTCGCGCGCGAGTGCCAAACAATGTCGGACCAACGCCTCGCCAACCCCCTGCCCGCGCGCGGTCGCGCCCACGATGACATCTTCGATGATGGCACGAATGCCGGTCGGGACGCGGTAAACCGTCACGCACGCCGCGCCGATGACGGAGTCGTCATCGGCGCGGGCAACGATCAGCGTGGAGGATTCTGATTTAACGAGATCCGCCAGATCGTCCCGCGAGGGAGGCGGATTGTTCGACGTCAACTGTGGGACGAGTCGCTGGAACGCGTCCCACAGTTCTTCGGTGGCTTGAGTCACAATTTCGATTTGCATATTTATGCTTTTGTCGCCGTCCTCGGCGACAAAAATTCACAGCGCCGAGGACGGCGCTGTGAGCCATGTAAATTACGCTTTCACCAATCCAACTTTGACTTTCTCGCTGTCGAACTCGTCTTCGGCGGACGAAGCATCTTTGGGCGGCTCACTGAAATTAAGTGCGACAGCCAGCGTTTCGGTCGTGATGTATTCTCGATGCGTCTCAATGGCCGACTTTAAATTCGCGGATGCAACGACAAACAAGTTGATGCGATCCGCCACATCGAGATCGGCACTCTTGCGCAAATCCTGCACGCGGCGGACGAACTCGCGCGCCAAACCTTCACGTATGAGGTCAGGTGTAAGTTCAGTGACGAGCGCTGCAACATACGCGCCTTCTTCGGCTACCGCAAATCCTTCTTTCGCCTGCGCCTTCACTTCAACCTCATCGGGCAAGATATCGAATGCTTGATCGCCAAGATCAACTTTGAGCGGTCTGCCGCCGAGCAATTCGCGCGCCACATCTTCCGAGTTCATGGCAAGGATTGCCCGTTGAAGTGCGGGGAATTTGTTGCCATATTTTTGTCCAAGTTGTTTTGGCAGCGGTTTGACCGTGTGCGAGACTGCTTCCGTTGAAGTATCGAGCAATCGCACGGTCTTGACATTCAATTCGTCTTCGATCAAATCCGCGAACGCTTCCACTGCTTTCCTGTCTGATGCGTTGCCAAGTGAGAAAGCAACTTCCTTGAGCGGCTGGCGAACTTTTCGATTCGCCTTTTGCCGCGCCTGATGTCCAAGCGAAACGAGTTTCATCACCAACGACATATCACGGTTGAGCGGCACGTCAATGAGCGCTTCATCGTATTTCGGCCATTCAGCAAGATGAACCGACTCGGGTGCATATTGATCCACCGAACGGACGAGGTTCTGATAAAGTTCATCGGCGAGGAACGGCATGGCAGGTGCAAGCAATTTTGAAAGCGTGACAAGCGCGGTGTAAAGCGTGCCATACGCAGCTTGCTTGTCCGCGTCCGATTCGGATTTCCAGAAGCGGCGGCGCGAACGGCGCAGATACCACGTCGAAAGTTTTTCGACGAACCCTTCGATGGGCCGCGTCGCGGCGGTGACATCATAATTCTCGTACGCGTTGGTAATGTCACGCACAAGCGCATGAAGTTCCGAGATCAGCCAGCGATCCAAAACATTGTCGCTGTAAACGCGCACAGAAGTCAGCTGCGGCTTATCCAGGTTGGCGTAAGTGACAAAGAACGAGTACACGTTCCACAGCGTCAGCGTGAACGCGCGTACGACCTCGCCAACCAACTCCGAAGAGAAGCGGCGCTCATTTCCTGGCGGCGTTGCCGTATAAAGATACCAGCGGAACGCGTCCGCACCGTTGACCTTGAGCACATCCCACGGATCAACAATATTGCCGAGGCTCTTCGACATCTTCCTGCCGTCGCCGTCGAGGATCAGTCCCAGGCAAAGAACATTTTTATACGCGACCGAGTCCATCAACAGCGTGCTGATGGCGTGCAGTGAATAGAACCAGCCGCGCGTTTGGTCCACGGCTTCGCAGATGTAATCCGCCGGGAATTGCTCTTTGAACTTGTCCTGATTCTCGAATGGATAATGCCACTGAGCATAAGGCATCGAACCGGAGTCGAACCACACGTCAATCAAATCCTTGACGCGGCTCATCGTCCCGCCGCATTCGGAGCACGGATATTGAACTTCATCCACATACGGACGATGCAAATCAAGATCGGAAAGATCGCGCCCGACTTTCTCGGACAATTCCTTGACCGAACCCATGCACTCGCGATGTTTGCATTCGCCACATTCCCAGACGGGAAGCGGCGTGCCCCAATAGCGCTCACGACTCAACGCCCAGTCAATGTTGTTGGACAGCCAATTGCCAAAGCGTCCTTCCCTGATATGCTCAGGAACCCAATTGATCGTGTTGTTCAGTCCAACCAATTTGTCTTTGAACTTGCTCGTGCGGATGTAATACGAGTCGCGCGCATAATACATCAGCGGAGTGTGACATCGCCAGCAGAATGGATAAGTGTGTGTATATCCTTCTGTACGGAACAACAATCCGCGCGCACGCAAATCTTCGATGATTTGCGGATCGGCATCTTTGATGAAGACACCGCGCCACGGCTTGACTTCGGGCACGAACGTGCCATCAGGCAGAACGGTCATCAGGATTGGCAGGTTGTGTTCCTTTGCCATGTCCATATCTTCCGCGCCGAAAGCCGGCGCCATGTGGACGAGTCCCGTGCCATCTTCCGTCGTGACAAAATCGCCGAGCACGACAAAATGTGCAGGCTTGTCGGGCGGCACGAAAGTAAACAGCGGATGATATTTCATCCCTTTGAGTTTCTTGCCTTTGAATGTTTCAAGGACTTTAACTTCCTCGCCGCGGAAAACTTTTTCAAGCAAAGGCTGGGCGAGAATCAACTTTTCTTTTGTGCCTTCGTTATCGCGTTCAACGGTGACATAATCCACGTCAGGATGCGCAGCGACAGCCACGTTGCCCGGCAGAGTCCATGGCGTGGTCGTCCAAACTAGCAGGGATGTATCCTTCTTGTCTACCAGCGGCATGCGGATAAAGACCGAGGGGTCGGTTGCTTCGTCGTAACCGAGAGCCACTTCATGATCCGAAAGAGGCGTGCCGCAGCGCGGGCAATACGGCACAACCTTATAGCCCTTGTAGAGCAAGTCTTTGTCCCAGAACGATTTCAGAATCCACCAGACCGACTCGATGTAATCGTTGGTGTATGTCACGTACGCGTCGTCGAGATCAACCCAGAACGCGATGCGGTCCGTCAGCTTGGCCCAATCGCGGATGTATTCGAACGCGGACTTGCGGCACTCTTCATTGAACTTTGCAATGCCGTATTCCTCAATTTGTTGTTTGTTGGTAAAACCATGTTTCTTCTCGACTTCGATCTCGACCGGCAAGCCGTGCGTGTCCCAGCCGCCGCGCCGCGAGACGTGATAGCCGCGCATGATCTTGTAGCGCGGGAACATGTCCTTGAAGGCGCGCGCCAAAACGTGATGCACACCGGGGCGGCCGTTCGCGGTCGGCGGACCTTCGAAGAAAACATATTCGGGTTTGCCCTTGCGCTGCTCGACGGTCTTCTTGAAGACTTGCTCGCGCTGCCAGAAATTCAGCACGCCCTCTTCCATCGAAGGGACATCGAGCCTGGATGAAACGGGTTTGAACATTCAGTCTCCTTCAAGCCCTCACCCCTGCGCCCCTCTCCCAGAATTGGGAGAGGGGATGGGGTGAGGGGAAAATAAAAACTCTCATCTCACTCAGAGACGAGAGCTATGCTCACGCGGTACCACTCTGCTTTCCAAAAATGGACACTCAATGGATGACCATCATCATCCTGTTCTGGTAACGTAGAACAACTCCGTTTCACTTACTTTTAGCCAACTACCTGACCATCAGACTAATTGACCAATTTCGGCTCGCGACTCCGGGAGGATTTTCGATCCGCTTTTCTGATCCGGCTCACACTGCTTCCAGATTCGCTGGCAGAGATTCGGATTTACTCGTTCCCATCCAAGTCTTTAAGATTGCAGCATTATGCCACAAATCAATTTGACCGTCAACGACCCTTCGACTTCGCTCACCGTTCGTGCCGCGAACAACGGCGGCACGCCGGTGCGAGACGGCAGGGCGGCGCTTGCGCTTGTTTACAGCTTGCGGGATAATGATCGGTATGAACGCTATACGTTTCAACGAAGACTTCCCTGCCGAACAAATCATCTCCACCTCAAGATCTGGCCCCGGCCCGCAATTTCAAAGCAATATCAGACCTGCCGCAACGGCTGACGAATGACGAACGAGAAAACATGCGAAAGTTCCTGGAAGCTCACGCAAATATCAAACGGGCCTCGTCTTATGTTTTTCAGCTCGACGACCGCATTGTGGATTTTGGTAACGATGCTTTGAACAAGTTGACGAAAGACCTGGCGGGCCGATAGGCTGCGAACGTGAAGCCGGTTGTCTCGTTTCATTTAATTTCCATCCTTTTTCTGACGCAGGCGTGCAGCAGGCCCACGCCGTTTCCAACTGCTGCGCCTACGCAGACTCTTGTCCCGTACAAATATTCGCCGGCAGCACCAACTTTAGAATCCATTACACCCACCGCGACGTCAATTCCGCTGCTGGGCCCCATGCCATCGGACGCAACCGGCAGCGATATGCTGTTGATGCAATATACGAAAACAGGCGCGAACGGCGAGACGCTCGTCTATTCGCAAGAACTTGGCTTGTGGATGGAATTGCATTCCCCGCCCGGCGGAATCTTTCTCGTTGACCACAACACAGCATTTTATGAAGCGCCGCGCGATCTTATTCCTTTGATCGTCGAGGCAGACCCGGCATTGAGTTGGAATCAAAATCTAATCCACACGGACCTGTCGAGCTTTTATCCAACAGATCGCCTGCGACTGGTATCGTTTTCCTCCTCGTTGGAAATCGAGCTGGCTTCACGCTTCGGTATTGACCTGCATCAGAAGAACACCTATCAAGATGTTACGGCCCTGATGGAGAACATAAATCGCGGAATTCAATCCATCCAATTTCGCGTGCCGAATGACTCTCAAGAATACACGTGGACTCTAAACAAGGGAGTCCGTGTGTGGCTGGTAAAAGACGGATTTCTCGATCCAAGAGCAGATGCTTCCATTTACGCTTTGAACAATGGCGATAAAGTCGAAATCTTTGCAAAAGACGGCGTGCTTGAATATATCGTCAGCACAGCAAGCCTTGGCCAGAAGCTTCAATTGGATGGCATTCTTGCAAAAATCCTTGCGCCGATGTTCGAAGTTATATTATCTACAAATGGAATGCTTCCCACAAAAATCAAATCCTACTATGACCTTCATTACCACGAGAAGGTCGCGGGTGATCTCAGCGATATGGCCGGACCAACAATGATTGGAAACGAGGCAACGCTGGTTCCGGGGTTTATTGTGCTGGTTGGAAGATAATTAACTGATGTTACGCAGCGGCTCGTTTCGGCGGGATCAATCCCTGCCTCAGTCCATGAAAGTGGCGCCAAGGCGCCACTCGTTACGCCAGCCCGCAGGCGTCGCCGTGGCAGGCAACAGTTTCCAGGCCCTGAGCAGGGGATTTATCCCCGCTCGCTGCGCAAGGTGAGTAATTAACTCAAATCGTTACCCAGTTGCCCGCATAAGCCATTTGTCAAATGCCTTAACGCAAAGGCGCGGTGCCGCGAAGAAAAAAACGGAATCTTGGCGTCTTTGTGCCTTCGCGTTGGATCTTTGACTGCAATCCGTCAAGGCAGCGACTTGGTTAATAATCCACGGAATCCAGCACACAGTTCCAGCCAGACCGCCGACATCAGGGACAATTGTCGTTGAGCCGGTGCCGTCAGGATTCATAACAAAGACGCCATACATTTTTTACAGCTCAATGGCAAGCAATGGAATTTCCATTTCCTGCGGAGTCAGCCCGCCGTGATGACCGTAGAATTTCTGCTCGAATTTTTCTTTCTCGTACCACCAGACACTTTCATAGCGGTACGGCAGGATGACCAAGTTCCCAACGCGTTCGCGAAACGCTTTCGACACCTTCGGACCAAAATAATCCTGCGCGATCAACTCGTCAGTCTTGACAACATCCGCTTTGCCTTCGAGACCTTTGGCAAGCATCGCCTGAGCTTCATCGAGCATTTCATCTTTGATGTACAAGAACATATCACGCGGTGAACCGCCGGGGACGAGCAGCTTGCCCCTTCGATTCTTCTTGAAATATTTTTCGACGCGGGGGAAAGCCTTGTTGAGATAGACCGTCGTGGCTGGATCAACTTCGACCTGGCCGTGATCGGCGGTCAACAGAAAGAGCGTTTTCCCTTTTTTGACGGAAGCGTCGCTGTGGCGCCGTGGCGACACAAATTGGCGCTCCATCGTAGTGAGGAACATATCCGCTTCGGCCTCGATCTGCGGCGATGTTGGGCCATATTCATGGCAGATGCTATCTATCTTTTCGTAGTACAGAAAGAAATAATTTTTTCCTTTTGCCGCATCCAGCGCCAGGCGAAGGTTGGTCAGCGTTTCAGGCAGCGTCTTGTATCCGCGCACATCGGCTCCGCGGAAAAGGATGTCGGAATACGTGGACGGCGTGTACTCGCGATGCTGAAAGATCGTCGAGCGGACGCCAAGCTTTTTTAGATCGCGGTACAGAGTACGGGCGGGGTAAAGTTCCTTCGGAGCGATGCCGGCCTTCTTAAGCTCGTCGCGCTCCATCGTCCCGGAAAAGGAAAAGAGCAGCGGGACGATCATCGCGTCCAAGCGCGGCTCGTAGTAATTCCATTCGAAGATGCCGCTCTGTCCCACATTCAACCCGCTGTGGATGCAGGTTGTGTGGGCGGACGTCGTCGAGGGAAACTGCGAGGTCAGCTTCGCAACGCGCCCATCGCGGAGGAACCGATTCAAATACGGATGCGAGGCGAACTTTTCGAAGAAGCGCCATCCAAAGGCGTCAACAAAGAACAGGATGATGTTGTCGTAATCTTTCCGAAGATCAGGAAGTGCAGATGGGTAATGATCGCCGCCGAACAGGCTCTTGAGGGTGTGCGGCAGTCCTGCAAAGCCGCCGGAATCGTAGTTGGGTTTTATGAAGTCTGGGTGCATGAAGGCATTATAGCGCAGGTGCGGCAAGCCGGACGCCGTTGTCAATAAACGTTCAGCCGCCCTTTATATTCTTTACCAAAATCGCCTGACAAATTGGCTGAGCACATCTGCTTCATTTGCGTTGAGTATTTTTTGGCTTCGATAGAGCCATGAGCCGCCCTCATGGTTTTCGCAAAGTCGCTTGACGGGAATTGAAGTCTGTGGCGTAGCAGGAGCAAATAAGGGCGGGAACAGCGAATTTTCGCTTTCTGCACGAAACCAAAGCCTGCAAATCCGGACCTTGCGAAAGCCATGGAGCCACCCTTACCATCTATTCCCTTGCACGGATTTATGGATTATATTAACCGGGTCTTTTCAAAATCCTAACGCCGAATTAACCATCAAGGACTCTCAAAGAGAGATAATGGATTAATGGTATCGCCAACGCAGGAATCCGGACAACACCCGATAATGCGCAGGCGCGTCCTGCACCATATTGACTGGACCGCCTATCTTTACATCCTTCCTGCTTTCGTTATTTTGGCGGTCTTTCACATTTTTCCCGTCTTCTATGCAATCGACATCAGCCTGAATAAAGGCGCGATCAACCAATTCAAATTCGTCGGCCTGCAAAACTATGCGCGTGCACTCGCAAGCCCCGATTTCTGGACCGCGCTGGTCAATACATTTTCCTTTGCGCTGATGACTATCTTCGCGGCAATCGCGCTTGGATTACTGTTTGCCTATTTGCTCTATCAGGGCGTGCGCGGCCAGTCTGTGTATCGTACCGTTTACTTTCTGCCCTATGTCCTCTCCACCGTCGGCTCTTCGATTGTCTGGGCCTGGGTGTTCGATCCAAGCAGCGGATTGGCGAACCTGGCGTTGAAGGCCATCGGCGCGCAGCCTCTGCGCTGGCTGATCGAACCCAAGGGCGTATTCCAATTGATCGGCGGACAGTTCAACCTGTCTGTCCCCGCATGGCTGCACGGACCCAGCCTGGCCCTGGTCGCAATTGCGATCTACACCGTCTGGCAGACGGTCGGCTATAACATCGTCATTTTCCTGGCCGGCCTCACCAACATCCCGGGTGAGATTTATGATGCGGCACAAATTGACGGAGCCAACAGCCTTCAATTGTTCCGCTACATTACTTTTCCCCTGCTTTCGCCCACCCTGTTTTTTGTGCTGGTGATTTCGATCATCGGCTCCTTCCAGTCCTTCAATCAGATCTACGCGATGAATACCGCAGCCGCCCAAGCTTTAGGCGGCCCGTTAGGCACCACTTACACAATGACGGTCTATATGTTCGACCAGTTGTATACCTACTCGAACTATGGCTACGCCTCCGCCATCGCTGTCCTGCTCTCGGTGCTTATCCTGATTCTGACGCTGCTCAACTTCCGCTTCGTCGGCCCGCGAGCGGAGACGCAGGAGGCCGGGGAATGACAGTTGCATTCAACAGGGATCGCCTGATTCACATCTTCAAGCGCCTGGCCATCCATTCGATATTGCTGATCGGCGCGCTCTTTTCGCTTTTCCCCTTCGTTTGGATGGTGCTGACTTCGCTGAAGAGTTACATCGAGGCTTCGGCCGCGGAAAGTTTTTTTCCGAGCCGCTGGCTGTTTTCCAATTATGTTCAAGCCTGGAATCAGGTGGGGCTGTTCCCTCGTTATTTTGAAAACACACTTTTCATGGCCGTGACAACAACGCTGGGCGTCCTGATCACGTCTTCACTGGCAGGCTACGCCTTCGCGCGCATGCGCTTTCCGGGCCGCGATACTCTTTTCATCATCCTGCTTTCGACCATGATGGTTCCGTTCGAAGTGACCCTGATCCCCAACTTCATCCTGATGCGTGATCTTCATTGGATAGACCGCTACGAAGCCCTGATCATCCCCTGGACCGCCAGCGCTTTCAGCATCTTCCTCCTGAGACAGTTTTTCAAAGCGATTCCCTCGGAACTGTACGATGCCGCCGTTTTAGATGGCTGCACTCACCTGCAGTTCCTGTGGAGTATCGTCCTGCCGCTTTCCAAACCAGCACTGATCACGAGCGCCTTGTTCACATTTTTGGGGAGCTGGAACTCACTGATGTGGCCGCTGCTGGTAACGAACAATCCCGTAATGCGCCCGCTGCAAATCGGCATTACATCATTCATCACGGATGCTGGCACGGAAGTGCAATATCTTCTGGCGGCAGTCACTATCAGTGTTATCCCGGTCATACTGATCTACTTCTTCCTGCAACGCTGGTTCATTGAGGGCGTTGCAAGAGTTGGGATACGCGGCTAGTAAAGGAGGTGATGCGACAGCTTATAGATACAGCCCCAAATGACCGACACGTCAATTGAAAAACGCCCGACTTCCTAAACAAGGAGAGAGAAAGAATATGAAACGGAACACATTCCTAACACTTTTGCTTGCACTGGTCCTGATGCTCTCAGCTTGTGCGCCCGCCGCGACTCCGATACCGCCGGCCACGCAGGCTCCCGCGCCCGTTGGCTCCCCCACCGCCGCGGCAACCGAAGCTCCAGCCGCCACGGCCGCTCCGGCGACGGCAGTTGCCGCTGCCACAAGTACTCCGCCGCCGACCATCACGCCCGCCGCCAACGCAATCCAAATTCAATTTTGGCACGGGCAGAGCGGCTTCCAGGGGCAGGTGCTGAACAACCTCGTCAACCAGTTCAATTCCACGCACCCCGATATCTTCGTCACCGCCACGTTCCAGGGAACGTATTCTGACCTGTATAGAAAAGTCACTGCGGCGATTGCCGGTGGCACCCCGCCCGACCTGGCCGTTGCTTATCAAAACGATGTTTCCAACTACATCGCCAGCGGCGCAGTCATCCCGCTGGATAGTTTGATGAGCGATCCGCAGATCGGTTTCACCGCGGATGACATGAAGGATATTTATCCTTCGTTCATTGACCATTATCCCCAGTCGAACAACCAGGTCTACAGCCTGGCGTTCATGCGCAGCATGGAAGTAATGTATTACAACGCCGACATGCTCAAGGCCGCTGGATTCTCCGCGCCGCCTGCAACGTGGGACGATTTTATGAAGGTCTGCCAGGCGGTGAGCAAGACGCCGGGCGTGCCTTGCTATGAAATGAACACAGACGCCTCGCGCTTCGCGAACTGGGTATTTGGCCGCGGCGGCGACATGCTCAGCCCGGACGGCAAGACAGTTGCCTTCAACTCCCAGGCTGGTCTGGACACAATGAACTTCCTCAACCAGTTGTTCCAGCAAAAGTATGCAACCGTGATCGCCAAAGCCTTCCAGGATCAGACCGACTTTTCGCTGGGCAAGATCACCTTTGCCTTTGGCTCGACTGCCGGTTTACCCTATTACAAGAAAGCCATTGACCAAGCCGGGGTCGTCAAGAATTGGGGGATCGCTCCGGGTCCGCACACCACGCCCAATCCGGTGGTGGACGCCTACGGCCCGAGCGTGACCATCTTCAAGACCACTACCGATAAGGAACGCGCGGCGTTCACCTTCCTCAAGTGGCTGATGAGCACCGATACGAATGCGGCCTGGGCGAAAGCGACTTCCTACTTCCCCGCACGCCAATCCGCCAAAGCCGCGCTGTCCGATTTCATCCAGGCCAACCCGCTCTATGGCCAGGCCTTTGACTGGCTGCAATATGGCCGACAGGAACCGACCGTCGCCGCCTGGAATCCAATCCGCGGTTATATTGCCGATGCGCTCACAGCGATTGCCAATGGCGCAGCGACTCCCCAAGACGCGTTGAATACGGCGACGACGAAAGCCAACGCCGCTCTCGCAGGTCCGTGACATACATCGCATTGGGCGGGCTTCTTCGAATCAAGCCGGAAGAATTGCTTTCCGAAAAAAGCAACAAATCTCTGGAGGCTGCGCGGCCTCCAGAGATTTTCTATTTCCGGTCAGCCGCGCTGCAGGTATGATATAACATGCCTGATTTGCCGTTATGAAAACCTCGTTGCCGCCGGATCACGCGATCAAACCGACAGTCAAATATTTGGCATTGGGCTTGATGATCGGCCTTTGCACTGCGTCGGTGCTTCTTACAGGCATTGGCTTCGCCGCCTACCCATCACTCGCACCATCGTCAACGCCAACAAAAACCGCTACGCCCACTTCGACTGGAACACCACTGCCAACCTCGACACCGTCGCCCTCATCAACACCCACTATCACGCCGACTGCCACACCAGACTCGATTCAGTCAAAAATCAATGCAGGCCAAATACTTTTCTTCGGTTCGTTGTCCGCCGGGCAACAGATCAACTTGTACGAATCTTCGTTAAGTTACATTGCTCCAAGCCCCCGGCGAAGCATTTTTCTTTCAAAGGAAATCAACGGCCTGCAATATGGCAACCCAAGTAATACATGCGGCCCTCTGGCTATCTCAATCATGCGTGACGCCGGGCTGGTCCGCGCGGACGTTAACCCGCATGATTTCTGGTTATTGAATCCAAATATCCGATCGGGGCGGGATATCCTCAACCGCGTTTTTCCTCCCAGCCAGTATGATGATTATCGTTTCAAGACTCCGCTCAACAAATTCGACTGGAGCACATTCTATCTCCAGCCCGGGGATTTTCTTTACATCTATCATGGCACAGGCGGAAATTTCGATCACATGCTGGTCGTTAATCGCGTGGATGTTCATTTGCGCGCGTATGCCGTCACAAACTTCAATACGGTGAATGGCTTTATCATGGATGAGGTCATGCTTTACGACCCGGCCAATCCAAATGCAGGCATTTTCCACACCTGGACCGAGACACCATTTGCGATATTGGGCGCTACCGGATTTGGCGGCTTCGAAGTCTGGCGGCGCCGCAATCCATAAACAAGTTAGAATCAAGGAATGCCAGCAACCATCCACGCCATTATTTTCGACTTCGGCGGCGTCCTCGTTGATTGGGACCCGCGCTATTTATACCGGCGTTATTTTCCGGGGCAATCCCAAATCGTGCATAACTTCCTTGCGGAAACCAAGTTTGCTGAATGGAATTTGGAGCAGGACAAGGGCCGGCCCTTTGCGGAAGCCATCGCCTCGCTCTCCGCTGATTTTCCACAGTACGCGCATTTCATCCGCGCGTATTGGGAACATTGGGAAGATTCGATCACGGGGCCAATAGCCGGCTCGATCAGCATTCTGTATGGACTCAAACGGGCCGGATATGCGCTTTACGGATTAAGCAACTGGTCGGCAGAAACCTTCCCTATCGCGTACAAGAAATATGATTTCTTCAGACTGTTCGACGAAATCATTCTTTCAGGCGAAGTCAAATTGATCAAACCCGATCCGGCCATCTTCGAATTAACGCTGGGAAGAATTCGACGATCCGCATCAGACTGTTTGTTGATTGACGATTCGGCCGCAAACATCGACGCGGCCCGCCGGTTGGGCTTCAAGACGATTCGTTTTCTATCGTCCGGACAATTGGAAACAGAACTATCGAACCTGCAATTATTGAAGTCACCGCAATGGGAGGAGCAATACAAATGAACCTGAAGCAGCAAATGGAAATCATGCTTCCGGCCATCGAAGCAGAATTACAGAAACAAGTCGCCCGCCTCGATGACGCGGCCACGCGTCCGTTCCATGAGATGCTCACCTATCATCTGGGTTGGACTGGTGAAGGCGCCGGCTCCGAAGCGCGCGGCAAACGCATCCGGCCTTTATTGGTTTTGTTGACCACCGCTTCATGCAATGGCGCGGAGTGGCTGCCCGCCGCGCCCGCCGCGGCAGCTGTGGAATTGGTTCACAACTTTTCGCTTGTCCATGATGATATTCAGGATAACTCGCCCAGGCGCCGCGGGCGTCCGACGGTATGGAAAAAATGGAGTATGCCGCAAGCCATCAACGCGGGCGACGCGCTGTTTGTGATTTCAAATCTTGCGATCATGGATTTGGCCGGGAATTATCCAGCCGATAAAGTGATTCGATCCGCAAGGGTTTTACACGAAACCTGCCTGGCGCTCACGCGCGGGCAATTCCTTGACATGTCTTATGAAAACCGCAGCGACCTGATCATCGAAGACTATTGGCCTATGGTCGAAGGCAAGACCGCGGCCCTGCTTTCAGCATGTACGCAGATTGGATCCATCCTCGGCGGCGCAGATGATTTCACGATTGAACAATATCGCATCTTTGGCCGGGACCTGGGGCTGGCCTTCCAGGTTCAGGACGATATTCTCGGCATCTGGGGCGATGAGGCGCTGACGGGTAAGTCCGCGGCAAGCGATTTAGTTGAAGGGAAAAATTCATTGCCGGTCTTGTACGGGATCAGCCAAAAGGGCCGCTTTGCCAAACGTTGGGCCGCGTCCGCTATCCATCCCGATGAAATTGCGAATGTCGCACGAATTCTGAAAGATGAAGGCGCGTACGAATTCGCTCGACGCGAGGGCGCTCGGCTGACCAATCAAGCTTTGAACGCGTTGAAAAAATCAAACGCACAAGGCGCGGCCGGCGCGGCCTTGATCGAACTGGCGGACAAGTTGCTCCAGCGCGAATCTTGATTTATAATCACCGGCATCCCGCGGGTGTAGTTCAGTGGTAGAACGCTTGCTTCCCAAGCAAGATATCGTGGGTTCGAGTCCCATCACCCGCTCTTACTCGATTGTTAAAGTGCGGTACCACTTTGGCAATCAAGTTCATTGCCGCAAGTCCCTGTGTTCCCGCACGGGGACTTGTTCTATCTACCTTTTTGGTTGCTGACTCTGTTTCAAAACACACAACAGTTCAGATTCGGGAATGAGAAATGGCGAAGTCCGACCCGGAAACGGTCCTTTTTTTATAGCCTTTGACTTTGCCAGATTTCACCCAGCGGGTGACGTTAGGCAACATTATATTTGAGAGAACGGGAGCGCTCAAAGTTTGATACTGTTGGCGAATTCATTTTTCGCCTGTAAATGTGCGGCTGGAAACAGTTGGTGTCACCGCAGTTAAGCGTGGTTAGGTGGCCCATTGTTGAATCGAGTGAAGCCTAGCGGCCGAAGGTCTGCCGCGTCGAACAGGCGGCTTCCAAGGCGGAGGCGGCACCTTGAATGCAAATAGCT
>JAJYLQ010000019.1 GCA_021787595.1 Chloroflexota bacterium | reverse complement strand
ACCGAGATCAAGATCTCCGATGAACAAATGGCCGCTTTGAATCTCAAAGAGCATGCGGTTTTGCCTAAATGGAATTACACCATTAAACCCCAATGAAAGAATCGGAAGTTGTTTTTGCACGGTCCCTAAATAGTGCCGCCATTGGACCTCATTCAACTCAGCCTTCATCGAGCGATCATATTCATCGGTACCCATGCCTTCATTATTGTTTAACTATATTGTTTTGGGAGATGCTCTAATACTTCGCTGAAATCGTATAGGGCTGGGAAAAGGGTCTGCTTTTTCAGCAGCGAGCGCGACCATTTCCTGCGGAAATAGTATCGGAGCAGGGAATTTCTATCAATGGCGTCCGTTGACTTTTCCGGATCGAGCACCGGACTGATGCTGACCACGTGTTTCAGATTTCCGATCGGTTGTTCCGCGCATTTACGGGCGATCCGCAAGGCGAAGTTGCCGCCCATTGAAAATCCAACTATGTAGAAGGGAAGTTCGCTCTCGTACTGCGCCACCTGTTGAACCGCACAGAAAACTTCATCCAATAAAGTGGCATAGAACAGACCGGGGTTGAGAGGATGCGTGTCGCCATGATCTCGGTAATTCAATCGAAAGACGGAAAAGCCTTTCTCATAAAGGAATCTTCCCGTACGCAGAACATCTGCAGAATTGACACTGCCTTCCCATCCATGCAACAGCGTCGCCACGCCCTTTGCCTGCCCATCGGTTTGGGGTGAATAAAACCCCTGGAGCCTGACATCATCTATTGGGTTAAGGATTACTTCTCTGGCGGCTTGCAGCATGAGGTTGTTTCCCCGTGTGCCAATCTCGCCACTGGCTAGCAGGGTCTGAATAAAGGTGCTTCTGATATAGAAGGGCGGAGTGAAAACATCAGTCATGGGAATTGGTGCTTATTGAAGTATGCCGTGAATTTGTGAAGAGCTGCAACTCGCGGATCAAAGTGCAGAGATTCACGATGCGCTTTTATTGTGTGAAAGCCGATGCTTCCGTGTTATTGCTCAGAACCTTCGGCTCTGACGTTTCCATAGGCTTGAGCAGCAAGGCTGGGAGACTCGCGAAGATTGCAAAGACGAGACCCTCGACGATGGCGGCATAGATGGGATCAAACATCAGATAATGCGAATAGAAATGGCCATTAAAAGCATCCATGGTCATCGCGCTGAAAATTCCAAGGAAGCCCGCCAAAGCCCACCAGATTCGGATGCCGGTTCGCTTTTGCAGGAGAATTTGTTGGATGATGCCAACAATACACCCCACGACGAATGCTTCAACTGTGTATAAAACAAGCAAGGCTTGCGCGGAGTAGTCCAGATGAAAAGCGAGTATCCTGGTGGAATCTGATATATCCACCATACCATCGCCGAGAGACCAGACGGCAATGAGGCCTAAAAACCAGAGCCATGCATATCGTATGTATAGCCTTAGCGCGATCCATTGAGCTAAAGAAACCCAAAGGCCGACCAGTGCTCCGGATATCAGCGCTGCTACGAAGCCAAACAAAATGAGATAGTTCAGGGTAAGCAGGGTAACCGTGAACGTAAAAGTAAGAACTTGGAATTGCAGCAGCCTGTAAGCGATGTGCGGAACAGCCCACCCGAGAAATGTCGCGATGAATACACGGGCGAAAAACCTGTATTTGACAGACATGACGGTTTTATGACTCTCGCTCATCATAACTTTCCTTATCTAATCTTATCGCCGATGAAAAACTTATCTGACTGGTACGCCCCAAAAGATCATATCGCCATCCGTATTGACCGAAATCAAGAGTTTTGAATCGGCGCTGATGGCGACCGCAGAAATCCGCTTTGAGTCTTCGTAATGCCAGAGTAAATCACCGTTCTTTGCATCAATGAGCTGAAGCCCTTGGTTCGCGGCCATCACCAGCATGGCTCCATCGGATGTGTAAGCCAGGGCGCTGATGGAATCGCCGCCATTCGACGAATCGCCAACCGGATGTGTGGTCACGCTCGTACTGAGTTTCCCCGTGCGAGGGTCATGGATGGAAATGCGGGGAAAATCGAAGCCAGATGCAATCTCTCCGGTTGCCGGGTTGAACGCGAAAATATTGCGTTGCTCCGGGCAGGGATCTGTGCATGGGCCAGCTTGGTCCGACTTGGCTAGTTGGGAGAGCGGTGTGTAGCCGTTGTCAACGTCCCAAGTTGAAATATCGAAGGTATTCATGCAGTCGCCTGCCGCCAGGATTTTGCCATCCGGGCTGATTGCCGCGTTACATACGCCGCTAGGCGCATCCGCGGAAATCTTCCGTTCGAGGGAGGCCGTTCCAAGATCCCAGAGTTGAAGCGAACCGTTGACTCCGCGCTGCGTGCCGATGATGAGCTTCTGGCTGTCCTTTGTAAACGTCACGGCTACCGGACGATCCCCGATCGGGAGTACGGTTTTAGGAGTGTTCGGTAGATCGTCCAGACCGAAGACCAGCACTGAATTATCCGCTTCATTGGCTACAACGTAATGCATTGAATCCGGGCTAAATGCCAGGGATGTTGTTCGATATAAGAAAAATCTGGAATAGCCGTTGATCATCGGTACGAAGGAGCCATCGGGAGCCCATTTTAGGCGCAGAAGCGTAAGCGGGGCTCCGTCTTTGGGCGCCAGGGTGACCCACATTTTGTTTGGGCTGATGACCAGCACGTCTTCAGCACGCGCCTCCAAATTAACCTGATTCGTGAAAAGCGTTTGGATTTGATCTACGTTCCCGGCGTTAATCGGGGACAAGCTGATGGGGGGTGGCGTTGGAATTGGCGTTGCATCAAACGGGATCACGATTGTGATGGGTTTTGGGTTCATGGCTCCACAGGAAACAAGGAAAAATCCAAGAACGAACAAGGAAAGCATACGCTTCATAAAATATCTCTTTTTTTGCTCGAATGATGACTTTGCAAGGGCGCAACACGCTGACCTTCGCCATTACTGCATTCCATGTTTTATTATTGTGGTGTTTAGTATCTACCAAGGTTTCCTCTGTGCTTCACACAATTTCGATAATTTATCAATAATCTTCGCTCGTTCCGATTTTGTAGTCTTCTCCGCTTGCCAGATGTTGCCCAATTCATCTGCCAGCCGGTTATTTTGCCAGACTGCTATCATTGGGTTTTCTACGAGTAATGGAGATTCTTGATTTGCCCAAATTACCGCTGCATTTACAAACACATTCAACCCATCTGCTTTCAAAAAATTAGCCAAACGCAACGCATTCTTTTGTGCCCGCTGACTTGGATTTTTGGATGCGGTTTTCCAAGTATGTCCTTTCATGTATTCCCATCTATCCCCAATATTTCGGTATGGCGACGAATATCAACACAGTTGCGAAAATGAAAAGCAAGATCAATGTGCTATCCATGTTTCGCCTTCGATCCCTTTATCAAATCCAGACAACATACTTCTCAACTTTAGCACAAATCCCCGCGGCTGTCATTCACTTCTCACCGCTTTTCACCTTCGCCCCCTCTTCACTGATTCCCAACTCAAAAACCCTCGCGCTCAACCCAACCGACTCAAATGTCCGCTTCATGGCTTCGCCGATAGCTGCATTTTGTTTTGCCGAGAACGCGATCAGGCTCGGTCCCGCGCCGGATAACGCCGCCGCCGATGCGCCAGCTTTTTTCGCGGCGTCCATGGCTTCGCGCGCGCCGGGGATCAGCGGCAGGCGATAGGGTTGATGTAATGCATCGTCCATGACCTGGCCAAGCAAATCCAGGTCTCCGTTGCGGAAGGCTTCCGTCACTAACACGGCGCGGCTGATGTTGTGAACGGCGCCTTTCATCGAAACGTGTTTCGGCAAAACGGAGCGCGCTTGTTTGGTGGAGAAATTGAAATCGGGTAAAACAATTATTACGTGTAGGGGCGAGCCCTCGTGGTCGCCCTGGACGGACATCAAGTCCGCCCCTACAGGAATTTTTCGCGCGATAACCTTGCCTTCATTCATTGTGGATGCAACCAGTCCGCCCATCAACGCGGGCGCGACGTTATCAGGATGGCCTTCGATTTCTGTCCCCAGGGTCAAGATCTCTGCGTTTGAAAGCGGATTATTCAACATCGTGTTTGCGCCGAGCAAACCTGTAACGATTGCCGCGGCGGACGAGCCAAGTCCAGAGGCAAGCGGGATGCGATTGATGCAGTGAATACATAAAGGTGACATTTGCTTGCCAGCTGTATCATAAACTTTTTGCATCGAACGCACGATGAGATTCTTTTGGTTGGGTGCGAGTTTGCCTGCGCCTTCGCCTTCAATGTGCAAAGAGAATTTGTCCGCGGGCGTGAACCCGGTCTCGTTCCACAAATCGAGGGCGAGACCCAGCGCGTCGAAACCGGGACCGAGGTTGGCAGATGTGGCGGGAACTTTTACAAAAATTTTCATTGTTATTCGTAGGGGTGGAACGCTGCCCCGCCCTGGGCACAGCGTTGCTGTGCCCCTACCGTTTACGACAAAATAATTTCTTCCAACGCATCCAACTTTGGCGGCACGATGCGCGGCTTCGCCATATCCTTCGTGATGATGTCTGGGTCTTTCAATCCGTGGCCTGTGCAGATCGCCGCGATGCGTTTGCCCTTCGGGTCCAACTTTCCGTTCGCGATTTCGGTTGCCAATCCCGCCAATCCCGCGGCGGATGCAGGCTCGACCCAAATCCCTTCGAGCCGCGCCAGCAATTTTTGCGTGTCAAGGATTTGCGAATCGGATGCGGCGATGATTCGTCCCTTTGATTCTTCCGCGGCCTGCAAAGCTTGTTCGCCGCGCGCGGGTTTGCCGATGCGGATCGCCGTCGCAACCGTTTCTGGATTTTCAACGGCGTGCCCCAAAACGAGCGGCGCCGCGCCCGCGGCCTGGACTCCCAACACCTGCGGCAAGCCAGTTGACTTCGATTGATTGTATTGCTTGAAGCCAGCCCAATATGCTGTGATGTTTCCCGCGTTGCCAACGGGCAGACACAACCAATCCGGCGCGGACTCGAGCACATCGCAAATTTCAAAGGCCGATGTCTTTTGCCCCTCGATGCGAAATGGATTGATGGAATTCACCAAACAAATTGGATACTTGTTCGTGATCTCGACGACCATCGTCAACGCGTCATCGAACGAGCCATCAATTTGAATCACCTGCGCGCCGTAGGCAACTGCGCCTGCTAACTTTCCTGCCGCGACTTTTCCCTGCGGAATCAACACGATGGACTTCATTCCCGCGCGCGCCGCGTATGCCGCGGCGGACGCAGCAGTATTGCCCGTTGACGCGCAGATCACCGTTGCCGCGTTGCGTCCCAAGGCTTCACTGACGGCAGCGGTCATGCCGCGATCCTTGAAGGAGCCGGTTGGATTCAATCCTTCATACTTGATGAACAACTCAAAGCCGCCGCCGAGGTGGCGCGATAAATTGTCAGCACGAATCAAAGGCGTGTTGCCCTCGAGCAATGTCACCGTCCGCGTATGAGGCGGAAGGTCGAGCAAATGTCCGTATTTGGAGAGAACACCTTGATATGTCATGGCTGGAGTTTAACATAAATTTGAATCGTGAAGAAGAAGGATGAAAGAAGAAAGAACCTTCGCGCTTTTTGCATCTTCGCGGTGAATTTCGTCCGCTGCTCGAAGCACGCCCATGATAAGATTTGCCCATGAATTTTTCCGAGATCACGGATAGTTTGTTGATCGGTACGATGCCGCGCAAACGTGATTATGTGTTGCTTCGCGATCTGGGCGTGCGGCTCATCATCAACATGCGCTTCAGTCTTGCCACGCGTCCAGGCCCAAAAGAACCAGCAATGCGTTATCTTTGGCTTCGTTCGATTGACAGCCCGTTGTTTCCCATTTCGCTCCGGGCTTTGATCCGCGGCGTTCATGCCGCGTTGGAAACGATCAATGATGGCGGAAAGGTTTATGTTCATTGCGCGTACGGTCGTCACCGCAGTGTGGCGATGGGCTCGGCGATTTTGATCGCGCAGGGTTTGTCGCCCGAAGCCGCGATGTCTTTGATCAAGGAAAAGCGCGCAGAAGCTGACCCCGATATCTTTTATATCCGCCGAAGGATTTTATTGTTTGCGCGCCAGTGGGCGGGGAATTATCATCAGCATAATCTCATGGTATGAAAAGGCAATCCATTCGATGACGGTTCTTTCAATGTGCGCAAAAAGTCCCCGAAGATAGTTTGGCGACTTTTTGAATGCCTGATTTCTTGATTCACCGACCAGCCAGCCTGACTTTGTAGCTCTCCAGGAGTTGCCGCGATTCGGTATACGGATGCTTCGGCAGGCTCACCGTTCGTGCCGCCTCGTCCCGACGTACCTACAACGGTTTATCACGGAGATTCCCAGAGGGCCTGGCTGGCTCTTCAACGGCCACGACAAAAGTCATATTTTAATATGACATTCGTCACTTGAAACAGGTGCGTGAGTTTAATTAAGATGTTGTTATCGGTAACGGGAACGATAACGGGAACGATAACTTGAATATGCGATCTGGACGACCAACTATAAAAAAGGTTGCATCCGCTGCAGGGGTGTCAACGCAGACTGTGTCGCGCGTGATTAATGAAAGGCCGGATGTTTCCCCTGAAACCCGCAGCCGGGTTCAAAAAGTAATAGAAAGGCTCGGATATCAACCCAGCGCGTTAGCGCGGAGTTTAATCCGCCAACGCAGTTACTCGCTGGGAATAGTTTCAGCGGGTTTGAAATATATTGGCCCTTCGCGAACATTGAGCGGCATCGCAAGTGTGGCGGAAGAAGCTGGTTACTCTCTACTGCTAAAGGAGCTGCCCCGTTTTGATGCCAATGACATTACACCGATATTCCGGGCGCTTCTTTCCCATCATGTGGATGGAATTATTTGGGCTGTGCCTGAGATCGGGGAAAATCGAAATTGGGTCAATGAGCAGACTTTGGATTTGGGAGTTCCCATAGTCTATCTAACGATGGAACCGCAGGCAAAAATCCCGGTGGTATCAATAGACAATTATCTTGGGGGAAAAATGGCGATGGCTCATTTGCTTGAGCAGGGATACCGCCATATTGGGCACATCTCTGGTCCATTGGATTGGTGGGAATCTCGCCAGCGTATGGCAGCATGGAAGGATGCCTTGAAAGAAGCTGGGATTGAATTTCACGATAATTACTGGGCAGAGGGAAATTGGTCCTCGACCAGTGGGGCCCAGGCTGTTGCAAAACTTTTCGAACAATATCCCGAAATGGATTCGATCTTCGTTGCAAATGATCAGATGGCACTCAGTGTTTTGCAGACTGCATATCAAAAAGGAATAAGGATCCCGGAGGAACTGGGAATCGTAGGCTTTGACAACATTGCCGAGTCGGCTTATTTCTGCCCTCCATTGACGACCGTGCAGCAAGATCAATATGAAGTAGCAAAAGTGGCCGTGGAGGAAATGATCAAAATTATCGAGGCGGGCTGGCAGGGGGGCGAACTCATTGAACCAAAATCAATCATCCTGCCCCCAACGCTGGTGGTACGACAGAGTTCGATGCGCTCAAAGGTATGAGAGTAAAAGGAGGTGAACCTGGAAAAGAAATAATCAAGAACGAAAAGAGAAGCGCCTGCTCAGTGATTGGAGTCTCCAAGCAAGCGCTTCCGCGCGGAGAGTGGCCCTCTCGAAGGGCATCCCTCGGCTGACTCCATTATATCGTACTGGAAGCTCCATAAGGAGACAAGTAACCTGGTGCACAACTCCTGTTTTGTAACCTTTGCAGAATGCAGGCTGGCGCAGGGCGTTGAACACAGAAAAAACGCGGATTTTTTCTTTGAATCAGCGCTTTTCAGCGCTCCCAAAGCGGAGTTCAAGAAAAGAGTCGCACACTGGGTATAAATAGAACGTTCAAAAGGAGAGAAGATCATGTTTCGCTTCAAAACAATTATGTTTTTGGTCGTGGTTGTTGCGTTGGCGCTGACAGCTTGTGCGCCAGCCTCCCAACCGACGTCCGCCCCTCAGCAGCCAGCCGCCCCTGCTGCCACACAAGCGTCTGCTCCTGCGGCTCCTGCCGCAACGCAGGCACCAGTGACTGCCGCACCCGCGGCGGCGGGTGGAAAGTGGTGCTCCAAAGTTCACATCGTTTTCTTCCCGGGCGGTCCGCAAGGCGGTGTATTCGCAGTGAATGTATATAATGGCGCCGTGCAGGCAACGGCTGATCTGGGTCCGAAGGTTGATTATGAATGGTCGAACTGGGATCCCCAGACAATGATCCAGCAATTTCAGGAAGCGGCCGCTACGAAACCCGATGGGATCGCCGTGATGGGCCACCCCGGCGACCAGTCCTTCGATTCTCTTATTGATGCGGCAGAGGCTCAGGGCATCATCGTCACCAGCCAGAACACTCCGCTGCCGCAAGCCCAGGCAAAATATTCCGCGAACGGCTTCGGCTATGTGGGCGCTCAACTCTACGATGCTGGTTTTGCCCTTGGCACAGAGGCTGTGAAGGAATCCGGAGTTAAGCCGGGCGATCGCGCCATGGTCTGGGGGTTGAAATCCCAACCCACTCGCGGACAGCGCACACAAGGCGCGATTGATGCTCTCACAAAGGCGGGCCTGACAGTTGACTACATCGAAATCGACTCCGCGACCAATGCGGACCCCACCCAAGGCACGGCTACTTTCACCGGATACGTTTCCTCACACCCCGATGTCAAGCTGATTGTGACCGACCATGGTGGCTTGACCGCGACGGTGGGCACATACCTGCAGGCTGCCAGCAAGAAGCCGGGTGATATCTTTATGGCAGGCTTCGACATGTCTCCAGCTACGGTGGATGCGATCAAGAGCGGCTACGAGAACTTGGTGATAGACCAGCAGGAATGGCTGCAGGGCTATCTCCCCATCCTGCAAATTTGCCTGACCAAGGTTTATGGCTTCTCGGGCCTGGACATTAACACCGGCGCAGGTTTCGTGAATAAGACCAATGTTGATTTCATTGCCCCACTCGCCGCAGAAAACATTCGCTGAGAACGTCTGCAGGTGTGAACCCGCGGAAACCTTAATTTGAAAAGGCTGGGGTGCAGGAGGAGTAATCCCCTGCACCCCACAAGAAGAGGCAGCATAATGAGCGATCTCCTTCAGTTAAAGAATGTATCGAAGACCTTTGGGGAAGTCGCGGCACTCCGCGATGTGAACTTCCAAGTGGGAACCAATGAGATTGTAGGGCTGCTTGGCGACAACGGCGCGGGAAAATCCACTTTGGTGAAGATTATTACCGGCTACCATCAACCAGATGCGGGCGGCCAGATCATTTGGAAGGGAAAGAAAATCGAACATCTTTCCGTTCCGCTGGCGCGGGACTTGGGGGTGGAGGTCGTCTATCAGGAGCGCGCTTTGGCAGACCAGCAAACGTTGTGGCGTAATATCTTTCTCGGCAGGGAGCTCACGAACCGCTGGGGACTCCTTGACATTAAGACCATGACGCGGGAAACCAGGAAACTCATGTCCACCGTCATGGGCTTCACCTCATCAGCGGTATCCCCGGAATCGACCGTCGGCACGTTCTCGGGAGGAGAACGTCAAGGGGTCGCGATCACGCGTGCCCTTTACTTCGAAGCCGAACTGATCATTCTGGATGAGCCGACGATGGGCCTGTCACTTTCTGAAACGAAGAAGTGTCTGGATTTTGTCGAGGGAATTAAAAAAGCTGGGAAATCGTGCATCTTCATTGACCATAACATCTTCCACGTTTATCCGGTTGTTGACCGTATCGTCGTTCTCGACCGGGGAACGGTGGCCGGCCAATTCATGAAGAATGAATTGACGCTGGATGAACTAATCGATCGTTTATATCGGGTCGCTCAAACGGGGAGCCTGGAACAAAGAGACCAGGCGAGTCAATGAGGTGAAAGATGGAAACACATCCAATGAATTCCACCGCTGAAGCAAAGTCTCTCTCCACGACCATAAAGGCGAAGGGGATTTCCAGGTTGCTGCGCAAATGGTCGCTGCAAATCGCCCTGACCATCGTAGCGATTCTCATCTGGGCATTCTTTTTGTGGAGATCGCCGAACACCTTCAATTCCTATGATATCTACAACTCGCTCATGTTGACGACCCCGTTCTTCGCTCTGATGGCCATTCCCCAAACCCTCGTCATCATCGTCAAGGAAATAGATCTTTCCTTCCCCTCCGTGATGGCATGGGGCGTGGCGGCCTATGAGCTTGTCTATGTGGCAACGCATAACGTCTGGCTTGGATTCTTCGCGTGCCTGCTGGCCGGTTTACTGGCCGGATTCCTGAATGGTTTGGTCGTGGTCAAACTGGGTATCCCGTCCCTCATCGCAACGATTGGCACCCAATATCTTTGGCGCGGAGTTGTGATGGTAACGACCAATGGTCAGGGAAAGGGAATGATCGAGGTCAAAAGTACGCTCCTGTATCCATTACTGACCGGCAAAGTTGCCGGGGTCATACCAATGGAGTTTGTGTGGACCATCATCATTGCGGCAATTGCATGGTTCTTCCTGAACCGCCACAAGTTTGGAGCGCATGCCTACCTCACCGGCGATAACCCGGAAAGCGCCCGCTTGATGGGTGTCAATGTAAATCGTACGAAAATAATTGCCTTTTGTTTGGTCGGGTTGGTGTCCGCGTTTGCCGGCTTCATGGTCAGCGAATCGCTCTTGTTCTTCTGGCCCACCATGGGCGATGGTTATTTGCTGAACACGCTTGCCTCGGTGTTCCTGGGCGGGACATCGGTCTTTGGCGGCGTGGGCACGATCTACGGCACCGTGCTTGGCGCGTTTGTGATTGCAATCATCAACCCGGGCATCGTTGCCGCAGGCTGGCTGGCTTATTGGACCCAGCTGATCTACGGCTTCATCATCGTCATCTCTGTTTCTCTGCAAGCGCTGCTGCGTCGAAGATTCGTTTAGGACTCGTCCCGCAGGCTGACAACGCTGGATCGACTCACACCACCTTTTTCGCGGTCCGACCAGCGTGCTATGGACCTTCAAGCAAAGCAACAATGGAACCGTATCGTTCATCAACTGCAACAGAACTCAACGTCAAACTGGGACGCCTTCAGGCACTGCTCATCGAACGGAATCTGGATGCTCTCTGGCTTCGTCAATCCAGCAATTTTGTATGGGCGACCTGTGGAGCCTCTTCGTACATCGACCGCGCCGATTCCATGGGAATCGCCTCCCTGTTGATCACACGAACAGACCGTTTTGTCCTGACCAATAATATCGAAGCAGTCCGTTTGATGGAGGAGGAGGGCCTGGCAAGGCAGGGCTGGGAGTTCCGGGTTTCACCGTGGTACGAGAATGGCGATGAGGTTACGAAATTAACCGCTGAAATGAAATTGGGGGTGGACTCTTGCTATCGTAACGCAATTGACCTGTCTCCAGATGTGGCCTCCTTGCGCTTTCAACTGACTTCGGAAGAAACGGAGCGCTTCAGGGAACTGGGAGGGTTGTGTGCGTATGGAATGGGAGAGGCCGCCGACGCCATTCGTCCAGGAATGACCGAATATGAAATTTCCGCCATGCTCTCGCAGGCGGTTGAAAGCAGAGGCGTGCAAGTCACCGTTAACCTGGCCGCAACAGACGAGCGCATCTTTGCGTATCGTCATCCTTTGCCAACATCGAAAAAACTTCAACGCTACGTGATGCTCGTTCTATGCGGGCGGAAATCCGGATTGGTTTGTTCGCTTACGCGTCTGATCCATTTTGGTCCCCTTCCAGACGAAGTGCGCCGCAAGGCAGAAGCCGCGGCCAAAGTGGACGCGGCCATGATCGCCGCGACGCGTCCGGGCCGGACGATGGGCGATGTCTTCCACCTCGCGCAGGAAACCTATGCCGCGACAGGCTTTCCTGATGAATGGCAACTCCACCATCAAGGCGGCCTGGCTGGGTATGCGCCGCGCGAGATCACAGCCACCCCCGCCTCGACTCAACCGATCCTGGCGGGTCAAGCGTATGCCTGGAATCCGTCCATCACCGGCGTGAAGTCGGAAGACACGATCCTGGTAGGCGAACAAAATAATGAGATCATAACGGAAATGGAGGACTGGCCGGCGATAAACGTCCAAATTGATAACCAAACCATCATGAGGCCGGCAATTCTCGAAAGAGAACCGTTGTGAGTGTGAGGACCCATGCCAGACACCC
This sequence comes from Chloroflexota bacterium, assembly GCA_021787595.1. Lineage (GTDB taxonomy): Bacteria > Chloroflexota > Anaerolineae > Anaerolineales > Villigracilaceae > Fen-1038. The sequence goes on along the minus strand of JAJYLQ010000019.1, from coordinate 77,551 downwards.
CAAGGACAAAGCCAGGCGGTCAATATGCAATTGAAAGTGGAAAGACCGTTCTTGGCATCGAGTTCGGCTCGACGCGCATCAAAGCAGTGCTGATCGGCGAGGATCATACGCCGATCGCGTCGGGAAGCCATGAGTGGGAAAACCGGTACGAAAACGGCATCTGGACATATAGTCTCGAAGATGTTTGGACCGGCTTGCAGAAAAGTTATCAGAGGCTCAACAGCGAGGTTTTTGAGAAGTACAACATCCCGCTCAAGACCATTGGTGCCATCGGCTTTAGCGCCATGATGCACGGCTATATGGCGTTCGATAAGGATGGAAAACTGCTTGTCCCATTTCGTACATGGCGAAACACCATTACTGGACAGGCATCAGATGAACTCACAAATCTGTTCCGATTCAATATCCCCCAGCGTTGGAGCATTGCGCACCTTTATCAGGCAATATTGAACAAGGAGCCTCATGTCAAGGATATCAGCCATCTGACCACGCTGGCAGGCTATGTCCATTGGAAACTGACGGGGCAAAAGGGGCTGGGGGTTGGCGAAGCATCGGGTATGTTCCCCATCGCTGGCAAGACCAACGATTACGATGAACACATGATTGAGCTGTTCAACCAACGGATCAAAGCGGAAAACATCCCGTGGAAGCTCCAGGACATCCTGCCCAAAGTCCTCGTCGCAGGAGACGCTGCAGGCGTCCTGACCAAAGAAGGCGCGATGCGGCTCGATCCCACGGGACAACTGCCGGCTGGTATCAGGCTTTGTCCACCCGAGGGCGACGCTGGCACAGGCATGGTCGCGACGGACAGCGTTGCAGAGCGGACAGGCAATGTTTCCGCAGGAACATCCGTCTTTGCCATGATCGTTTTGGAAAAGCCTCTGTCGAAGGTGTATCCCGAGATTGATATGGTGACGACGCCCACTGGCAAGCCCGTAGCCATGGTGCATAGCAATAACTGCACATCCGACCTCAATGCCTGGGTTGACCTGTTCCAGGAATTCACCCATGCGCTTGGTTTGGAGATGAGTCAGTCCAGGTTGTTCGAAATGCTGTATCAAAGAGCGCTCACAGGCGATGCGGATTGCGGCGGTCTCCTTGCCTACAATTATTTTTCGGGTGAGCCCATTACGCACCTTGAAGAGGGACGTCCGTTATTCGTCCGTACACCCGAAAGCCGTTTCACATTTTCGAACTTCATGCGTGCGCATCTGTTCTCGGCGCTGGGCGCATTGAAGATCGGGCTGGATATCCTCTTTGAACAGGAACAAGTGAAGACGGACCAGATCCTCGGTCACGGCGGTTTCTTCAAAACAAAGGAAGTGGGTCAAAAGATCATGGCAGCGGCGATGAACGTTCCCGTTTCCGTGATGGAGACGGCAGGCGAGGGCGGCGCGTGGGGAATCGCGTTGCTCGCTTCCTACATGCTCAATAAGGCGAAGGACGAATCCTTGGAAGCCTATCTCTCCAGCAAGGTCTTTGCCGGGGAAAATGCCACGACGATAGCCCCCGATCAAGGAGATGTCAATGGCTTCATGGCGTTTATGGAACGCTACAAAAAGGGACTCATCATAGAAAGAGCCGCCGTGGATGCGCTGAGGTAGGTGATTGGAGAATAGGAGGAGAGAGTAGAGAATGGAGAGCAGAGAATAGTTGCCCATCCACTTATCGTTTATCCACTACCATTACAGCGCAAAGTCGAGCAATCGTTCCCTGCCAATCCTCCCTCACCCTTTCCCTCTCCCAAAGGGAGAGGGGACTCCCTTCCCCATTCGGGGGAAGGGTTGGGGATGAGGGCGAAAACGGTAGAAAAGCCATGAGCAGAACCCTCAATGCTCTAACTTTGCGCTGTAATACTGATCATCTGCTTTCTAGTCATCTAATCTCTGGAGATGAACATGCTCGAGGAACTTAAAGAAGAATTGGTTCAACTGCATCTTGAGCTGCCAAAAAATAACTTGGTGGCATGGACGAGCGGAAACGTCAGCGCGCGCGATACGGAAAGCGGATTGATCGTTATCAAACCAAGCGGAGTCCGTTACGAGGAACTGCGCCCTGAGCACATGGCCGTGCTGGATTTGGATGGAAAAATTGTTGAAGGCAGTTTGAAGCCTTCCTCCGATACTGCGAGCCATCTTTACATTTACAAACATCGTCCGGATGTTGGCGGTGTGGTTCATACCCACTCGGGCTATGCAACTGCGTTTGCAGCGGCGGGCAAACCGATTCCATGCGTTCTGACGGCGATTGCCGATGAGTTCGGCGGACCCATTCCCTGCGGCGGGTTCGCGTTGATTGGCGACGAAGCCATTGGCAGGGTGGTCATCGAAAGCATTGGCAAGTCGCCCGCGGTCCTGCTCAAAAATCATGGCGTGTTCACGATTGGCAGGGATGCGAAGTCTGCTGTCAAAGCGGCAGTGATGACGGAAGATAATGCAAAGACGGTTTGGCTCGCGATGCAGATCGGCGCGCTGGAGGAAATCCCGCCAGCGGATGTCGAAAAATTGCACGACCGCTACGTTCACGCATACGGACAATGAGCACTGCCTTCGCCGGGATGGCAGAGAGGAAAATATGATGGATTTGGAACAATATGAAGTTTGGTTTGTAACAGGAAGCCAGCACCTGTATGGTCGCGAAACCTTGGAGCAGGTCGCCGCACATTCGCGCGAAATTGCTGCGGCACTGAACGCCTCGAAACAAATCCCAGTGCAGGTTGTCTTCAAGCCTGTATTGACCACTCCCGAGCAAATCCGCAATTTGTGTCTGGAGGCGAATTCCACGGAAAAATGCGCGGGACTGATTGCGTGGATGCATACCTTTTCGCCAGCCAGGATGTGGATCGCCGGCTTGAGTTTGCTCAAGAAACCTTTCCTGCATCTGCACACACAATACAACCGCGAAATCCCGTGGCCGGAAATTGACATGAATTTCATGAACTTGAATCAGTCTGCGCACGGCGACCGCGAATTCGGTTTCATCGGCAGCCGGATGCGTTTGAATCGAAAGGTGGTTGTGGGCCACTGGCAGGAGGATGAGGTCCAACGCGGCATTGGTGTCTGGACGCGGGCCGCTTGTGCCTGGGCAGATTGGCAGGGAGCCAAAATTGCCCGCTTTGGCGATAACATGCGGGATGTGGCAGTGACCGAGGGCGATAAGGTCGCGGCGCAAATCCAGCTCGGGTATGATGTTTGCGGGTATGGCGTTGGCGATCTTGCAGAAGCGGTAAATGCGGCCACCGATGCTGAAATCAACCAAACGGTGAAGGCTTATCTCGATGAGTATGATGTTGTTCCTGCTTTACAGCCTGGCGGACAGAGATATCCTTCCCTGCGTGAAGGGGCAAGAATCGAAATTGGTCTGCGCAATTTTTTGAGCGGAGGCAACTTCAAAGCGTTCACCACCACTTTCGAGGATTTGCATGGATTGGAACAATTACCGGGCCTGGCGGTTCAGCGACTCATGCGTGACGGCTACGGTTTCGGGGCTGAGGGGGATTGGAAGACCGCCGCGCTGGTGCGTGCGATGAAAGTGATGAGCGCGGGACTGAAAGGCGGCGTCAGTTTCATGGAGGATTACACGTACCACTTCAGCGACTCAGGCGATGAAGTGTTGGGCGCGCACATGCTCGAAATCTGTGAGTCGATTGCAACCGACAAACCGAAACTGGATATCCTGCCGCTTTCGATTGGCGGAAAGGCTGATCCCCTCCGCCTGATTTTCGAAACCCAAACCGGACCCGCGGTCGGCGCGGCCATCATGGACGTGGGTCAACGCTTTCGGCTGGTGGTCAGCGTGGTGGATGTAGTCCCAGCCAGCGCGCCGCTGCCCAAACTGCCGGTGGCACGCGCCCTTTGGATTCCGCGCCCGGATCTCAAGACCGCCGCAACTGCCTGGATTTACGCCGGGGGCGCGCATCATACCAGCTTCAGTCCTGCCCTGGCGCCGGAGCATTTGCAGGATTTTGCCGAAATGGCAGGCATCGAGTATCTGCTCATTGACGAGAACACCCAGCCAAATGAATTCAAGAAGGAACTGCGTTGGAATGATCTGTATTATCAGTTGGCAAACGGGCTATAACTGATTCAGTAATGCCATTCGCCCACTAGGCGGCTTGTTCAACATCAGTCTGACAATGCGGACATTTCAGCCCGTCCGGATGAAAATATGCGTCCAGCCATTGAATGCAGGCTTCCCGATCCATCCTCCGTGACTGGAAAACCCATGCCGCATATTTTACCCAATCACTCGTCCTGGCATGAGCCTTGAAGTTGCTGGCGTGCTGCGGAGATCTACGATAAAGGATTGCCCAATACCATCTGGTTCAATGCAGAGAACACAATCTCGCGAACACTAAAACGATCGAGCACCACATGTGAAATCTGCCCTTCGAGCGCGAGTGAAACGATGCCATGCAATTGTCCCCAGACAGATACCGCCAAAAGCTCCGCCGGGGCCGGGCGCAGCACACCCGCATCCTGGCAGGCCCTTACAACATCCACCACGCGCTCGAATGTTTTGCGCGAGCTTTCGACAAAGGCCGGATAATCTTTTTCCTTTTCCAATACGCCTGAAAACATAATATTGAAAGTGTCCGTGTTGTTCATGGCAAACTGGACATACGCCCATGCTCCCGCTTCCAGTTGCCGCCGCGGATCGTTGGCGTAAGGCGAGACGGCAGCATCCAGCTCGGCATAGAGTTGTTTGAAACCTTCGGTGGAGATGGCCGCGATCAGCGACTGTTTATCCGGGAAATGAGCATACGGCGCGGAATGACTGACTCCGGCTTTTTTCGCAACCTTTCGCAGGCTCAATCCGCCGACGCCCTCTTTCGCAAGGATCTTGATGCCTGCCTGGATGAGCGCATTTTTCAAATCGCCGTGATGATACTTTTTCGATGCCATGAACTGATATTACGTCCAAATCTTGACACCGTCAAGATATTGTCCTAAAATCTGGACGCTGTCTAGATTGAATGAGGAGGCCGCTTTGGGAATGTTTGACGACGCGAAAAAACAAATTGTCGAGTCGGCGCAGGAATTGACGCGAAAAGGCTTTCTAATGGCGACCGGGGGAAATTTATCGCTGCGGATTGCTGGACAAAATGCCTTTGCCGTCACCCCGTCCAATTATGATTACATGAAAATGACTCCCGACGATGTGTGCGTTCTGGATTTCGAATTGAATCTGCTCGAAGGAACTCTCAAACCATCGGTCGAATCATCCATGCACGGGGCGGTCTATCAGGTTCGCGGCGATGTGAACGCCATCGTCCACACGCACCAGGTTTACGCCAGCGCGCTGACGTTGATCAAAGCGCCGATCCCTTCCCTGTTCGATGAACAGGCGCGTTTTCTTGGCCGAAGTGTGGATATCATTCCTTATGCGCCCTCTGGCACGGGATTTCTAAAGAATACAGTAACCAAACACGTGAAGAATCATAACAACGCCTTCATGATGCAGAACCACGGCGCGTTGGTCTTTGGACATGACATGGAACGCGCCATCCACAACGTGGAGATTCTGGAGAAATGCGCGCTGGCGTATCTGCTGGCGATTTGTTCCGAACGCAAGATCAGCAGAATTCCGCTCGCAGTGCGTGAAGTCGCGTTTACAAAATTGCGCGAGGATCAGAAGAAGGTCGCACAACGCGAGAAGGTAATAAGCGGAGAGTAAAAAGTGGAAAGTGGAAAGTTTCAAACTCACCACTTTCCAGGGATCAAATCATGACCCAAGAATATGCCATCAGTCAATATCACGATACCCAGGAAATCTATAAAAAACTGGATCATCTCATCAGCCAACCCATGCGTCCGGTAAAGCGCGAGAAGATGCGGGAATTTCTTGATTACTTTGAAAATAGATGCAGGCGCTCGAAAGAATTAACGGACGAAGCAAAGAAATTGATTCCCGGCGGTGTGCAGCATAACCTGGCGTTCAATTATCCGTTCCCGATTGCCGTCGAAAAAGCGGAAGGCGCGCATTTGTGGGACGCGGATGGAAATCAATACATTGATTTTCTGCAAGCCGGCGGCCCGACCATGCTCGGCAGTAACTATGCTCCGGTGCGCGAGAAAATTTTTGAGCTGCTCGAAACCTGCGGCCCGGTCACCGGCTTGTTCCATGAATATGAATTGAAGCTGGCGCAGCTTGTCAATCGCTTTATGCCGTCTATCGAAATGTTCCGCATGTTGGGATCGGGAACAGAAAGCGTAATGGCCGCCATCCGCGGTGCGCGAACATTTACGAAAAAGAAATATGTGATCAAGGTCGGCGGCGCATATCACGGCTGGAGCGACCAGATGGTTTATGGTCTGCACGTTCCCGGCACGGGCCGCCTCGAAGCGAAAGGTATTCCGCGTGGAGCAAGCGCCGCGACGGAGGAGTTCTTTCCGAACAGCCTCAGCGCGCTGAAGCGTCATTTAATGGTCAACCGCTTGAGGGGCGGAACCGCGGCGGTCATCGTCGAACCGCTCGGACCTGAATCGGGGACGCGTCCGGTTCCATTCGACTTCAACCAAAAAGTCCGCGAATTGTGTGACGAATTCGGTGCGCTTCTAATCTTCGACGAAGTCGTGACCGGCTTTCGTCTGGGCATGGGAGGCGCCCAGGGCTTTTTCGGCGTCAAACCCGATCTGACGGTTTTCGGCAAATGCATCTCCGGCGGTTATCCGATGGCAGGCGGCGTGGGCGGACGCGCGGATGTGATGATGTGCTTCGCGGCGGGCATCGGTGGAACCGGCGAGCGCGCTTACATCGGCGGAACGCTTTCGGCGAATCCGCTTTCGTGTGTGGCAGGCTATTACTCGCTCCTCGAAATGGAACGGACGAATGCGCCGGTCATTGCCGGATGCGCGGGCGATAGACTGACGAAGGGTTTGCAAGCTACCATCGAAAAATATGATTTGCCATTTGTCGTCTACAACCAGGGTTCGATTGTTCATCTCGAAACATCCGGCGTGATGCTGCTCGATCTTCGCAATCCGATTCGACTGGCGCGCGAACTCAAACCGCGTAGAAACATGATGGAAGAAATGGGTGCGGCATACATGTCGCAGGGATTGATCACGCTGGCAGGCTCGCGCATGTATACGTCCATGGCGGATACAGATGATGTGATGGATGAGGCTCTTCGTAAATTTGAAACTGTGTTGAGCACGTGTGCATAAAGGCTTTCATGTCATTCTGAGCCGCGTAGCGGCGAAGAATCTCTGATTTGCCGGAAAGCCTTCCATCGGGAGGAGAGATTCTTCGCTCCTTTCAGTCGCTCAGAATGACATATCGAAAAAGGAGCAGCATGGCAGACAATTACAAACTTTACGGCTATCGCTGGGGGGTGCTGGCTGTCTTCATGTTCATCAACCTGACCATCCAAATGCTGTGGATCACGTACGCGCCCATCACGGGACCGGCGGCAAAGTTTTACGGCGTGAGCGATTTGCAGATCGGTTTGCTGGCGATGTCGTTCATGATCGCCTTCATCCCGCTTTCGATTCCGGTCTCGTGGGTGATTGACACATACGGATTCAGAATCGCCGTCAGCATCGGCGCAGTGTTGATGGGCATCTTTGGACTCGTCCGCGGATTCGCTGGCGCAAATTACGGTCTTGTTTTGTGGAGCACGATTGGAATTGCGGCAGCCCAGCCATTTCTGCTGAACGCGTGGACAAAAGTTCCTGCCAATTGGTTCGCCATCGAAGAGCGCGCGACCGCGGTTGGCCTCGTGACGCTTGCCAATTTGGTCGGCACGGCGCTCGGCATGGTGCTGACCCCGATCCTCACGGAGACAATTTCGATTCCAACCGTTCAGATCATTTATGGAAGCTTCGCGGCTTTCTCAGCGATTCTGTTCCTTGTTCTCGCAAGAGAGACTCCGCCCACGCCGCCCGGCCCTGCCGGAAGTGAAGTCCGCGCATTGATGCTGGATGGACTCAAGCACGCGTTCACGGTGAAATCGTTTTGGCTCTATTTATTCGTCTCGTTTATCGGACTTGGAATTTTCAACGGCGTTACAACGTGGGTGGAAAATATTATTCGCCCGCGCGGGTTCACGCCAACGGATGCAGGCACACTGGGCGCGCTGATGCTGTTCGGTGGAGTGTTGGGCGCTGTGACCATCCCGCCGTTTTCAGACAAGCAGCGCAAACGCCAGCCTTATATTTTGCTTGGCTTGGTTCTGGCCATACCCGGCTTGGCCGGTGTTGCATTTTCAACCAGTCTTTGGCTGTTGTTTGTCTCCGCATTCGTGATGGGATTCTTTCTCGTCAGCACGAGTCCAATCGGGATGCAATACGCGGCGGAAGTGACCCATCCCACACCAGAAGGCACGTCGAACGGGCTGATTCAACTTTTCGGCCAGGCATCGGTTGTGTTCGTTTATATCATGGAAGCGTTGAAAACGTCGGATGGTTCGTTTACACCCGCGCTGTTGCTGGCGATTGGGTTATTGGTAATTAGTTCCTTGCTTGTGACGCAGATGAAAGATCCGCAAAGGTAAATCATCCAAATTCGCTCTCGGCGGCTTGAGCCAGAAATGATAAATTATGCCAAATGAAAAATTGATTCTTGCTGTTGATCTTGGCACTTCGGGCATGAAGGTTGCGCTGATCGCCTTCAGCGGAAAAGTGATCGGCTGGGAAAGCGAACCTGTCAGACTCATCCTCACGCCGGATGGCGGCGCAGAACAATCGCCGGAGGAATGGTGGCAGGCGTTTTTGTCGGCGGCGGGAAGGCTGATTAAACGGGAGCCGGCCGCAGGTCCGAATGTGATCGCAGTTTGTTGCTCGACGCAGGGCGAAGGCACGGTCGCAGTGGATAAGTCGGGAAACGCCCTCGGCAACGCCATCCTGTGGATGGACATGCGCGGCGCTCCATATCTTCGCAAACAAATTGGCGGACCGATCAATCTCGATGGCGCAAGTCTCACAAACATTTTGCGCTTTGTACGGCTGACTGGCGGGATGCCCTCGATGACCGGCAAGGATCCGTCCGCGCATACGCTTTTCATCCGCGATACGATGCCGGAGATTTACGCGCGCGTATATAAATTTTTGAACGTGTTGGATTATATGAATTTGCGGCTCAGCGGTGAATTTGTCGCCACGTTCGATTCGATTGTCACTTCGTGGGTGACCGACAACCGCGACCCGGATGCGGTTCATTATGATGACTCATTGATTCGCAGCCTTGGCATGGACCGCGCCAAATTGCCGGACGTTGTGCCATGCACGAAAGTGATCGGAAATCTTCGCCGTGACGTGGCGGACGCGTTGGGACTTTCATCGAATGTAAAAGTCGTGGCGGGCGCGATTGATAATACAGCTGCGGCCATCGGCGCGGGCGCGGTCGAAGATTATTTGCCGCATCTTTACATCGGCACGTCATCGTGGATCGCGGCGCACGTGCCGTTCAAAAAGACGGACGTGTTATCGAGCATGGCGTCCATTCCATGCGCAGTACCGGGGCGCTATTTGCTGACCGCGCTGCAAGCCACCGCCGGAGGCAATCTCACTTTTTTGCGCGACAACATTATTTATCACAAAGACGAGTTGTTGCAAGAAGCGGACGTGCCCGATATTTTCAAAGTGCTGGATCAAATCGCCGAACGCGTACCGGCAGGCGCCAACGGCGTGATGTACACTCCGTGGATTTGGGGCGAGCGCGCGCCTGTGGATGACAAATCGCTCCGCGCGGGACTTTATAACTTGTCGCTAAACAATACGCGTGAAGACATCATCCGGGCCTTTCTCGAAGGCATCGCCTTCAACACGCGCTGGCTGGTGTCGCCGATTGAAAAATTTTTAGGACGTAAGGTTATGTCCATCAACATCGTCGGCGGAGGAGCACAGTCGGATGTTTGGTGCCAGATCTTTGCCGATGTGATGAATGTGGAAATCAAACAAGTTGCTGATCCGATTTACGCCAACGCGCGCGGCGCGGCCTGGATCGGAGCCGTCGGCCTGGGCGAGATTAAGTTTGATGACATCCCAGAACTGGTTCAGTTCAAACGAGTCCATCAACCACAAGGACAAAATCGCAGGATATACGACGGTAAATTCGAAGTGTTCCAGCAAATTTACAGACAAATGAAAAGCATATATCATCGGTTGAATAAATAACTCACCTTACAGCCCTCACCCTGACCCTCTCCCAAAGGGAGAGGGGACTCCCTGCCCATTTCGGGAAGGGGCTGGAGATGAGAAAGAAAGCTGTGTAACATCAATAAATAAATTGCCAAAGGAGAGAGCATGAGCCAGAAACTTCATCGAACATACGAAATCATCGGGATCGTGATTTCACAGATCGTAAACACGCCGTTCGTCGCGGGGGCGGCCATTACCCTGCTGTTGTTCAGCCTGCGTCCCGATGTCCCGCAGCGGCTCGTGGGCTGGGGCGTATCATTGGTCTTTTTGACCATCGTGCCTGCGTTGAGTTTGCTCTTCTACATTCCGCGGCGCAACGAAGCCTGGACTTCGACCGAAAAACGCCAGCGCGTGATGAGCTTTGTGTTCATGGCGGTCAGCTATCCGATTGGCTATGCAATTCTAAAAATCCTGCACGCGCCTGTCATCTTTGAAGCGATCACGCTGGCTTATGTAATGGTGGTGCTTGGATTGATCCTGATCAATATTTTCTTCAAAGCCAGCGGACATGCGGCGGGCGTCGCGGGACCGGTCAGCGCGCTGATTTATTTATACGGGCTGATCGCCGCGCCTTTACTGGCTTTGATCCCGCTGACCATGTGGGCGCGCGTGAAATCGAAAGGGCATACACTTTCGCAGACCATTGTCGGCACAATTTTGTCTGCAGCCATCACTGTAACCATCCTTCTGGCGTACGGCTTTCGGCCAGGACAGTTTTGATTTTCCTTGGGCGGGGTTTGTCCACGTTCCTGGCTGATTTACGAAACTCCGTATGTTCGGACGTACAGAGTTTTTGTCACTGCATCCAAAGAGTTGAAGAGGCTCGCAAAGACTACGCCGGCCCAAACCATCGTACGCCGGATATGCGCCGCGGGGAACAGCTCATCACCCGGCTTTGAATCTGGACAGTGGTGTGGTCGCACATACTCATTGCGACCGTATTTCTCAAGAGGACGGCGGTCGAAGGGTGAGATGCGAAGATAAGTGATGGCGCGTCCGAATGGATCAAGGAACATCATGAAATTCAACGCGCGGCTTCAGGCTGGATTTGATCGAGCAAGAGAGTATCCCGACCCGCGGTGTGACAGTAGCCATCCTCGGCGCAAGCGCGGCAAAGCGTCAGCCCGCCGCGGATCACTTCGCGCTCGTTGATGATCTCTTCGCCGCACACGTCGCAGTCCACGCGCACACCGGGGCGTGAGAGGATGACTTCGATGGGCGTGGTCAAGCGCACTTCGGCGATCGTGAACATTTCTTCATCAGGCATAATCCGATACGCTTGCATTTGCGCGAAGTAGTGACGCGGCTCATCAGGTGCGTACGCGTACGCTTTTTGACGAATATCCAATGATGGTGCGACGCGCACGGCGCGGCCGGTTTGAGCATCCACGAAGGTCGTAGCGGTTTTGCCATAATCTTCCACGCGCAAGGTGCGGTGACCGACGGTGCAATCCGTGGCGGCGATGATGCCATCCGCAAAACAGCCGTCGCTTTCGACGATGACCAGCAGGCGTTTTTGGGGCGGAGGCGAATCGAAGCCAAGCATCTTCATGCCCAGCAGTCCCATGCGCACGCCGAGGGTCTGGCGCGGGCAGAGATGATCGTGATCGCGGGAGGATTTTTCGAGCAGAGGTTGAAGTTTCATAAATATTTTCGGCTCTACCGTTTCCAGCGGGACGAGCAAAAAACTTAACAGCTCTTTGCCACGAATTCCACGAATTGTCGCGAATGTCTCCAAAAAATTCGTGCGAATTCGCGAAATTCGTGGCTGAGGATTTGGCTTTCCCGTTAAAAGCAGGAGAGCCATATTTTCCATTACTTGTCTCTGCGAGCTTTGGCGAAGCAGTCTCCTGCTGCGCGGAGATTGCTTCGATGGAAGAACGCCATCTCGCAATGACATAAACAAAAAGGCTGTCTCACGGAAAAGAGACAGCCTTTGCAGAAGCATCAGTCTGGTCTCCTTTCCAAATGTGGGGGCAAAAGCATTTCCACTTTTACCCGGTACCGCAAAATGAATTTTGCGGTACTGTCCCGCTGCCATGCGGTAACGTTTAGGCGGCCAGGCTTCGGAGAGACAGTATCAATATAACGCGTTTGCTGATTTGCCATCAGTGACGCATGTCACTGATTCTCATCCTTGCTTCCGTTCGAAGGCAAGCGTTGGGATCAACCTCGCCCCTGTCCCCTCTCCTCGCAAAGGGAGCATTGGCGGCGCGCCCAATGCAGGTTGTTGTGCAGGCAGAAGCGGCATTTGCGAATGCCGCCTACCGGCGAGTCGTGCCCGCTGCCATCCATATCATTTGCTTGACAATCAAGCTGGTCAAATCTAAAATGATATTCATCAGGATGAATGTTATGGCGAAACGAAAATACAATTACGATCCGCAGGCAAGACTCTTCAAGACTCTGATGCACCCGGCGCGCCTTGCCATTTTGGACGTGCTTCGCGCGCGCGAGGCCTGTGTCTGCCATCTGGAAGCCGCGCTGGGATACCGGCAGGCGTATATTTCCCAGCAGTTGATGGAGTTACGAAGGAATGGAATTGTCGAGCCCCGGCGCGACGGGCTGAACATTTTCTATCGCGTCAACAAACCGGATGTCTTCTCCGTGCTGGAGGCGGCGCGAACGGCCCTGGGCGAAGAGTCGAAATTCATTTGGCCGGAGAAATTGCCCGCCTGTGACTGCCCGCATTGTTCACAGCAGGGATAGCTGTGAACGGGAAAAGCTGGCAAGCACGCGCGAACTCCCCGCACGCGAGAAACTGGCCGTATGCTTTCCAGTGTTTCCGCGCCGGGCATACAATAGATATTCTGCTGGACAATATTTTTCAATGATGATGGCCCGTTGGAAGCGCGGCCCGCTGCTCGTTCATAACCATTGCTCGTGTCAATACGGTTATAATTACGCCAATGATCGAGCTGACCATTCCAGGGCGCGGCGCGTTGAAACTTCAGCATTTGGTGTCGGATGTGAACGGCACGCTGGCTGTGGACGGCGTTTTGACTGACGGATTGGCCAAACGCATCGCATCCCTCCGCGACCGGTTGACGATTCATTTGCTCACCGCAGACACACACGGACGCCAGTCCGCGATCGATCAGCAGCTTGGTCTCACCGCGACGATTCTTAAAGGCGGCAACGAGCAGGAACGGAAACGTTTATATGTCGAAAAACTTGGCGCGGACTCGGTTGTTGCCATCGGACAGGGCGCAAACGATGCGGGCATGCTGGGAATCGCCGCACTTGGGATCTGTGTGATGTCCGCGGAAGGCGCCGCGACCGAGACGTTGCTTGCCTCCGATATCGTTGTGCCAAACATCTTCACTGCCTTTGATTTGCTCGATAAGCCATTGCGCATTCTTGCAAGCCTCCGCAAATAGCGAAGCAGGCAATTTGATGGGTATGCAAGAGTTCACCACGAGGCACAAAATTCACACGTGTGCCTGCGGCCCAGCTCAGGCGGAGATTCCTTTGCGCTCACAAGGAAAAAACTTCGTGTTCTTCGTGCCTTTGTGGTAAAAAACAGCCGCAGACTTTCCGCAAATGACAGCGGACTTTTTCAGATGACGAACCTCGATCCATCCTCCATTTCACAGGAACCGCAATCACCGCAGGGAAACATTCCGCCGCGCGCCAGGCGTCGAAGGCGGGGCCAGCTCACCGTCCCGGCCGATGCGGAAGGCCGCGCCGCGCTGCTTCAATCGCTGGCGCGCCGCGCCTATCCATCGTATGAGTTATTCGTCTTCGCGGTTCTATGCGGCGCAATCCTCGGACTCGGTTTCGTGATCGACTCGCAGGCCGTGCTGGTCTTCGGCATTTTGATGGCCCCGCTCCTCACACCGTGGATCGGCCTGCTGCTGGGAGCCATCACCGGTTCGGCGCGTTTCTTCGGTGAGACGCTGATGGCGCTGCTGATCAGCGCCGCGTTGGTTTTTATCAGCGGCGTGCTGGCAGGATTTGCCGCCCGTCCATTTTTGCCGCGCACATTCAATGAAGCATTTTTGCACAGCCGATTGTGGTGGCCGGATTTGATCGTGCTGGCGCTGGGCGCGATCATCCTCACGATTTCGTTCGTGCGTTCCGAAAGCAAGCCCTACCTGCCAAGCGTGATGCTGGCTTACGAATTTTTCCTTCCGCTCAGTGCCGGCGGCTTCGGACTCGGCAGCGGCATCGGCGACATCTGGCCGCACGGCGCGCTGGTCTTCCTCGTTCATTTCGCGTGGGCCAGCCTGTTCGGCATTTTGACGCTGCTCGCCCTGCGTTTCATGCCGACCAACTTCGCAGGATTCGCCTTCACTGGAGTCACAACCATTATCGTTGTTGTGATTCTGATTGGATTGATGACCGGCGGAAGCTGGCTTCCTTCAGCCGGGGCGCGGCTCGCATCACGGGACACAACCCCGGCATCGAGTCCGCTTCGAACCGCGACCGAAACCTTGCCGCCCGTTATGGACGCCACGCCTTCGCTTCCGCCTTCATCCACGCCCGTCATCGAGTCGGCGACTCCGACGGACACGCTTGCGCCCTCGCCCGTGCCGCTGACGCTCGAAATCACTTTGCCGCCTACCGAAACGCCGACCATGACTCTCACCATCGAACCGACGCCGGTGTATGCGCGCGTTCAATCCGATCAGGGCGGCGGGGTCAACCTGCGAAAGCAGCCCGGCGGGCAATATATCGCCACGCTGGATAACAATTCCATCGTCGAAGTTCGGCCCGAGACTCAAATTGTGGACGGCGTCACGTGGGCGCACATCATCGCCATCAAAGGCAACCAGCAGCTCGACGGCTGGATTCTGCAAAGCGTCTTGGTGGTGGCGACGCCGGTCCCGAACTGGCAGCCATCGGACACACCGACGATCACATCAACTTCTATTCCATCAACACCATAGCCCTACCCTGCCCTCCCCAAATCCTTTGGATTTGAGGGCGTCCCGAAGGGAGGGGCAAATATAAGGAGTTCTCATGCCGATTCATTTTGGCACCGACGGCTGGCGCGCCGTCATTTCAGACAGTTTTACATTCGATAATCTTCGCATCGTGGCGCAGGCCATTGCGGACGCGGTCGCTTCGGAGAGTTGGGATCAGCGCAGCGATCCTGCGGACAAATCTGGTAACGGTGGACTGCAGCCCGACCCAAAAAGAATCGTGGTCGGATTCGACACGCGCTTTCTATCTGACCGCTTCGCAGGCGAAGTCACGCGCGTCCTCGCCGCCAATGGATTTACCGTCCTGCTTTCGCAATCCGACGCGCCGACACCGGCCATCTCGTTTGCGGTCAAACATCAGAACGCGATTGCAGGCGTGATGATCACGGCTTCACACAATGCGCCGCGTTATAACGGCGTCAAACTCAAGGCATCCTACGGCGGTTCGGCGCTGCCGGAGCAATGCCGGCGCGTGGAAATCTACATCAACGATAACGAAGAGAGGGCGCGCGGCCCGAACCTGATGGATTTTCAAAAGGCGCGCGAGGCGGGGCTGATCCAAAAGTTCAATCCGCTGCCCGCGTATTTCGAGCATCTTCGCACGCTCATCAACACTGATCTCATCGCCGACAATCCGCAGCGCTTTGTGGTCGATTCGATGTACGGCGCGGGGCGCGGCGTCATCAAAGCCTTTTTGCAGGGAACCGGCTGCGACATCGCCGAGATTCGCTCCGAGATGAATCCCGGATTTGGCGGTGTGCATCCCGAACCGATTGCGAAGAATCTTGGAGCGCTGGCCTCCGCGGTCAGTTCCGGGATGGGAAACTTTGGCCTCGTCACCGACGGCGACGCGGACCGCATCGGCGCGATGGATGAACGCGGCACGTTCGTTGATCCGCATAAAATTTTTGCGTTGTCACTTAAATATCTCGTCGAGAAACGCGGGCAAAAAGGCGCGGTCGTGCGGACGGTCTCGACGACGCGCATGATTGATCGCCTCGCGAAGAAATATGGATTGAAGCTTTACGAAACGCCGGTGGGATTCAATCACATCGCGGATCACATGATGAGCGAAGATGTGTTGATCGGCGGCGAGGAATCGGGCGGCATCTCGTTCAAGGGTCACATCCCCGAAGGCGACGGCCCGATCATGGGATTGTTGTTGGTCGAAATGATCGCGGCATGGAAGAAGCCGCTGGTCGAATTGATTGATGAATTGCTCGCAGAAGTCGGCCCCGCGTTTTACGAGCGCGTGGACTTGCGTTTGAGCCGTCCCGTTGCAAAAGCCGAGATGACGGACTTCCTTACCAGGCAAGCACCGAAGGAAATCGGCAACGAGAAAGTCAATGAAGTCAGCCAGCGCGACGGCGTGAAATATATCATGGCAGATGATTCATGGCTGCTCATTCGTCCATCGGGAACGGAACCGGTGCTGCGCGTGTATGCCGAAGGAAGAACGCAGGGGATGGTGAAATCGTTGATGGGTTACGGAAAGAAAGTCGCAGAGAGCGTGGTGTAATTGGTGAGTGATATACTTGCCCTGTTCAGTTTTGGAGGTTGCTGTGAAGTTTCATGTTACTCTCGACCGAGACGAGGATGGCGTTTGGATTGCCGAATGCCTTGCCATCCCCGGATGTGTTAGTCAGGGAAAGACAAAACAAGAGGCGATCAAAAATATTAAAGAGGCGATTGCCTTATGTCTTGAAGTGAGGGCAGAAAAAGGTTTGCCCCTCCGCAAATCTTACAGTAGATGAATTTGTAAGAGCGATTTGAAATTAGTCAAATTGTTAATGGGTTATGGAAAGAAAGTGGCGGAGAGCGTGGTGTAAATGTTGTACTGTTAATGTACAATCATTAGTTGAGCGGCTTCTCGCGATTGTCAGGAATTGCCAACTCAATTCACGTGAAAGGAAAAATCCAATGTCAAAAATCATTCTCGGCGTTATCTGCGGCATCGGCTTCGGGATAATCTCGGTAGCCACCATGATCCCCCTCAAATTGGAGGATAAGAAAATTGCAATGGCAGGGGCGTTTACAAACCGTTTTGCGATTGGCTTCGTAATTGGAGCAACTGCCCTGCCTATGCCTGCCTGGGAAAGTGGTCTGCTATTCGGATTGCTTCTCAGCCTGCCGGAAGCTATCATTACCAAATCGTGGATACCGATCATGGTGCTCGGGGCAATCGGCGGCGTTGTGTGTGGTTTGGTGATCGGAGCATTTGGTATCTAAAGGGCGATTTGTTTAACCGAAGTAGGCCCTCAAGTCTTTTGATGGGGCATTATGAAAAGAAAGTCGCGGAGAGTGTGGTGCAAGTAGTATACTTTCTGCAAAAACAGGTACTATCTCGGAAATCGCAAACAGGTGCTAATTTGGTCGAGCATTTTTAGCGAAGAAGGAGATTGGTAATGGATAGCAATATCTTGCTATATATCATTGTAATCACAGTTGCCGCGATAAGCGCATTAATTGCGGTGTATCAAATTTATATTTCACTGAAACAAGTCAGAGAATCCCGTGAGAGAATTTCAAAGGCAGAGTCGAAGATTGAGGCAGAACCGGAGAGAATAAGCTATGCTTGGGAGCTAGCTCGTGTTAAGCTCGAGTCATACTTTAATCGGAATTTGAGTCAAATCACGTATATTTTTTGGCTGAGTGTTGGCGTCATGGTAATTGGGTTTGGAATAATTGTTTGGGGTATTTACCAATCAATAAAGCTTCCAGGGATTCTTGCCCCCGCAGCCATTGCTACCGTAGCAGGAATAATAACCGAGTTTATTGGGGCAACTTTTCTCTTTATTTATCGCTCAACAATTCAACAGGCAGTTAAGTACTCGCAGACCTTGGAACGAATTAATTCCGTTGGAATGGCATGGCAAATTTTAGATACTATGCCAGATGAGACAAAGTCAAATGACATCAAGAATAAAACAAAAGCAATTCTTGTTGAACTCTTAGTGCGTCAAGCATACAGTGCAAATGATAATAACAAAATCAGCGACAAGGAAGAGGACGAAAAACAATGAAGTGTTGGATCAGGTATGCTTTTGAAGAAACTCAATATGAAAAATTATATTGCCTCAATTTTTAAAACGCTGATTTGGTTAACGATTTTTGTGATTGCTGTCCTCGTAATCTTTATTACTGTTAGGCTCGTTGTTTCCAAGCCGAACAGTTCTATATCAACAGAACGACCTACATCCGCTGCAGACAATCATGCAGGTAACATTAACTCTACCTCAAATGTCACGAGTATAGTGCTGCCCACTCCTGCCGGTCGATTACTCTTTAGCGATAATTTTGACGACGGATTTGCACATAATTTTGATTTTTATACGGGCGGTTGGAAAGTTGTGGATGATGGCACTGGAAATAAAGTTCTGCAGATGGATAGCCCTCAGACTTGCTGCGCTGATGCGCGATTTGGGCCAACCAATCTACCCGATGGAATTGTAGAATTTCGATTTAAAGTAATCAACACTGACTATCATGCTCAGGTCCATGTTATGGAATTTAGTTATAGAGTATCGAATGATATCTCCAACAATGCTACGCAATATCAGTTGCACTATGATCCAGAAACATCAATCATTAACACAATTTATCAGCAGAATGGTGGTGACTGGCAACCTTTGGAAGGAAATTCGGGAGAGGGACCTATTCAAGGAACAACTGGAGGTTGGATAACTTTAAGAGTCAAATTCCAAGGGGAAAACATAAGCGTATTCATTAATGGTAACCCTTTTATGACTGGACTCGATACCAGAATTAATAATGGTACATTAACTTTGGGCGCAAATGGTCCTATGATCGTACAGTTTGATGATTTAAAGGTATGGGATCTGTCAAAATAATGCTTTGACCAATTGACAAGCTAGATTTGAACTTTGCACTCTTCGTAATCCCGCTGTATGCTTCGCAAACAGACAGTGAGGTGCAAAAGCACATCGGCGCTTCAATTACACATGGGGCGGTAGCTCAATGGTCAGAGCAACGTCCTTATAAGGCGCAAGTTGAAGGTTCGACTCCTTTCCGCCCCACAAAATCAAAAATGGGACAACAATTGTTGTCCCATTCAAATTTTCCATTGTAGGGGCGACTCGCGAGTTGCCCCTACAAATTTATTTCGTCGGCGCGGCGCGCAAGCGGCGTGCGAGGAAAATGACCGCCACCAGTGCAATGCCAGCGATCACCAAACCAGGCGCGCCGTATTGATCGCCGATGCCGGTGCCGGGCAGGGCCGTCGAAGTGGGAACGTGAGTCAGTTGGGCCTGCGCGGCCAAAGTCAACGCCGCGGCAACGGTGGCCGTCGCCGGGTCCTGCGTGTTCGTGGGCGTGATGGGAATCGGCGTATCGGAGGCCTGCGCGACCACCGGCGTCTGGCTCGGTGTGACCGTCGCGGTTGGGAACGTAACTGCCTGGAAAGTCGCAGTCAGCCCCTGTGCCACCAGCGAGTTCTGAGTCGCATTGGCGCTGGCTGCCTGCTGACCGGCCTTCTGCTGACCGGGGAGGATCAGCAGGGCATATCCGGCGAGGCATGCAATGGAAAGAAGCACAATACCGCCGAGAATTCCGGCCGCGATCAGGAACGTTCGATTGCTGGATTCTTCCGGCGGTTGAGGTTCGAGGTTGGATGAGTCGCCTTCATACATGGTTTCTTCTCCTCACGTGATTTTGTTTATTATCCCACAACTTCCAGATTTACAAGAGGGACGAGCACCTGCTCGCCGTTTTCGAGTTTGACATCGGCCGCGGCGGCGCGCATCCCGCTTGGGAATGTGGTCAGGCCGGATCGCAGCGACGCGATCGTCCCGATCATGCCGACTGCAGGCGGGCGGCGCAAACGAACGGTTTGCCCGGCTGCGAATGTTTCCTCGTCAACCGGCGGGACAGGTTCAGATGAAATTGGAAGCGGGATAATGACTTCAGGCCGCACCCCGCTGTAACGGTCGAAGGCTTCCGCATTCAATGTGGCTTCGCGTTTGACATTCGTCGTGATCAATTTGTACGCGGCGGAGTTCATCGGCATCATACCGAAGCCATCGGTCAACACAATCGGATAACGCACGCTGCGCGCGGTGGTGAGAAGCGATGGATACATGCTGGCAAGGATCAATCCGCGCACAGGCAGTTCCGCGGCGGCCTGCAGGGTCTCGGCATCCCGAACCTGCCCGGCAACGATCACCGAGCCGCGCATGCTCACATCCATTCGATTGGCGGTCAGTGCGGCATCGGGCTTCTCGGCCAGGTTGATCATCACGCCGGTATCGACGCGCCCATTGCCCCACACGCCCTGCACCAGCGCGCCCGCGGTTTGGATCACCACGCCGCGGTCAGGAATGATATTGATGACATTGCCGGAAATCCCGGCGCGCAGTTCCATGCGCGACTCACCGGACTCGATCAGAATCTGGCCTCCGCCTGCGGCCACCACGCGGCCTTCGACTGGCGTCTTGACGATTTTCGGCATCAGGCCGCGGCCGCTGGCGATCACCGCACCAGCCGCAAGCCGGTCATTGACTTTGCAGCGAATCAATTTGTCCGCCGCCTCCGGCGACAGACTCAGTATGCGCGACGCGTCGAGGAAGACATGTTCGCGGAACCAGGTCGCTTCGGCCACGACATCCGTCGGGCTGACCCTTTGATTCAGCCGCGCCAGCACCCTGCCTTTTACCGGCAGGACGCGTTCGCGCACAATCGTCGTAAGCGGAAGGATATGATGAACAGGTGCCAGCGCCATCTCTGTTTATCTCCGTGTCTCCAGTTAGCTGCCAACCGTCCACAACCAGCGTTTGATCAATTCGCGCCGCCGCACCGGGTCGTCCGGCAGAATCAGCGGGCGGCCGCGCCCGTCAACCACCACGCCCATCGCCCCTCCGCTGACCGTGGTCGTGCCGCCGCGTCCCGGACCGAATCCAACGTCCGCGCCGCGCTGCGGCTGAAGCGTCAACCTGGCAGATTGTCCGACCGGCAGAGGCAGAATTTCCATGCTGCCGTATTTCACGTCCGCGCGCGCTTCGGTTCCGTTTTCGTAGACCAGGCGGGCGCGGACGATCAACGATCCATAACTCGCATCTCCAACAACGGAGACGACCGTGCCCAAACTTTGGAACGCGCCCGACTCCAACACATGAACCGGCAGGATGCTGTTGCGCGCCGCGGCCGCACCGAGCAATGGCAGCAAATTATTGCGATCCAGAATGATCGTGGTGACGCCAACTGGTTGAACGGCATCCAGCAGCAGGAGCAAACCCTGTCCGGGGGTGGGCGCATCGCCGAGCGCGCCGCCGCCCGCGATGATCGGTTCGAAGAACGGAAGCAATCCGGGTTTGGGAACGCGCGCCGAACGCGGGAAATCGCGCCTGGCGGTTTGCATCGCAAGATACAAAGCTTCGCGCGTCACAGCCTGCGCGACGGCCTGGTCTTCTTTCGTTGCCGGAATGGATGAAGGGTACAGGGATTTTTGGAAAATATAATCGCGCAGGACGCTGGTCGAAATATCGAGCGGCGACCAGCGCAGAATATTTTCGAGCGTTGTGTATTGAAGCAGGGCCGGCAGATTTTCGCCGAGGCCGAAATGCGGGTACACGCCCAGCGAATTCCGCTCGCGGAACCCCGCCGCGATCACCGCCGCCGAGGCGCCGATGTCAATGCCGAGAATGCCGCCGCGCGCGCCGCCATAAACCTGTCCGAGGAATCGCATCATCCGGCCTTCGGCATACGCGGTTGGCAGGACATGACCTGCGGCCCATGCCTCCAATGTGTCCACGCCTTTGAGCTGGCGTTTGCGAACCCCGAGATAGAGCGAAGTCAATTCCCGCGCGGCCGGTTCGAGGTCCTCGGTATCGAGCGAAGGCCGCACATTCGGGCTGAAATGCAGCGACGAACTCACGCCGCCCAAAAGTTCTCTGACTTCATCGTCCAATTTTTGATTTCCCGCGAACAACACCGATGGTCTTCGTTCGGGCGCCAGCAAATAACCTGAAAGCCCAACCGGCTCGAGCATCTTGCGGATCGAGCGCGATGCGCCGCCGTCCGTGCCGCCGGTAATGATCACCACGTCGGGCCGCAATCGAAGAAGCGTGTCAATCTGCTCATCCGGCTTGCGATGATCGTTGAGCCCGATGGATTCGGCGACACGCGTATAAGTTGTCTCTGCCAGACGCCGCGCGCTTTCGAGCGAAACATCCGACAGCAGTCCCACGATGACGGTCTTGAGCGCCGGGCCTGCGGACAGTGTGCACACGAACGCGTCCACACCGGATCCGTCGGCCTGCGCGGGCGTAATCAACCTTTGGTCCGCCCCCAGCAGACTCCGCCCAGTGACCGCCTGCAAATTCTCGAGGGCGCTGCGAACACCTTTGCTCACGTCCTTGAACGGCGCTTCGGCCGTGGATGGCGCGGAACCGGATGCAATGAAGCGGTATGTTCCTTCCACAATGTCGAACAACACGGCGCGCGTGTTCGCGCCGCCAATGTCTACTGCAAGGAGAGAATCGCCTTCGACCAGAGAAGCAGGCATGGATCAATTACCCAATCCGAAGAATGTGCCAAAGAAATGCAGGCGTTCGATCAAGGCCGTCAACGCAGCGGAATAAACGCCCGCGAACAAAACGCCGAGGGTGATCGCGAGGAAAATACCGCCGACGAACGCAATGATCTCAATCAGGCTGAAACGCTTCACAGAACCGCCGGCGGCAGGGCCAGCGCTGAAATGGAAATATACAAGCGTTGTCGCCACGCCGGCCAAAATAAATCCGCCATTGATCAATACCTCGAAAGGTGAGGCAGCCTTGTGCAGATCGAAGGCATTGATCGTTGCGCCGATTTGCGGGAAGAGCGTGCCGGTGACCGCGCCGCCAATCGCCACGGCGGACCCGATGCCGACCAGAATCGCCATCGAAGGCGTGCCGAGCCGGCTCAACGCGGGCCAGGCTTTCATCAACAACAGGCCGCTCAAAACGAGCGGAACAGCCAGGAGCGCGCGTTGGAGGGCCGGGCCGCTAACCAGCGGGAAGATCAGATCCGGCCACAAAGCCTGCCACCAGGCGACCGCTGCCACATATCCCGCCGAAACACCGACAAAGATATGTACCGCCACGCGGAAGAGCGGGTTATCCCCGACGAGATAACTGAAGATCATCAGCGATAAAAGAAAAGCAAAGATGCCAGCGATCAAATCAGGAGAGATCATCTCGACTCCTGCGTACGACGCGCCTGGAATCCGGTCACCAGATTCCACAAGCCGCCCAAAATGATCGCCGCGACCGCGATCAATAATCCAACGCTGTACGCGTCCCAGTAATGGCGCACGCGGCCGGGCAGGCCGCCGTTTGCCTGCTCCACACCCGCCGCGCCATACAAACCTGAGACAAGCCCAGCGACCTGGCCGGAGTCAACATAAGGCAAAAGCATCGGTCCCGCCTGCGCGCTGGAAACAATGATCATTGGCGCGCTGCCGCGCTCGAGGGCGGTCTGCTCGATCCAGGTGCGGCCCGAGTCCACGCTGTCCGTCAAAACGATAACCGCCGCGAAGTCCGAAAGATGCGTCACGCCTTGAAGGGGCGCGGACTGCCAGATCGCGCTCCGGTCCGCTCCAAGCGGCATCGCCGCAGTCGGGCTTTGAGCAAACGCATAAACACCGGTGAGTCCGCCAGGCAAATAACCAAAATCAACATATTGTTCGCCGCGTTGATAGCTGTTTTGTGCGTTCAACGTGCTCAATGCAGAGGACATGAAGCGTTCCGCAAGTGCTGCGCCGGTCGGCGATGTGGAAAGGATCGCAAGGCGCGGATGCCGCAGCAGAATCAGCTGATCCATCAAAGGCAAACCGGCTGCTTCCATCTCGCCAACGGTGGATGGTTGATAATCGAAGACGGCCAATACCGGGGCGCCCTGGGGGATGGCGTTGACGGCTGCTATGGCGGAGTTTGTTTCATTGGGAGCCAGACTCGGCAAGGGAAAAATCTGAGTTTGGCTGAAGACAACACCGCCCAACACGATCAGGAGAATCGCGCTGAGTGCCCAGCGCAAAACGCGTTGGGAGGTTACCACCGAACTGGCCTTCATTGGAACCGGCGCGGTTTCAGCGCCAAGGATCTTTTCGAGCAGCGCGGCCTGCGCCTGTTGTTCGTCGGTGGCGTTGAGTTTGATCGAATGCGATTTGGGTCTGCTCGATGGAACGGCCGCACCCGGGATGGCGGGTAAGACTCCCTGCAAACCTGCCAACGGCCCGCTTGATTCGACCGCGGTCTCCCCGGCAGCGGCAGATGATTCCTGCACGGCCGCTTCCACCGGGCGCATGGCCTGCACCCAGGATGGCAGTTCAGCTGGAGCAATCGATTCATCTTTTGCCGCGGCGCGCGGAAGGTTTTCCTCCGCCGCGGGCTGGCCTGTTGTGGCGCTGGTGAGCCAATCGGGCAGCTGCATCGAACCAAAGACTTCATCCGCATCGCTGCTCGAAATCGAATCCTCGGTGAAGGCAGGCGCAGAGGAAGTCTCTTCTGTGGACGGTCCCCCGGGACCCAATATTGGCGCAACCGGGGTCTCTTCCGCCGGCGGCGGCTCAGCTGGCTTGAGTGAAGAAAGCCAGTCGGGCAGTTCGGTCGAGGGCAAAGCTTCTTCAGCGGTCGGTTCGGGATTCGCAGCAGGAGGTGTTTGACTTGGAGGGCCGGCCGGCTTCATCCAATCGGGCAAAACTTCGGAAGAAGCCTGGGACGCCGCGCTTTCCCGGCCCAAACCTTTTATCCAGCCGGGAACCTCTGACCCTGTTTCAGTTGCATCATGGCTTGGCGGAGTCCCGGCAGCGGGCGTTTCAGCCAAAGGAATATTTTGCGCAGGCGGTTGTTCGATAACCGGCGCGTTGGTTTCAAGGCTTTTCAACCAATCGGGGACTTCAATATTCGATGGCGGCTCAGGTTGAACAGGTTTCTGTTCGGCGGCCGGCGCACTCGTATCGAGATTCTTCAACCAATCTGGCGTCTCGATTCCCGATGCGGGTGCGGGTCGCGCGGGAGCGGACGCAGATGCGGCATTCGCATCCAAATTTTTCAGCCAGTCCGCAACGCCAGAATCTAAAGCAGCAGGCGGCGGCTCCGGCTGGGTTGGCGCCGGTTCAACGCGAGCCGTCCCGCCGTCCGAGGGATGTTCCGCGCTCTCATCCGCAGCAGGAGCGGAGGCCCGGGCAAACCAATCGGCCAGTTCATCCTTTTCGGGCGCGGCTGCCTGTCCGGCCATCCATGAGGGCATGTTTCCCTGTTCCGGCTTCGTTGTGGACGCCTGTTCTGAGGGAGACCCAGCCGGCTCCTCATGACCCAGCTCAACAAATTTGACTTGAGCATCTTCGGGTTCGACCTTTTTCCTGGGAGCCGGAACGCCGGTAATATTGGTCAACCAATCGGGAGTCTCCTCATCTTCGGCTTCGTTCTGGGAGGCAAGCCCCGCCAGCAAATCGGGAGCGCGCGGGATCGGCGTGGTCTTTTGTTCATCTTCCTTTTTGGATTCTTCATCCTCCGCCGACTGCCGCGCCTGCTGGCGCGCCTCGCGCAGCCATTGAGGCAGGATCGGCTCAAGCTCGGATGTCGTCTTCTTCGTCGGGATTTGACCCGGCGTAAGCGGCGCATCCTCGCCTTTGAGCGGACCCGTCAACGGCTGGAGCCGCGATTGGCAGTTCTGGCAAAACTCCACGTCTGCCGGATTAACTTCGCCGCAAACCGGACACTTGATCGTATCGGCCATTATTTGCCGCCATACGGACGATCCGCGCCGAACAGCACGCGCAGGCCGGTCGTCAGTGTGCCGAGCGCAACGCCGATCAAAATACCGCGCGCTCCGCCCAATGCCAGCACGTGTTGAAACCATGGCCGGAGAAAATCATTCAACGGGCCGATCTCGCCAAACGGCAGCGTTGCAGAAGCAAACAGCATCAACACAGCAGTGAGAATAAAAACCACGCTCATCACATTGGCGCGGCGCCGCAAAAGACGGATGCTTGCGTAAAGAAGCGTGACAGCCAGTAAGGCCATCAAAGTTGCTTCGACCGGAACGATGACCACATCCACCAGTAAACGGATGTCAGGATGATCGGGGCCAAGCGCAAGCCCGAAAATAAATGCCGCGAACAGGCAGAACAATAACAACGCACTATAAATGCTGCCCTTCTCGCGCTTCGTGACTTTTGTCCCATGAACAAGGATTAAATTGAACACGCCAACCAGCGTAGCCGTTCCCGCCAAAATAATGGACCAAGTCAACAACATATCTTGAACCGGAGCCAATGCCGGGACGAAATATCCGACGAGAACGATCAGCCCGGTGAGAATTGCAAGGACAAGCGCAACGTAACGCATCAGGTGATCCCCAAAAATTTCAAAGCCGCACCCGCGAGCAAAATCAAAATGATGGCCCAGCGCAAAATGTCCTGGACCGTCAGACTGGCTTCATGCGAAGCAGTCGCTCCCAAATACGCGCCGGTCGCAAAAAGTTCCTCGCCGATCAGCGCTTCGGGCGCGGACGCAAACAACGCGGCCTGCGCCGAAAGGTCATCGCTGGAGCCGAGCAGAAATTCATTCTCGCGGTCTGCGGCATCGGCAATCAACGCAGACTCCACGCCAAAGTGGCCGATCAAAATGCTGGCCGAAACATTTTCATCGAACAGGATCGGGATCGTTCCTGCCGCCGACGAAAAAGGAGTCAGGCCGGTCAAACGTCCAGTCGTTGGTTGATAAAACTCTCCCGCGCCCGCGGCTTTATAACCGGCTTCGAGCGTATCCTGTGCGAGCAGCGCCAGCGCAGAATCGCCGGAAGCCGCAATCGGCGGATTGTCGCTGAGCGAGGTCCGTTCCGCGAGGTGGCGCAGCATTCCCAGACCTGCCAGCGGCGCGCCCGCCGACGGCGTCAACAAGCTGGTATTTCCCAGCCCGACAAAAAGCCGTGTTCCGTCTTCGACGCTCAAGCCAAAGGCGCGGTACAACTTCGACAGCGCGGGGATGGAGCGCAAATTGACTGGTGATTTACGTTTAATAAGTGAAAGAGCCAGAAGGAGAATGGCAGAAAAGCCGACGACGCCGAGTCCAATCAGGTTCATGAGAAAGATTCCCCATCGAGGAACGAAGCGAAGGCGCGCGCTTCATCGTCTGATTCGAGCATACGGGCGAGCGACTCAACGCCTTGTCCAAGAAACGGACGCCCGAAATAAAGCAGCTGCGCGGAGAGCAGAGCCAGCGGCCTGCCGGCATCAAGGAACCAGGATGCAATCCCATCAAGTTGATAACGGTGCAACGTTTCAGCCCATTGAAGCCAGTGTTCGCGCGGCTGTAGGTGGCCCGTATGCCACGATGCCTGCCCGTCAGGGTTTTGCATAATAAGAGTATAGCATATTTTAATTTTGAACCGCCGCCTGGAAAATCACCAGAATTGCAGATGAATTGCAGAATGGGATTCGTTACATTCGGGTTATTCATCAACGATGGAGGCTTTAAGCGGCATAGTATAATTTCAGCGAATTCACCCGCGGAGGAAAAATGGTCAACCCTGGAAAACATGGGGCAGGCGAGCAAACCACTTCGAGCGATAAGAAGATCCGCGTGCTGGTGGCCAAGCCCGGCCTCGACGGGCACGACCGCGGCGCAAAAGTGGTGGCGCGCGCGCTGCGCGATGCCGGCATGGAAGTGATCTACACCGGCCTGCGCCAAACCCCCGAAATGATCGCTGAAGCCGCTTTGCAGGAGGATGTGGATGTGGTGGGACTTTCGATTCTATCCGGCGCGCACATGGCGCTGGCGCCGCGCATCATGGAATTATTGAAGGCCAACGGGCAGACGCGTGTCAGAGTATTCATCGGCGGCATCGTGCCGGATGAGGATATTCCGCGTTTGATGGAACTGGGCATCAGCGGCGTGTACGGCCCCGGCGCTTCGACGGAAGATATCGTGAAGGATATTCGAAATTCGATTTCGGAGAAATAGCCGCATGCGGACACAGATAAACGTGAATTCCTGGCATAAAGAATCCGCGTTCGACGCCCTATGCCATTTGCTCCTTGAGGGTTCAGGGTCTGTGTTTATCTGTGGTGAATGGATTTATGACTTTGATAGATTCAGTTTTGAACGGTGACCGTCTCGCGCTGGCGCGCCTGCTGACTCAAATCGAAAACGACACGCCCGATGGCCGCGCCGCGCTGGATTCGCTTTTTCCGCGCACGGGCAAGGCACACCTCATCGGCGTGACCGGCGCGCCGGGCACAGGCAAATCGTCGCTGGTCAATCAACTCGCGTTGCATTTCCGAACGCAGAACAAACGCGTTGCGATTGTCGCTGTGGATCCATCGAGTCCATTCACGGGCGGCGCGGTGTTGGGCGACCGTGTCCGCATGAAGGATTTGAGCGGCGACGACGGCGTGTTCATCCGTTCGATGGCCTCGCGCGGCTCGCTCGGCGGATTGGCGCAAGCGACTGCGGGCATGGCGCAAGTCTTCGACGCGGCAGGTTACGATGTGGTCATGATCGAAACGGTCGGCGCGGGACAAAGTGAAGTGGACATCGCCCGATTGGCCCATACCACGCTGGTGGTGGAAGCGCCCGGACTCGGCGACGATATCCAGGCCATCAAAGCCGGCATCCTCGAAATTGCAGACATCCTGGTCGTAAACAAAGCGGACCGCCCCGGCGTGGAAAATACCGAGAAGGCGCTCAAGTCCATGCTGGAGATGGCGCATCCAACACAAAGAGTTTATTTGCATCACGGTGTCCCCTCACCCCTGCGCCCCTCTCCCGTTGGGAGAGGGGGTGGGGGTGAGGGCAACATGTGGATTCCTCCGATCATCAAAACCATCGCAACCGAAGGAAATGGAATCGCTGAACTGGCCGGGCAAATCGCGAAGCACGCCGAGCATCTACGCGTCAGCGGAGATTGGGCCGTTCGTGAGCGCGCCCGCCTCGAGTCCGAGATGGAGACGGCGCTGCAAGAGAGACTGATGAGTCAATTCCGCGAGCGTGTCCCGCAAACGCGTTACGATGAAGTCATGCGCCAGGTTTTCGAAAGAAGTTTGTCACCGGGTGAAGCGGTCAAGCTGCTGACAAATGGGAGGGCGAAATGATCTATGGCAAACGCATCCGCTTGCGCGGCGTGGAGAAACGCGACATTCCAAAGTTTTACGAGTGGATCAACGACCCCGAAGTCACGGAGGGCCTGGCGATCTATTTGCCCATGTCCATGAGCGATGAGGAGAAATGGTTCGAAGGTGTTGGAAGCCGCGATCCGCACGAGAAGCCAATGGCAATCGAAATAAAGGAGGACAAAGACTGGAAACTGATCGGCAATTGCAGTTTCTTCAATATCGAATGGACGCATCGCGCCGGCGAACTTGGAATCATGATCGGCGATAAATCGGTATGGAATCAAGGTTATGGCACCGAGACAATGCAATTATTGTTGCAGCATGGTTTTGAAACATTGAACCTGAACCGCATTTATTTGCGAGTCTATTCAACCAACCCGCGCGCCCTACGCGCTTATGAAAAAGCGGGTTTTATTTTGGAGGGCACATTGCGCGAGGCTGTTTACAGGCATGGTAAGTATGCTAACGATTATGTTATGAGCGTTTTGCGTTCGGAATGGGACGCACGCCCGGAGGGTAAATGAGCACTCATTATCACCAGCACGAAATGAAAGTCTACGGGGAGATCAAACTTTTTTCCGGTACCGGCTCGCCCGAACTGGCAGGTAAAATTTCAAAATATCTGGGCTCCCCCTTGTGCGGACACGAGGTCATCGAATTCCCCAATGAAAATCTGTTCATCAAACTCGATAAGAGCGTGCGCGGCCAGGATGTGTATGTAATCCAGCACACCGCGTCACCCGTGCATCGCAACCTGATGGAATTGTTGATCACCATTCAAACCCTGCGGCTCGATTCCGCCGCGCGCATCACCGCGGTCGTTCCCTACCTCGCCTACGGGCGCTCGGATAAAAAAGACCAGCCGCGCGTCCCGATCTCGGCGCGGCTGGTGGCCGACATGATCGAAGTCGCCGGAGCAGACCGTTACATGACTCTCGACCCGCACGCGGGACAGATCCAGGGCTTCTTCTCGGTCCCCGGCGATGTGTTGACCGCATCCCACACGATCACCGAACATCTCAAGATGACGATCTGGTCGCAGTTGAAGGACCCGGTCGTGGTCGCGACGGATCTGGGCTTTGCCAAAAAAGGCCGCAACTACGCTGCGGATCTGGATACGCCCATCGCGTTCATCGAAAAGCGCCGTTCGGGAAATGACGCGAAGGCTGAAGCTTTGACTTTGATCGGTGAAGTAAAGGGCCGCGACGTTCTGATCGTGGATGATGAAGTGAACACCGGAGGCTCCATCGCGCAGGCTGTAAACATCGTCAGACAAAACGGCGCACAGGATATTTACCTGGCTTTCGTCCACCCGATTCT
Source organism: Chloroflexota bacterium (assembly GCA_021787595.1). Lineage (GTDB taxonomy): Bacteria > Chloroflexota > Anaerolineae > Anaerolineales > Villigracilaceae > Fen-1038. The sequence continues at coordinate 47,048 of JAJYLQ010000019.1, read as the reverse complement.
TTCGCGCGACGCGGCAGAGCGGCTGGCAGATCTGCCCATCAAACACATCATCACAACCGATTCGGTTCCAGTTCCCGAAGAGAAAATGAAATATCTGAAAGGCCGCATCACAATCCTGTCTGTGGCAGAATTATTGGGCGAAGTCATCAAACGCGCTCACGAAGGCCGGAGCGTGGGAGAGATGTTCAACGAGTAAAAGTGTTCAAGTGTCACGTGTCAGGTATCGAGTTTCATCCCTACTTGACACGCGGCACTTGACACCTGATACTTAACTCATGCCTGAACTTCCCGAAGTCGAAACCATCGCGCGGACGCTGCGCCCCGAACTCGTCGGCAAAACAATCCTCGAAGCCGATGTCCGCTGGGCGCGGACGCTGGCCATGCCATCCGCAAAAAAATTCAGAGAACAAATTCAAGGACAAGTCATTCAAAGCGTTGGCCGCCGCGCAAAATTTCTGAACATTCAACTCACACCCCTTCGAGAGCCTCAAGGCAGGGCTTACCATCTCCTCATCCATCTCCGCATGAGCGGAGATTTGGTTATTAAAGACGGTAAAATAAAAGCAGAAAAACACGACCGGTTGATTCTCACCCTCGCCCCTTTCCCCTCTCCCCATGGGAGAGGGGTTGGGGTGAAGGAAACGTACCTCGTCTTCAATGACACGCGCAAGTTCGGCCGCGTTTGGCTGACAGATAACATCGAGAAAGTGCTGGGCAAACTCGGCCCCGAACCATTGAGCGATGACTTTACACCGCAATGGTTGTACAATGCGCTTGTATCGCGCCATCGCCAGCTCAAACCCCTGCTTCTCGATCAAACTTTCATCGCCGGGCTTGGCAATATCTATACCGATGAAGCTCTGCACACGGCGAAATTGCATCCGCTGAAATCATCGAATTCAGTAACAAAAAGGCAGGCCGAACGATTGCATGATGCCATCCGGGAAGTTTTGCGGGAAGGCATCCGCCGCAACGGCGCCAGCATTGACCGGGTTTATCGCGGCGGAGATTTCCAAAACCATTTCCGCGTCTATGGACGCACCGGTGAAAAATGTCCGGTCTGCGGAACAAAGATCAAGAGGATCGTTGTCGGACAGCGCAGCACGCACTTCTGTCCGAATTGTCAAAGGAAGTAAGTCATGCAACCAATCACTCTTTCCCTTTTTGCACTGATTGGCATCGGCCTTGCATTGATGTTCTTTGGTTATTTCTTTGGTCTCTTCGAGGGCCGCGGCCAGGGCTATAAAAGGCGCAAGAAGGAAGAAGCAAACGAAGAGGCAATTCAAGCGCCGCTGCCGCCTCCCAGCCCGCCCGCACCCATCGTTGATAACAGCCTGCTCAAACTCAGCCTCGATAACAATCAGCCGCGGCTCGATCTCGATGGCCAGCGCGTGGACACTTCGCAGCTGACAGTCGAACAACGCAAGCGATTGATTGATTTGATGGTGACGATGCGTCCGTGGATCGAAGCCAGGCCGGCCGCCGCGCCGCAGACTGTTTCGCGTCCCATCGCCGCGCAAACGCCGTCACTGTCAACGCCGCGTTCCCCTTCGGGGACGACGCAGCCTCCGCCGGCAGCGGCTTCCGTTTCCCAGCCGAAGCCAGCGCCGGCTGCAGCCGCACCCGCCCCCGCGTCGAAGGATGAACCGCCTGCGTCCGCCAGCAGCATGGTCGCGCAAATTGACTCCATCCTGCAAAAGAGTCTGATCGGCACATCGCTCGCCGAGCGCGGCATCCGGCTAATCGAATCGCCGCAAGGCAGTGTGATTGTCATGGTTGGAATGGAGAGATTTTCCGGCGTGGGCGAAGTGACTGACCCGCAGGTGCAGGCCGCGATCAAAGCCGCCATCGCGGAATGGGAAAAGAAGTTCGTCCCCGGCGCATAATGAACGACCGTTGGGCGTCGGGGCACAGCGTGCACGTCACGGGTTCAACGTTTATTCGTCTCGCTGTGCCCTTACCATTATTCAGGCACATAACGCGCGGTCAAGATCGGGCAATGCGCGCTCTCCGCAACTTCACCGGTGACGTTGGCCGCATACATTCGACGCAGGCTGTGCGCGCTGTATTGCGAGCCCATGCAGACCAGATCGTAATTTCCCTCTTTGATCTCGGCCAGAATTTCCTCGACGACATTTCCCTGCCGCGTTTTGACAGATGCGGCCAGGCCTGCGCCGCGTGCCGTTTCGAGCGCTTGCCGCAGATTCCGTCCCGGCAGCGTATCGGTGTTCATCAAGTCACGCCACTGTTCGCGTTCGGCGCGTGCGGTGGGATAATCCAAATCAACCGGCGGGGCCACATGCAGCAATGTGACTTCAGCTTTGCTCATCACGCCCACGCGGGCGGCAAGATGCTCAGCCGTGATTTCGTAGCCCAGCCCGCCCAAACAGATCAACATCTTTTTCAGCGGGATGCGCGCCTGTGGAACATAAAGGATCGGCGTGGAAATCTCGGACATCAAATGATGAATGGAACGCCGCACCAGCAGGCGGCGCAGGGGCGGACGCCCCAGCGGACCGACAACCGTGATGCAATCCTTTTGCTTTGCGAGGCGCGGGATGACCTCCTCCGCGTTCCCGTTTTGGATTTCAAGCCAATAAGTGATTCCCTTTTGCCGAAATAATTCAACGGCGCGCGCAAAAATATCTTCCAAAGGATACTTGTCATCAATCGGCGCGCTCGGCAGATGCTCGGCAATGCCTAGCAAAGTTACCGGCGCATCGAGCGAAGCCGCGGCCCACGCGCCGTATTCAATGGCGGGCCATGTGCTTTCGAATCCATTGGTTGCGATCAGGAATTCGGTCCTCATGAGAACCTACCGAAACAGGATAATTCCAAGCAGGCCGCTGCCCAATAAGACCAAAGGCGTCGGCGCGCCGAGGACGAATGCAATCAAGCTCAACGCGCCGATCAACAGCGGGCGCTTGCGAATGCTTTTACTGCCGTGGAATAACTTCCAGGCCGCGACCGTGATCAACATGGCTATGGCTGGAACCGTCCCGCGAATAAATCCGTTCATCCACGGCTGGTCTTGAAAATTTTGCAGCAACAGCAAAACGATGAACATGCTGACGGTCGGCGGCAGGATCGCGCCAAACAGCGCGGCAGCCGTACCGGGAAGTCCGCCCGCCGAAAATCCAATGAACATCGCCAGCTTCAGTGCCTCACTGCCCGGCAGGAAATTGGAAAACCCAACCGCCTCTACAAACTGGGATTCGGTCATGATGTTTCCCACCACATCCTTATACAGCAATCCCACCGAGGCGGGACCGGAGGAAGTCAGCAAATTCGTCTTGAGGAATATCCAGAACAATTCCAGCCAGATCCCCAAACGGGACGATGAAACGTCCGAACGCAGTTCGACATCAACGCCGGGCGTCTTCATTTGAAAAGAAAGATCCCCGCAATTCCCGCAACGATCACGACGAGCGGCGGGGGCGCGTTAAACATGAAGGCAACCAGGCTGACGGCGGCCATCGCCAGCATCTTCCAATCGAGCGGACCGCCATTTCCAGCCAACAACTGATAGGCAACATAAATCATCAACACAGCGACGGCGGGCATCAATCCTTCCACGAATCGACTCACCCAGGCCTCGCGCCGCAGGCGATGCAGAATCATGAAAACGCCCAGCATCAAAACAGTCGGCGGCAGACTCGAACCGAGCAGCGACGCCAGCGCGCCAGGCAAACCGCCCACGCGAAGGCCGATGAACATCGCCAGTTTCTCTGCCTCGCTGCCGGGAAGAATGCTGGAGAAGGAGACCGCTTGAACGAATTGCTCCTCGGTCACAAATGTCCCAACCGCCTCCTGATGCAGGAGTCCGACCGAGGCGATGCCCGATGTGCTGAGGAGATTTACTTTGAGAAAAAGCCAGAAGAGTGAAAGTAGAATTCCCAAAAAATTCTTCCTCACCCCACGCCCTCTCCCCGTGGCGTCAGAGCGACATGCTTCGTGAGGAGAGGGGAAAGGGACGAGGGGATATTTTTCACCAAATACAGCTCGCCGCGCTCAAAACCGCGCTCGAGATAATACTGCCGCGTCCCCACCGCGGAAATGACAGCCATGCGATCGAAGCCGTGTGATTTTGCAATCAAATCGGCTTGCTCGAGCAAACGCGTTCCCAGTCCCGCGTGCTGCGCCGCCCCTTCTTTTTCCGCGCCGACCGGAAGCGACTGTCCATAAACATGGACTTCGCGAATCAATGCCGCGCCATCCAAATCTTTCAGTCCCGTTTGCGGCGCGCCCTTGGATGGCAAAGACAATCGCAGGAAGCCGGCCAGTTTATCATCGGGCGTTACGAAAGAAATGAAATGCTCCTCGGCATAATCGGCTTGATAAACGAGATCGTCCAATTCGAGCAGCGAGGATTCAACCGGCTTGCCGCGCACTTCGCGGCAGCGCACACACTGACACGTTGTCCCGCGCCGCTTCATTTCATCGAAGACATCCTGGCGCAGACTCGTGCGGCGATTTCCATCCACAACATTTGTGGACGGAATATCGCGGATCACGCGATTGATGCGGCAATAACGCGGCACGGCCGGTTTGACATCCGCGATCAGGTCAATCAATTGTTCGGTCGCATACGGATGAAATTCGCCGCGCTGCCAATATTCGTAAAGTTCGGCGTTTGCCAAAAGCTGGTTGGGATAGATTTTTATCTCATCGGGGCAGAAGCCCTGCCACAGCCGCTCAAAATCCTCGCGGTCGGATTCCGGCGTCGCGCCGAGCAGGTTCGGCATCCAATGCAAAACGATCTTGAATCCCGCGGCGCGCAGCAGCGCGGTCGCCCGCCGCGTGCATTCCACATCGTGCCCGCGCTTGTTCATCTCAAGGATTCGATCATCCAGACTTTGCGCGCCCATTTGAACCTTCGTCACGCCGAGATGACGCAGCCATCGAAGCTCATCGGGCGTAATTTCGTCTGGCCGCGTTTCGACCACAAGTCCCACATTGCGATGAGGCGCGGTTTCGTTGAGAGCATGGGCTTCTTCTAAATTCCCCTCCCCCCCTCCCCCCTCTCCCAACTTTGGGAGAGGGGTTGGGGTGAGGGTATTTTCTTTTCTTTTTCCTTCGTGATCTTCGTGTCCCAGGCCCTGCGTTCTTGCAGGGCTGTGGTTAAACTCATTCATTGCATCGAAGCAGCGCTTCACAAACCATTCCTGGTAATCGCGGCGATACGAACTCCACGTGCCGCCCAGGATCAACAATTCGATTTTGTCGCCCGGATGTCCCAAATTTTCAAGCGCCTGAATGCGCGATTTGACCTGCATGTATGGATCGAAATCATGTTCCAGTCCGCGCATCGCGCCCGGCTCATCGGGCAGATACGATTTCGGCATTCGCACATCCGTCGGGCAAAAGATACATTTGCCGGGACATGGATACGGCTTGGTCAGAACCGTCACCGTCGTCACGCCTGAAAGCGTGCGGACCGGTTTCATGCGAATGCGTTCGAGCAGACGCGCGTCGGCGCGCAGTTCGCCCGCGTCCACCATCTGGTGATACGCCGCGACCAAAACGTATTTGCCGAGATAGCCGCCGTCTTCGAGCGGATATTTTCTCAGCGCATCCATCACAGGGTTGCCGCTGCGGATCTCATCCATCACCTGGCGCGCCAAAACCATCCATTCAGGCCTGATGGCGTGAGCCGCAACCCATTCCTGCTGTTTTGGTGATCTCATGGCCGAAAATTATACCCGTTATAATGTTGGCGTGGATTTGACGATTGCCCGGCAATTGCTCGATCTTAATCGCCGGTTTTACATGGAGCATGGCCGCGATTTTTCCGCAACGCGCGGGCGGCTGCAGCCCGGCGTAAGGCGCGTGCTCGAAGCTTTGCGCGGCGGCGAATCGATTCTGGATCTGGGATGCGGCAACGGCGAACTGGCGCGCACGTTATCGCGGCGCGGCCATCGCGGTGCGTATCTGGGCCTGGACTTCAGCCTGCCCCTGCTCGATGAGGCGGAGCGCGAGGCGTTTGGCTTTCCCGTTAAATTCATGCAGGTTGATTTGACTTTACCTAATTGGGAAATAGTAAGAAGTAAGAAGAAAGAAGAAAGAGACATTTCACTTTTCTCTTCTCACTTCGATCTTACCTTTGCTTTTGCCGTTCTCCACCACATTCCAGGTAACGAATTGCGATTGAACATCATCAGAAAAGTTCATGATCTGCTCGAACCGGATGGACTCTTCATCCATTCCAATTGGCAATTTCTAAATAGTGAACGCTTGAAAGCGAGAATCCAATCGTGGGAAAATGTTGGTTTGAGTTCAAAGGATGTCGACTCAAATGATTACCTGCTCGATTGGAAACGCGGCGAGATGGGTTTGCGCTACGTCCATTATTTCCATGAAGAAGAACTTTCTGAATTGGCTAAAGCTGCCGGTTTTGAAATCGTCGAAACGTTTTATTCGGATGGAGAAAATAAAAGATTAGGTTTGTATCAGGTTTGGAAAAAATCGTAGCGGCGTCCTGCCGCCCAAGGCGGGATGACCTTGCCCCTACAATTGAATGTGGAGAAGATAATATGCTCATCGCCATCACACGTGAAGTCAGCCGATCCGTAGTCAACTGCGAATTGACGCACCTGGCGCGCGCGCCGATTGACGTGAAGCGCGCACGCGCCCAACATTCTCAATACGAAGCCGCGCTCAAACGATTGGGATTGGCAGTTTTGTCTTTGCCTGAGGAACCAGATTTGGCTGATTCGGTTTTCGTCGAAGATACCGCGCTCGTGCTGGACGAATGTGCGGTCATCCTGCGCCCCGGAGCAGAGTCACGCAGACCCGAAACCGAATCCATCGTAAAGATCCTCGCGCCGTATCGAAAGCTGTTTCATATCGAAGCGCCCGCCCATGTGGACGGCGGCGACATTTTACGCGTCGGCAAACAAATTTACGTTGGATTATCTACGCGGAGTGATACAAATGCAATTGAGCAATTACAGGATTTTCTCCAGCCCTATGGCTATGAAGTCCATGCGGCGACAGTAACCGGATGCCTGCATCTTAAGTCTGCGGTGACGCAGGTTGCAGAAGATACATTGCTCATCAATCCCAAATGGGTAGACAAAAACAATTTTGATGGAATGAACTTTATCGAAATTGATCCGTCCGAGCCGTATGCCGCGAACGCGGTTTTGATCGGAGAAACGATCATTTATCCGACATCTTTTCCGAAGACGCAGAAAAAACTGGAAGAGGCAGGAATCAGAACGGTGACAGTTGACGCGGACGAACTCGCAAAAGCCGAAGGCGCGATGACTTGCTGTTCATTGATTTTTAACGGGTAAACAAAAATCGCCGCAAAATCCTTTCAATGGCGGCGACCGCTAAAAGTCGAAGATCGAACGAAGAAGATTTTCTCACGTACCTATCGCAACGCGATCCCGCCCTTTGTGTTTTGCGATGTACATGGCCTGGTCCGCGCGTGCGATCAGTGTCTCGAGATTCGGCGTGTTCTCGTCCAGTTGGGCCACCCCAAAGCTTGCAGTGACCTCGATTGCCATTTCGTCCGTTATCCGAAGCGGATTGTCTGCGACCGCTTTCCGCAGCCGTTCTGCAACGTTGACCGCTGTTTGAAGATTGGTCTCCGGCAGGAGAATGACGATTTCCTCGCCGCCATACCGTCCGATCAGGTCCACATCCCGGACGGATTTCCGGCAGTGGCCCGCAAAGTTCTGCAATACGCGGTCGCCGGTGAAATGGCCGTAGTTGTCATTGACTCGTTTGAAATGATCCAGATCGGCCATGATCGCCGAGAAGGGGCGCCCGGCGCGGCGCGATCTCGCAAATTCGATCTTGCCAATCTCGAACAGGCCGCGGCGGTTATAAAGCCCGGTCAGGGGGTCGGTCAACGCCAGGTTTTGAGTCTCTTCGAATAACCGCGCATTTTCCAGCGTGATGGCAACCTGTTTGGCAAAGATGGCCATGATGGGCAAATCCGTCTCGGCCACGTCGCGGCCCCATAACCACAGCGCGCCCAATAAATGGTCTTCGAACAATAATGGCAGATGGGTGATCTTCGTTTCAGGGTTCACGTCTGCCGCGCACAATGCCGAAGACACGACGCTTCCGGGATATCCGCTCAGGATGATTTTCATCGCTCCAACGGGATCGGGCAATATCATGGGGACCAGCACATTCTCGATCCCAAACAACGACTCCATTTTCCCGGCGCGGACATGAAATCCAAAGGCATCCTTCGCCGCCACTTCGCCAGAGGCAGCGAGAAGCGGGGCATATTGAAAAACCATTTGATCACTCTCCGCTAGATATAAGGAAAGCAGGGATTTCAATCCCATGTTCTGGAACTCCTGCTGGAGTGTTTTAATCACCTCCGCCGGGCTGACCGTTCTTTCGATTTTCGTCGCGAGAGAGGAGAGGGTGGAGATCAATTCGTTCGAGCGGGCCAGGCGATCCATCCAGTGGCGTTCTGCCTCCAGCGTGCGGAGATATTCGATCGCGGTTGCGAGCTGTCCGGCAAAGGTCGTCATGAGGGCTTCGTCACTTGCGGTGAACGCGTTCAATTCCGTGCTCTCCGCATTGATCACACCCATGACCCGTTCCTTGACTTTTAGCGGGACGCACAATTCGGAACGCGTGCGGCTGTCAACTTCGAAATAACTCCCGATTGGGCGCACATCTCCGATCCGCTGCGGCTTGCCGCTTTGGGCGACCTGACCGCTTATGCCTTTTCCCAGCTCCACGACAAAATTGAGAGGGTTTAGACTGGCCTGGTTATACACGCGATAAGAGGGATGAGCGTGAAGCAGACCAGACTTTTCATCCAGAAGAAGGATGCCAAAATTATCGGGGAACAGATTCCGGCCAATGATCTCCGTCGCCAGTTCCAGCAGATTATCTTCGCTTTCAACCTGCGTGGAGGCAACTGCAATTTCGTTCAACACGCGCAATTCCTTTATGCGCCGTTCGGCAATTTCGAACGATTGAACGCGGGTCAATGCAATTGCAATCTGGTGAGAGGCCAGCTCCCCCTGCTGGATTTCCACATCGCTGAATTCACGCGGCTGATTGTAGGCGAGAAAGATGATCCCCAGCTTGTGGCCGTTTGCGATCAAGGGCAGGCCAAATGCGGATCTTGTAGCCGAGAGAAAAGGCGTCATTTTTGCGCTTAACATACTGTGATATGGCGAAGCCGCAAAATCAGTTACTGCAAGGGGCCGCCCGCTGTTCAAAATCCATCCCACAAGAGTTGGTTCCCCGGCTTCAAACCGAAACGAGGAATAAATTTCACTGCCCGCGCCATGGGCGGCCACGGGGAAGGGAGATTCATTCTCTTCATCCCACAAAGCCAGGTAACAGTCATCGGCATCGAAAAGTCCGGCAATCCTGTCCGTAACCGCCTTCGACATGATCCCCACGTCTTTTGCCTCGAGCGCCGCCCATGTGATTTCATTCAGCATGGACAGGAAACCAAGATGGCCTTGGCCTTCCTCTTCCAATTTTCTCAATTCCAGAAGATCGGCGCGGCGCTGCTGAGCCAGTCTGCTTAGAACCCCAATGGCTCCCCCGACAATCAGGAGCACAGAGTCTCCGATCAAATCGCCGGTTTTCAGCATTGCAAGCGGAGAAAGGCCAAGGGCGATTGGCACAAAAAAATTGACGAGGATCGTGACAACTGAAATTACAACGCCTGCCAGCGGGCCAAAATACCATCCGCCCGCGGCCGCCGGGATGATGGCCAGGGAGGCAAGAGCAGGACCCGTTTGGTTGTATAAGCTGTAGAAGGTCAGGAAATATAGTCCCCAAAGCGCTGAAACAACGATCCGGGGTAATATGACGGAATGCGGATGGCTAAGCTTTTCCAGCATCAGGTGTCTCTGATGAGTCCGATAAATTTTATTGTCCTCTGCTCGAAAATACATTACAAATCACGCGCACCGCCTGAACAGTTTTGTTAATCGAATCGCATCGCGCCGCCAAAAAAGAACAGCTCGCGCGATGCGATCTTATGATCGCCCAAAGAAACTAAACTCTCACGTTGTTTGGATTGGCAACGTACTGCCACCAGTTGTTGGCAATCCCGCTCTGGATTCCCTTCACCCTGGGCATGTGGCTCAGCCACCAGCGCTGAAAAGCGCCGTCATCGCCGCCTCCCCATTCCGAGGTTGCGACGGAACGAACGTCGCCTTTGAAATCAGGAAAATTCTCCCAGTCATAGCATTCGCTTTCGACCAGAGTCTGATTGCCGTAGTCGTAATCCTGCGCGCTGTTGGGAGAGTAATGGACAGTTCCGAGGGCGGCGCGGCCTGGCGCGATCTTGTCGAAGAGGATGAAGCGCTGGAATAGATTCAGGGTCTGGGCTGGGCCGACCGTCGCCGGCGAACGGTTGGGCTGATAGGCCCACGTCAGGAAATCCTGGCATTGATAGACCTGGGCCATGATGCTTTCACAGCGATGAGCATAGGAATGCAGCATCTCGCCCACCGTCCGCTCATAGGAAAGTCCCATCACCACGAAGCGCCGGCTGCACGAACCGGTATTCTGCAATGCCGGACCGTTGCACCAGAACGCGCCTGCTCCGCCCATTGTGGATTCATACAAGCCCGCATACGGAAACGCCACCACCCACACTTCATCATACACATCATTGGCAATGTTCTGCAAAATATCGAAGCGCGCAAGGATGGCATTGTAGTCTATGCCCATTGGCGTATGCGGAGGCGTTGTCCCGCTGATCACGTCGAGAAAGGTCCGGGGGTTATAAACAAAGCCGTCAGCCAGGGCCGGAAACTCGTCCAGTTCGACGCGCTGCGTGATTTGATAATTCGCCAACCCGCTGCTGACTTGCGTCAGATCGCTGATGAAGCCATTGATCAATTCATCCGGGTCGGACCAGTTTTTATAGGCTGAAAGCTTTGTCTCCGCGTTTGGATCCATCGTCGGGTTATAAATGATCAGGAAGACCCGCGCGTTCGTGACGTTGGCCGGCACATTGGGATCGCTCACCGTTAAACTCGCATGGCCCACGGCGCCGCCGATCACCGGATGATCCGGCTGCTGAGGTTTTACGCCCAGCAGTGAGTTGAGATAATCAGAGAATGGCATGGACGCTCCTCCTTGAGTCTTATGGCAGATTTGCGGCGAAGTATACCTTGTCTTGCACTGCAAAATACAACACGTGATTCGGGCTGACGGTCATTGCGCCGACGCGTCCCGGCGGCAGCGGATTATTCGCAGCCGTCTGCGGGCGAAGCTGGCTCTGCAACTCCAGCGAGAGCGGCGCAAAACGGAACACGCCCTGCCCATCCGAGTCCAGCAGCAACAAAGCCGAATCGGGCGCGGGCGTGAACATCATCTGCGTGAAATGCGCCTGCGAAAAAAGATTCACATCCTTGTAAGCCGGGAACGGATTCACCAGCGGCGCCGGGTCCACGCAGCGCGTCGGGACGGTTTGGATGCGGCTGTACGAGCAAGTCGAGAGATGACCATCCGAATGCAAAATATAAAGATCGTCGCCGCTCACAGCCAGGTCAATCGCATCGTCCAGCGATGGAATCTGTCCGCCAAAAAAGAAATATGGGCGATCCACGAACGCGCCGTCTTTGCCAACGTAGACCCAAACGGCATGAGCCCGGGAATCCAACACGTAGAGATTGCCGCTGTCCATCGTAAAGGATGTAACGCGTTTCCAGTTCGTATCGGGCGGCGGAAGCGGGATGGCCTGCGGAACATTTCCCGACGAACAATAAAGCAAATTCCCTGCGGCGTCCACGCCGAGCAGGGCGGCATTCAGCGAGTTATTGATGGGCAGGGCAAGGATGTCCACCAGCGGGCCGACGCTGTATGCGCCGTACGAGCCGGGCGAGCAATTGAACGAGCTGTCTCTTTGAAAGCCGCCGCTGGTCAACGCAATGTGCAGAACGCTGCCGTGCTGGGCGTCCAGCAAATACAAATCGTTTTCGTTGGCCGCCAGCCGGCTGATCTGAACGCCGACGCCCGAATCCAAAACCGGCTGGAATTGCAGGCGCGCAATCCCCTGCAATTTATCGAGGTTCGATTGCGCCTCCTGGCGGAGCGATTGTGTCTCGGCGGTCTGGTTGTATGACTCGGCTTTATCGAGATAGAAAAGCTCGCGCTGCCAGGCCTCGCGCTGGGCTGCCGGATCGCTGATCCCCTGCACCTGCGCCCGCGCCTCGCGCGCCTGCACGAGATATTCTTCATATTGAACGCTGCGCCCGTAGCGGAAGTAGACCACGCTGGCAATCGTCACGACCACCAGCGGAATCAGAATCGCGATGAAGGCCATTGTCGAATTGGACAGCGCCATCGCGGCATCCTCGGACCCGGGCAGGAGGCGCGGCAAAAAATTTCTCAAGCCCTGATCCATTCGCGCGCGGCCCTGGCGCCAGGACTGCATCCCGTTTGCGAGCGTTTTCGCCGTCTGACGCGTCCGCTCGGATGGGCTGCCCGGCGCGGGCGATTCTTTTTGCAGCGCATCAACCTTTTGTTCGACTGCGGAGGTCGTTTCAACGATTGGTTTTGCGCGCGGCAGCGAATCCAAAATATTCGAGCTGGGGGCAATTCGTTCTTCTGGCGGCGGGGTCTCTTCTTTTGGTTCAGGTGGAATTGCGTACGCGGATGGCTGAACCATGTGCGCGTTGGGAATCGAGTTGGGTGAATCCGTTTCGGGCGTAGATTCAACTTCTTGCGCGGCGGCCCGGCTCAAACCAGCACTGAGCGAGGCGCCGCCCTGAACGCCGCCGAGGGCTTGTCGAAGGGACGAAGCGTCCACGACTGGAGGCGCTGCAGGCTGCGGCTTGACCGGAGCCGGCTCCGGCGTTGGCCGCAAGACCGTCAGTGTGCCGGTCCCTTCCGCCGCGTAAAGCAAAGCCGCGTTGAGATCTTCGTTCGTGATGGTCATCAAGCGCCGGCGCGTTGAATCGAGCGAAGCCGCGCTCGTATCCCGCAGCGCTGAATCCCAGCCAGTCGGAACATGGCTGGCAAAGATCACGCGGTCGCCTGCCTGAAGTGCCGCCTGCGAAAAATGATATGTGAGCGCCGCGTTCAGGCCCAAGCCTTTGCCCGCCAGCGAATCGGAAATATCCTGCGCGCTGGCTGCGCTCAACACAAAGGCGTGGACTGGCCCGCTGAAAAGAAAAGTGATTTGCGATTCGCGGGCAGCCGCCAGCGCAAGCGCGCCATTCGCATATTGGCCGCGCCCGCTGGTGGACATGTTGCGTTCGAGCAACGATTTGTTGACCGCTTCCGCCGCGATCCGAAGCGCCGAAGTCAATGTCCCGTGCGTCTCGAAAAAAGTTGCGGCCGCGCGGCTCGCAAGCTGAACGTATTCCCCCGTCGAAAAAACCGCATTGCCGGTCAGCAAAAGATAAACGATCAGGCGGTCACGCTCACGGCCGCGCGCCGTCTTGCGAGGCGGCATGGCCGCCATCAATCCGGGCAGCGAAGCCTGATCCATTCCATTGATTCGATAAAGCGGGGCGAGAGTCAAATCGAGCGGCATGGTAAGAAAGTGAATCAATCCCGTATCATTATACTGGTAAAATCCTGGCGGCACATCCCCGCAGAGAATTCACCACAGAGACGCGGAGAACACAGAGTTTTCTCTTTAAATTTTTATACCCTATATGATTTTGCGGTGAGAACGATTCAGCCCTCATTGGATAAACATGGAATTCATCCTTCATAAAAATTTTTTGGAAATTTCCGCGCCTGAATGGAATGCGCTTGTCGAAGAAAGCATCAGCGATACGCCTTTTCAACGTTACGAATATTTGAGTCAATGGTGGAAGACGCTGGGCGGCGGCGAATGGAAACAAGCCGAACTGGTTTTGGTTTCCGTTTCTGAAAATGGAAAACTCATGGGCATCGCGCCGCTCTTCAAAGCCGAACATGACGGACGTCCCGCGCTGCTTTTGATCGGAAGCATCGAGATTTCGGATTACCTGGATTTGGTCGTGCGCGCGGACGACTTGCCGCGCTTTCTTTCGGGACTCTTCGACTTCCTCGCATCAGACTCCGCCTTGAGCGGATTGCCCTTCGATTGGTACAACCTTCCCGATTCATCCCCCACGCTCACGGCGCTGAAAGTCGAATCCGGGAAACGCGGCTGGATCTATCGCGAAGAAATCTATCGTCCCACGCCGCGCATTGCATTGAACGGCGACTTCGAGGCGTATCTGGCAGGCATCGAAAAAAAACAGCGTCATGAGATCCGGCGCAAGATGCGCCGCGCCGCTGAATCCGAAATCCCGGTGAAATTTTATGTCGTCGAAGATGGTACGAGCCTCGATTCCGAAATTGACGCATTCTTTGAACTGATGTCACACGACTCGAGCAAGGCGGGATTTCTCACCTCGTCCATGCGCGAGCACATGACATCTGTGATTCATTCCGCGTTCCAAAACGGCTACCTTTGGCTAGCCTTCCTGACCGTGGATGGAACCAAAGCCGCGGCCTGCCTCAACTTCGATTACAAAAACAAATTATGGGGCTACAACTCCGGCGTCAGCCGCGACTTCATGGAATTATCTCCCGGCTGGGTCTTGCTCGGCCATCAACTGCAATGGGCCTGCGAACACGGCCGCACTGAGTTCGATTTCATGCGCGGCGACGAGGAATACAAATACCGCTTCGGCGCGGTCAATCAATATGTGATGCGAGCTGGCATCGTCCAAATGTAAAGCAGCAATGATGAGGTTCTTGGCATCAAAAGGGCAAAAGCCAGGTAAATCAGGCCGGCCAGAGCCCCAGGCAGGCGCTCGTAATCGTACTCTAAACGCCGGAAGCGGGCGGCGCTGGCGAAACGTTCGATCTTACTGAATTTGATCTCTTGCACAAGGATTCGCAGGGCGGGTTTTCAACCCGCCCTTCATTAAAATCCAAGAAGGGGGTCAGGCTTGCAGCCTGGGGAGCCGTGTAAAAACAACTTCCGTTTTTCGCGCTGAATGAGCGGGCTAAAGCCACTTGCTCACCTGTGCCTGCGGCACTGGCGCAGGCAGTTCGTGGAAGCTGTCGCCACGGCGACGCCTTCGGGCTGGCATAACGAGTGGCGCCTCGGCGCCACTTTCATGAACTGAGGCAGGACTTTAGTCCGACGAGCGTGGACGAGAAGAAATCCAGAATCGGGAAGTTGTTCTTACATGAGTCCTGGCCTACGATTGGCTTTTGCAGGAAATCCATTGTTCATCTGGCTTTCGTGAAGCTCCATTCAACCGCACAAAATAGAACATATTTGCGGAAGCAATGGGCGGTATGGTAGAATCAAACGGCTATGCAACAACTCAAGACAGAAACCGAAGTTTTACCCCCGCCGCCCGGCATTATCGGCTCACTCAAAAGCGGCTTCGACATTATTGCAACTCACATCACGGCCATTTTACTGCCTCTGGCAATTGATTTGCTGCTGTGGCTTGGTCCGCACTTGAGCATGGATCAAGTCGCCCAGCCCGTGCTGAAGGAATTCAGCAGCATGGCGGCCAGCGGCGGCATCAGCCAGGGGGACATCAGCAACGCGGTCAGTTTATATAATCAATTCTTCCAGCAATTCAATTTGCTGGGAATTCTGCGGACGTTCCCGATTGGCGTCTTCAGCCTGATGAGCGCCAAAATGCCAGCTTTGTCTCCGCTCGGCGGGCCGGCTGTCATCCAAATTGATTCGCTCGACCATTTGGTCGAATTGGGATTTTTGCTGACACTTATCGGGTGGCTTTTAGGCAGTCTCTATTTCCGATGGGTCGCCGCGCTGGTGACGCCGGAATTGCTGCCTCCTCCAGGACGCGTCATCCTGCAAACTTTTCTTTTCTCTTTGATCTGGTCGCTTCTGGCCTGGATTTTCGGCCTGCCGCTGCTGTTGGTGCTTTACCTTTTCTTTGCGATCAATACGATCCTCGGCGATGTTATCCTGCTGGTCCTTGGCTTTTTATCCATGTGGCTGATCGTGCCGGTCTTTTTTTCTCCGCACGGGATGTTTGTCAAAAAACAGAATGCTTTGGCGTCCATCTTGAGCAGCTTCCAGATGACGCGCTTTACGCTGCCCACCAGCAGCCTCTTCGTATTGACGGTGGTCATGATCGGTGTTGGACTGAATTTCCTGTGGTCGGTCCCGGCGGATGATTCATGGCTGTCACTGGTGGGGATCCTCGGGCACGCGTTCATTACAACGGCGTTACTGGCATCTTCCTTTGCCTATTACCGCGATATGAACGCCTGGCTTCAGACAGTACTTGATCGTCTGAAAGCACGCGTTCCAACGCAACAGGCATAGAACCTTTTCAGGTATTTCGATCTTTTTTCGAGCACGGAGGAATTTGTGGCTGAGAAAAAGAATAATAATGCGAGTTACGAAGCAAAAGATATTCAAGTCCTCGAAGGGCTTGAAGCAGTTCGACGCCGCCCGGGCATGTACGTTGGCGGCACCGATATCAAAGCGTTGCATCACCTCGTTTATGAAGTGGTAGATAATTCAATTGATGAAGCGCTGGCAGGAGTCTGTGACCGGATTGACATTACCATCCATCCTGATTCAAGTGTGACCGTTCAGGATAATGGACGCGGCATTCCGGTTGGCATCCAGCCGCAAATGAAAAAATCCGCGCTGGAAGTTGTCATGACCACGCTTCACGCGGGCGGCAAGTTTGGCGGCGGCGCATATAAGGTCTCCGGCGGGTTGCACGGCGTGGGCGTCAGCGCGGTCAATGCGCTTTCCGAATGGTGCGAGGTAGAAGTTCGTTTGGATGGGCAGGTTCATTTCCAGCGTTATGAACGCGGATATCCAAAGGCTGCGGTAAAAGTGATCGGCAAGGCCAAGCCCAGCGAACACGGAACCAGGACCACATTCAGGTATGATCCGCAAATTTTTAAAGAGGAAATGGATTTCCGCTTCGATACGCTGTCTCAGCGTTTCCGCGAAATGGCGTTTGTCACGCGCGGTGTTACGATTTATTTTTTGGATGAGCGCGCCAACAAGGAAGTGACATTTTATTTCGAAGGCGGAATCACGTCCTTCGTCCGGTATTTGAATCGCAATCGCGAGAACCTGCATCCGGTCGTGTATGTCGAGAAGAATATGGAAGGCATCGGCATCGAAGCCGCCATCCAATACACGGATGCGTTTACCGAGTCGGTATATTCGTTCGCGAACACGATCAACACGATTGACGGCGGCACGCATCTCACCGGACTTCGTTCGGCGGTGACGCGCGTCGTCAATGATTACGCGCGCAAGAACGGTTTGCTCAAGGACGCGGACCCGAACTTCTCCGGTGACGACACACGCGAAGGCATGACAGCCATCGTCTCGGTCAAACATCCGGACCCGCAATTCGAGTCGCAGACCAAAGTCAAGCTGATGAATCCCGAAGTGCAGACCTACGTCCAGCAGATCGTGGGCGAAGCCTTCGCAACGTTCCTCGACGAGAATCCCCAGGCCGCCAAAGCGATCATTGCCAAATGTCTGACGTCGGCGCGCGCCCGCGACGCGGCGCGCAAAGCGCGCGACTTGGTCATCCGCAAATCGGCGCTCGAGTCGCTGACCCTGCCCGGCAAACTCGCGGATTGCTCCGAGCGCGATTCTGAAAAAACCGAGTTGTACATTGTGGAAGGTGACTCGGCAGGCGGCTCGGCCAAGCAGGGACGCGACCGCCACTTTCAGGCCATCCTGCCCTTGCGCGGCAAAATCATGAATACCGAACGCGCCCGCCTCGATAAGATCCTGTCGAGCAACGAAATCAAAGCGCTGATCTCCGCACTGGGCACCAGCGTCGGCGACAATTTCGATGTGACCGGCTTGCGCTATGGCCGCATCATCATCATGACCGATGCGGATGTGGACGGCAGCCACATCCGCACGCTGTTGCTGACGTTCTTCTTCCGCTACATGCCGCAGTTGATCGAAGACGGTCATCTTTATATTGCCCAGCCGCCGCTGTATCGCATGGCGTACAAGAATCAGGTCAGGTATGTTTACAGTGACAAGGAAAAGGACAAGGCTTTCAAGGAATTGGGAGGCGGGGACAAGGTCGCCATCCAACGTTATAAAGGCCTCGGTGAAATGAACCCGCAGCAGTTGTGGGAAACGACGATGAATCCCGATAACCGCACGCTGCTGCTGGTCACGGTGGACGACGCGGCGGAAGCCGACCGCACCTTCGATATGCTGATGGGCGATGCGGTTGACCCCCGAAAGAAATTCATTCAAACACACGCAAAATTTGTAAGGAACCTGGATATTTAGCAGAGAAGGGATGCCCGCCACTTTCAAGTGGCGGGCATTTTGCGCTTAACGGCTTTGTTATGAAAGTACCATATAAATCCCATATAATATGAGTACAATTTTTTGACCTTTACGATGGCCGTTAAATCTGCTACTCCCGCACGCGCCCCCTGGGTCGAGATGCTGCATCCTGAACGCTCCAATGCTTTTCTTGACCAGGCCCTCCAAATCGCTGCCTTTATCTATCAATTCATTGCGCTTGCAGCGTTTATTGCTGCGTTGTTCTTCGCGAATGCGTGGCTAAAGTCCCCGTTTCTCGGAGCGTTCTACGAGCACACGTTGATTTTTAACGGGGCAACGCCAACTGGCAGCCGGGCCGCCTGGAATTTATACGAGCAAGGCATCCGGCTTGGCGATCAGCTATTGGCGGTCAACGGCGTTCAGGTCCACAGCACATCGGATGTTCAAAATGTTTTAAGCGGCAGGGTTCAGGGGACGATCCCAACCACCGAAGGTTTTGCTCCCGGCGAGACGATCCCGGTGACGATCCGGACCGCTTCCGGCGCGGAAAAAACCTTGCAGGTGACGCTGAACGTTTTCCCGTCCGAGGATGAAGCGGCGTATTTTATCCTGCCGGCCATCATTAGTTTTCTCTTCCTCGCCATCGGTTTGTGGATCTTTGGGATGCGACGCACCGAATCCGCCGGACGCGCCTTTGCAATTTTTGCATCCTCCTTCAGCATCGCCAGCGGTTCGCTCTTCGACTTGTTCACCACCCATCAACTGACGTATGTGTGGACGCTGGGGGTTGCAATGGCGGGCGGCGCACTGATTGACCTGGCATTATCTTTCCCGCAGGAAAACAGGTTCGTGGTGGGGCGGCCCTACCTGCGCTGGATCGGGTACATCGCTGCGCTCGCGCTGGCCGGTTATGCTTTCACGACGCTTTATAACTTTGCCCGTCCCACGGCCTACATCGAAGCCTGGCGCTGGATTTATGCCTTCGTGAGTCTTTCCAGCGTTGTCTATTTGCTGGCTAACATTTACCATGGTTTCACATCGCAATCGCCGGTCGTCAAGACCCAGGCGCGCATGATTCTGATCGGCGCGTTGGCAGCGTTTGGGCCGCTGACGCTCTGGCTCCTGACTGCGTCGCTCAATCTATTTGACTTTTCGCCTTATTTGTTTGTGCCCGTTGTTTTCTTTCCACTGACCCTTGGGTACACAATTTTGCGGTTCCGCTTCCTGCGTACCGACGAATGGGTGCGGCAGGGAGCGGTTTATCTTTTGCTTGCCGTGTTCATCGTCATTGGGTATGGGCTTCTGGTCACGGGATTGAGCATTGTTTTCCAGTCAGCCATGCCATCCAGCAGCCCGTATTGGATCGGCGCATTGGTTTTCATTGTGGCGATTCTGCTCGACCCGATCCGTGTGCGTTTGCAAAGTTACGTGGACTCGGCCTTCTTTCGCGGCCAGCGCGCGTACAATGAAAGTGTCCAACGCTTTACACACGAATTGACCGGCGCGGTCGATCTCGCGACGATCAGCCGGGTTCTGCGCGAACAGATCATCACCTCGCTGACGCCTGACCGTGTTCACATTTTCACGTACGATGCGGTCAATGACCAGTATGTTTCATTGGCCGCTGAGGATAACCGCGCCAGCACCGATATTCGCTTCTCGACCAGCAGCCCCCTGGCACAATATTTCGCGAAGGAGCGTTTGCCGTTATATCTCGATGGAGCATCCCTGCCCTCCAGCCTCAAATTGGAACAGGCGCGGCTTGGCCTGCTTGGCGCACGCCTCTTTGTTGTTCTTCCGGGCCGCGAGCGGCCGGTCGGCTGGCTGGCGCTTGGCCCGCGTCTGTCGGGTCAGCCATACACACCTCGCGATTTGATCTACCTCGATAACCTGGCGGATCAGGCCTCCGTCGCCATTCAACGCCTGCAGACGGTTGCCAACCTGGAACGCCGCGCCCAGGAAACGAATGCGCTGATGCGCGTCTCGCAGGGCGTGAACGTGACCTTGTCCTTTGATGACGTGCTCGAACTTATCTATGCACAAACCACGCAGATCATCCCCACCTCGCACTTTCACATCACGCTCCACAACAAGGATAATGATTATTTCTATTATGGTTTTGCCGTGGAGAACAAGGATCGAATCGCCGCCCGCGAAAATGTGCCATTCCCATCCAACACGGGAATTGCGCCGGAGATCATTCGCAGGGGCCGCCCGATCATCACGCAGGATTATCTGCGGGAATGCCAGGCGCGCGGCGTGTCACCCGAAACCGAGGGCGTCTTTGCGTGGATGGGGGTGCCGCTTAATGCTGGCGCAGAATCCATCGGCGCGTTGAGCGTGGGAAGCCGCGACCCCGCGACGATCTACACGCGCGGGCAGCTTGAATTATTGCAATCCATTGCCGATCAGACAGCAGGCGCCATCGTCAAGTCGCGCCTGCTTCAGGAGACGCAGCAGCGCGCCCGCCAGCTTGGCACGTTGAACGAAGTGACCCGCCAGCTTACCTCCACGCTGGAATTGGAGCCGCTGCTTCAAAACATCCTCGAGAGCGCGGTCGGCATTTTGAACTGCGAAGCGGGCAGTTTCTTCTTGGTGGATGAACAAACCGGCGAACTCATCTTCCGTGTGACGGTTGGCCCGGTGGCGAAGGATCTGCTCGGCCAGCGCCTGCCGCCCGGAAGCGGCATCGTGGGGCGCGCGGTGAATACGCGCGGCCCCGTCATCGAGAACGACGTCAAGCGTTCCGCAGGTTGGAACGCGAACACGGACACGCAAACTGGATTCATCACCCACGCGTTGATGGCGGTGCCGCTTCTGGTCAAGGACAATGTTATCGGTGTGATCGAAGTCATCAATCGCCGCGATGGATTGCCGTTTGTCGAGGAAGATCAAACGCTGCTGACGGCTTTCGCGGGTCAGGCCGCCGTCGCCATGGAAAACGCGCGTCTCTACACACTGACCGATCAGGAACTGGCGGCGCGCGTCGAAGAGCTTTCGGTCATGCAGCGCATTGACCGCGAGTTGAACGCCAGCCTCGAAATGGACCGCGCCATGCGCATCACGCTGGAATGGGCCATGCGCCAGTCCAATGCGGAAGCCGGGCTGATCGGCATGTTGGAGGAAGGCAAATTGCGCGTGGTCGCGCAGCAGGGGTATGAAGAATACGTCGGGAATTACACAGAACACGCCATGTCGCTCGACCTTCCAGCGTTGAAAATTGCCGTCGAAAGCGGACTCCCGCAGCGGGTCGTGTTGGAGGCGAACGCGGGCGGGGGCCTGCTGCCCTCGGCGCATACACAGATCGTGATCCCGATCCGGCGCGAAGCCTCCGTCATCGGTCTGCTGATGCTGGAGAGCGTGAGCGACACGCAGCAGGACATCGCGTTCCTCAATCGTTTGAGCGACCATGCAGCCATCGCGATTTCCAACGCACAGTTATACGGCGAAGTCCAGCGCGCCAACCTTGCCAAAAGCGAATTCGTTTCGTTCGTGGCGCATGAGCTCAAGAATCCGATGACCTCGATCAAGGGTTATACGGAATTGCTGGCGGCGGGCGCAGTCGGCCCGACCAATGCCATGCAGACCAATTTTTTGAACACGATCCGTTCCAATGTCGAGCGCATGTCCACGCTGGTCTCGGATTTGAACGATAATTCCAAGATCGAAGCAGGCCGCCTGCGCCTCGATTTCAAACCGGTCGAAGTGAACGATCTTGTGGATGAAGTTGTGCGCTCCGCGAAACGCCAGATCGAGGATAAAAAGCAAACCATCCAGTCCGAGCTGCCCACACAATTGCCGAAAGTGTGGGGCGACCGCACGCGGCTTGGGCAGGTGTTGACGAACCTGGTCAGCAATGCGAACAAATACACACAGGAAGGCGGCGCGCTGATCGTCGGCGCGGAGGCCTCGGCCAATCGCTGGGACCCCGAAGGCGCGGGCAGGGTCGTGCATTTGTGGGTCAAAGATAATGGTATTGGCATCAACCCGGAAGACCAGCAGAAAATTTTCCAGAAGTTCTTCCGCTCTGAAGACCAAAAAGCGCGCGAAGCCCCCGGCACCGGTTTGGGATTGAACATTACCAAAAGCCTGGTCGAGATGCAGGGCGGGCGCATTTGGTTCGAGAGTGAATTCCGTAAAGGAACTGTTTTTCATTTTACAGTTCCGGTGGCTGAAAATTAGTCATGACGATCCATGCCTCGGTTGGATTTGCACAGGAACTCGATGGCCGCGAAGCCGGTTTGCAGGCCGCGCATCAGGCTTTGAACCGGCTGGGTGTCAGCGCGCCGAGCCTCGGTATTTTGATCGCGTCGAATCAATATCAACCGCGCGAGATCATCAGCGGCGCTGCCAGCCTGCTCGGCGACGCGCCGTTAATTGGTTTCAGCGCGCCCGCGGGCTTGACGAGCGCAGGCCAGCATCCGCATTCGGTGACGCTGGCTTTGTTGAGCGGGGATTTTCGAACCGAAGCGCACTGGTTTCCCGGCTATGCCCAATCAGGACGCGAGACAGCCAGTCTTTTGACACAAGCCATTGCATCCAACCCGGATAACCATACGGCGCTGTTCTTTGCTGATGGTTTCAACGGGGACGCGGAACAACTGTGTTCGGCCATTGCGTCCGGTTCGTTTTCGATCGCCGGCGGATTATCGAGCGGAGATTTACACACAGGCGCCACATATCAAATGGCAGGAAATCAAACCGGCACAGGAAGCCTGGCCGCAGCTTTTCTGCGCGGGAACATTCGCATCGGGGTCGGATATGCTCACGGCTGGGACCCGGTCGGGAGTCAATTCCGCGTGACGCGTTCGCGCGGCTTCTGGCTCCGGACCCTGGACGGGCGCCCGGCTTCGGAAACCTACGCGGAACTTTTCGGCCAGCCCGCGCGTGATTGGGCGTTCCCTCCATTGAGTTATCTTGCGCGGCTATACCCGCTGGGTGTGGAACAGGGCGAAGAACTGATCGTGCGCGCGCCGATCCGCGTCGAAGCGGATGGAAGTTTTCGCATGAACGCGGCGGTGCGTGATGGCATTGACGCGTATTTGCTGGTCGGGAGCCGCGCTTCCTGCGAAAAAGCCGCGGCTCAGGCCGCGCAGCAGGCGCTGGTCGCATTGGGTGATTCGAAACCGGCCTTCGCACTGGTGCTGGTGGACATTGCCTGGCAGATGCTTTTGAAATCCGATCCCGGTATCGAAGTCCGCGCGGTGCAGGATATTCTCGGCGCGCAGGTTCCGATTGCAGGCGGTTACACACTTGGACAGATCGTCCCCGGCAAGGATGGCGCGCCGCGCTTCTTGAACCAGCACATTGCAGTGATTGCCTTCGGAGAATAAATGTGAGACCAGCGGCGTTACGATACCGCTGGTCTCTTTCCAAGGAGGAGAATAGTTGATGTAAAGACTTCGGAAATTTTTGAAATTTCCGAAGTCTTTTTGCATTTAGGCTGGAATACGGACCTTTGGCAGTTCCTCCATCGCGGCGTGGACAGCTTCAACTGGATATTCATAATCTTCGAGCTTGCCGCCGAGATAAGCTTCATAGGCTCCCATGTCGAAGTTGCCATGGCCGGAGAGATTGAACAGGATGACGCGTTTCTCGCCTTTCGCTTTGGCATCCAGCGCTTCGTCAATCGCGGCGCGGATGGCATGAGCGGATTCCGGCGCGGGGACGATTCCCTCCGCGCGCGCAAATTGGATCGCAGCCTCGAACGCCGGCTTTTGCTTGACGGCTATCGCATCAATGAGTCCGGCATCGTAAAAAGCCGAGATGCTGGGTGCCATGCCGTGGTAGCGCAGTCCGCCGGCGTGAATCGAAGGCGGGACAAAACTGTGTCCAAGCGTGTACATTTTGACGACTGGTGCCATCCTGGCGGTATCGCCGTAATCGAACGTGTAGACACCTTTCGTCAAAGAAGGGGCAGCAGTCGGTTCGACGGCCAGCAGTCGCGTCTTGCGCCCGTTCTTGAGATTCTCGCGCAGGAATGGATAGGCGATCCCGCCAAAATTGGAACCGCCGCCGATGCAGCCAATCACAACATCCGGATATTCGTCCGCCATATCCATTTGCTTCAAGGCTTCCTCGCCGATCACGCTTTGATGCGTTAGCACGTGATTGAGCACGGAGCCAAGGCTGTATTTCTTCTTGCCGCCGGATGTCGCCGCGACTTCGACTGCTTCTGAAATCGCGATGCCAAGCGAGCCGGGATTGTTTTTATCCGATGCCAGAACCGAGCGGCCGTAATTTGTTTGATCGGTGGGGCTGGCAAAGACTCTCGCTCCATAGGTTTCCATCATCACGCGGCGATATGGCTTTTGCTGATAGGAAACCTTGACCATGTACACTTCGACGTCAATGCCGAAGAAATTTCCCGCGAGCGCGAGCGCCGTTCCCCATTGACCTGCGCCGGTCTCGGTGGTCAATGCCTTCGTTCCGGCAATCTTGTTGTAGAACGCCTGCGGAATTGCAGTATTGGGTTTGTGGCTTCCCGCAGGCGAAACGCCTTCATTCTTGTAGTAGATATGAGCCGGGGTGCCGAGCGCTTTTTCGAGCCGGCGGGCGCGCAGAAGCGGCGTTGGACGGTAGAGCTTGTAAATCTCGCGCACTTCATCCGGGATCTGGATGAAGCGTTCGGTCGAGACTTCCTGCATGATCAATTCCATCGGGAACAGAACCGACAGAAAGTCCGGTGTGACCGGTTCGAGCGTGTCGGGACGGAGGACGGGCTGCGGCGGAATGGGGCTGTCTGCCTGAATGTTGTACCAGAACCTTGGCAGGTCAGATTCGTTCAAGATAAATCGAGTTGGGTCGGACATTTTATCTCCTTATGATTTTTGATTTGAAATTTGTTTTATCGTCGGACGGATCAAATCAAAGCACTTCAGGGTGGATGAAAGGAAATGTTGAACATCGCGTCACCTACGGGATGAAAAGCGGCGCGCCGTTATCTTCGCCTTTGGCGCGTTCGATTTGCTCGGCAAGCACTTGCGCCGCAGGCAAAGACATATCATCAACGGCAGCGCAGTTCTTTTCCTGAAGAATTATCTCTTCCGGCTCGATCAAATCGGTTATTTCAATCATGGTGTTCATTTTCTGTTCCTTTCTTTTCTTGTCGAGGGGCGAAAATAAAAAACGCGTTCGTCCCATACGAGGGACGAACGCGTAGTCCGTGGTGCCACCCAGCTTAGGTTAACAAAAAATCCCGTTGTGATGCAACGGGATTCGAGCCAGCCTCACTCTGTTAGTCAGCTAGTCCGATAGTTGTCGGTCTTGCAGTCGCGCGATCGAACTAAGTGACCTTGCCGCGATAACGGTGGCAACTTCCGTCTTGGATACTCTTGCCCGACCATCAGACAAGTAACGATCTGACTATCGAACTAATTTCGCCTCGAAACTCGGAGGGCCATTCTGCGCTGTCGTCTCGGGCAGGACTTTCACCAACTGCCTGCTCTCTAAACCGTCGTCCAGCGCGTACTCGTCCTCTTCAAAGTCTTTTGTTTTTCAGATTGGCCGAATTATATGCCCGATTCTCCTCCTGTCAAGCCTTTCAAGAAAGAAAGCCCGCAACGCGGCGAACCGCTGTATACTTTTTGCGAATCTTAAAGGAACGGGACACATGGTCGATTCGCAGAAGAAAATTGCCCAAATTCAACAAAAAATCAGGGAACTTCAAAATTTACGCACCGGGCCTGATGAGTCTGTTTCAGCGGAAATTGCCGGGTTGGAGGCCCAATTAAAGGCAGTGGAGTCGAACCAATCAGCGAATAATTCGAGGCCGCGCGCCAGACGCGTCCAATCGGTGCGGACGGGTGACTCGAGTGTGGCGGTTCAGGGAAACGTGGCCGACAGCACCATCATCCACGCGCAGACCGTCGTGCTGGCCGAACGTCTCTGGCGGGATTTCCAACCGGCTCTGCCTGCGACAGATCTACGCGTCGCCACGACGGCTTATCTCAACTACCTGCTCGACCGGCATTATTATCTCAGTCTCAAAGGCATGGGCGTTTCGGACCGTGTGCCGTTGAAACTGAATTTGCTCGATCTGTACGTTCCGCTCCAGGCGCGGCTGGAATTGCCCGAGGGCGAAACCTGGCAGCGCAATTTGAGTCTGGCGGGCCGCCAGCCGACAGACGAAGAACAATCTTTGCATTTAAGCGAATCATTGCCGGTGTTGAATATTTTGAAAGAACATTCCGGGGTGATCGTTCTGGGTGATCCTGGCGCGGGCAAAACCACATTCTTGAAATATCTGGCCCTGCGTCTCGCGCGAGGCGAAGGCGGGCAAATTGGACTTGGCGACTGGCTTCCGATTTTGCTGCCCATCGCGGCCTTTGCCAACGCGCTGCAATCCCGGGATGTCCCGCTGGATGATTTCATCGCTGAATATTTCACAGGCATCGGCGCGGACCTGCCGATCGGCCCGATGCTCAGCGAAGCGTTGAAAGCCGGACGCGCCCTGATCCTTTTGGACGGTCTCGACGAAGTCCGCGATTTGAATTTGCGTAACACGGTGGTCGAGCGTGTCACGGACTTCTATGCTTTTCATCGCCGCAATGGAAATAAATTTGTGTTGACCAGCCGCATCGTCGGTTATCGTTCCGTGCGCCCGTCGGCTGAAGGGCTGGTGGAATGCACGCTGGTGGATTTCGATGACAGTGAGATCGAAGACTTTGTCAGCCGCTGGACTCATGCGCTCGAAAAACAGGCGCAGGGAAGCACCGCGGTTGCGCGCGCCGACGCGGAAGCCGACCGCCGCGAATTGCTGGATGCAATTCAGGAAAATGAGGGCGTTCGTCGTTTAGCCTCGACGCCATTGCTTTTGACGATCCTGGCTTTGATGAAACGCCAGGGCGTGGCCTTGCCCGAGCGCCGCGTCCAGCTTTACGATCAATATGTCACCACGCTTCTTTCGACGTGGAACCGTGCGCGCAGTTTATCGGGCCGCGCGCCGGGCCGCGACCTGGATGAAATTCAAACGGTGCGCGTGCTGGCTCCTCTCGCGTTGTGGATGCACGAGGTCAGCCCCGGCGTCGGGTTGGTCAACCGCGAAGATTTGCGGCGCAAGCTGGAGGAGATCTTTGCCGAGCGCGGCGAACATTCTCCGCAGACCGCGGCGCGGCAATTCCTGCAGGATGTGCGCGAACACGCCGCGTTATTGCTCGAGCGCGGTCCCGGCGAATTTGGTTTTATCCATTTGACGTTCGAGGAATATCTGGCCGCGGTGGCAATTGCTTTGAGCGGCCAGGGAAATTCAAAGCCGATCACTGACTTGCTTGCGCCGCACATCGGCGAACAAGCTTGGCATGAAGTCACTTTGTTGACCATTGGCTATCTTGGGATTCGCCAGCAATTGCCAAAGGTCGCGGGCGAAGTGGTCGAATCCATTGTCCAACTCAAAACCGAACCTGCGGGTGAGTCAGTTGCTTTAGCGGGCGAAGCTGTATTGGATACGTGGCCTGGAGGCGTTCCGCCGCAGACGCGCGAACGCGTCGTCCATGAGCTGATTCCCTCGATGCAGAGTCCGGCCGTTCATCCGGATTCGAGGCGGCGTTCCGGAATGCTGCTTGGCCGTCTCGGATGGCGTCCGCCCGATCTGGATCGGTTTGTCGAAGTCGCGTCCGGCGATTTTCTGTTCGGAGTCAAAAAAGAGAAACGGTCAATCGCATATCACTATTGGGTCGCAAAATATCCGGTTACGAATTTTCAGTTCGCGCGTTTTGTTCAGGAAGGCGGATATCAGCGGCGCGAATATTGGAGCGACGATGGCTGGGATTGGCGCACCGGAAAATTCGATCAGCGATCTGTGGAAACGGTTGAACGCGACTGGCTCGATCATCGTCCGCCCGAACGGCGCGGCGCGCCAAATTATTGGCACATCGAAATCTTGAGTAATCCGATTTTTCCATTGGTCGGTGTGTGTTGGTTCGAGGCAGAGGCGTACTGCAAATGGTTGGCGAAAAAAATCGTTGCCGTGCCCGAAGGATATGTCATTCGGTTGCCAGATGAAATGGAATGGGAACGCGCGGCGCGCGGCGTCAATGGATTGGAATATCCGTGGGGCGAAGCGTTCGACAAGAATGCCGCCAACACGTGGGACAGCGATCCGACCGGTTCGGGCCTCGGCGGGACGACTGCGGTCTGCACATTCCCGCAGGGAGTCGGCCAGGACGGCGCGTGGGATATGAGTGGGAATGTCTGGGAATGGACCGGTTCGTGGTACGATGACAAAGGTCAATACCGCGTGGTGCGCGGCGGTTCGTGGATGGGATATCAATGGTTCGCGCGCGGTTCCTTCTCGAACTGGTCCACGCCGCTGATGTTCAACGATGATCTGGGCTTCCGCGTGGTGATTGCGCCGAAAGAAAGTGATCAGTAATCAGTAAGCAGCAGGCAGTAAGCAGTAAGCGGTAAGCAGTGAGGAGAAAGGCATGGCAGATAAAAAGAAGATTCGCGCTGGGGATCACAGCATTGCGATTGGCGGCGACGTGAATAATAGCAATATCGTCATGGGCGATAACAACGTTGCCACACAAGGCACGCTCGATCTTTCATCGGCTTTCGTGCAGATTTATCGCGCGGTGGATAACGCCAATCTTTCGCCTGCGCTCAAAGATGATGTCAAAGCCGAGATCAAAGATGTCGAGACCGCGATTCAAAAAAGCGAACAACCGGACGAAAACAGCATTCTTCGCCATCTTCGCAACGTTCAACGCATGGCGCCGGATATCCTCGACGTGGCTGTCGCAGCATTGGCGAATCCCATTTCCGGGCTTGGAATGGCCGGGAGAAAGATCATCCAAAAGATGGCAGACGAGGCGAAGCAATCGAAGTAAAATGAGACCGGCGAACCCATCGCCGGTTTTTGATTGAAAGGAGTAAAGATGAAAAAGTTTCATTTGACTTTACTTCTTATCGGTTTGATTTTGTTGTCAATGCCGGGATGTTCGTTCACGCGTTATACAACATCGAATCCGACTCCGGCTTCAGCAGCGCCGCCAACTTTGACTTTTCCCACGCCGACAATTTCTCCCGCCGCTTCGCTGACGGCGATTCCTGTCACACCGAATCTTTCCCCAACGATAATCCCGACTCCGCTTCCGGCCAATCCGCAGTTTGTTGTAACTCAGCAAATCGCTCCAGCCAATTTTTGTTCGGACGCACGGGCCACGACTTTGATCAACAACTTCAAAACTGCGCTGCAGTCATCCGATGGAAAATCATTGGCGAATCTCGTCAGCCCCGCGCACGGCATGGACGTGCGTTATTACCGCGATGGCCGCGTGGTCAATTACGATCCAACGCACGCCCAATTCCTGTTCGACTCGACGTTCCAGGTTGATTGGGGAGCCGCGCCCGGAAGCGGATTGGAAACCAAGGGCTCCTTTCATGAGATTATCCTGTCGTCCCTGCTCGATGTCTTCAACAGGAATTACACGTTGGCTTGTGATCGAATCCAGGCCGGCGGGACAACGTATCAAGCCTTGTGGCCGTACCAGGGAATCAATTTTTATTCGCTGTATTTTCCCGGTACATCGGCAAATGGAAACATGGATTGGCATACGTGGTTGATCGGCATGGAATACGTTGGCAATCAGCCTTATCTGTATGCCATTATGCAATTCCAATGGGAATCATGAACCGGATGCGGCGGACGGCCCGGAAAAGAATGGCTGTAATCCGTTCCTGAATCTTTCCCAAAGAACGAGAACCATGAGCCGGCGAAGCGCGCTGGCTCATGGTTGGTTAATGTAAGAATCATTTGGATGGGGTATTCTATATCTGTAATTTATTGCAAAAATTTGCAATAAGGAAACATTATGTCATGCGCTTCCCTTTACGCTCCTGAACTGCGGGCGCGCGGCTTTCGGATGACTTCCCAGCGCAAGGCGATCTTGCATGTGCTGCATCATTCAGGAGATCATCTTTCGCCTGCTGAAATCTTTGAGCGGGCGCGCCGCGAGGCGCCGGGACTCACGTATCCAACCGTGTACCGGACGCTGGAGTTCCTTGCGAAGAATGGCCTGGCGATGCCCGCTCACATTGTTGGAAAGAAACAGTTGGCCTATCAGATTGCCGGAGAAAGCCATCATCATCTGATCTGCCGTTCGTGCGGGAGCAGCCTCGAGGTCGGGCTGGACGCGCTGGAACCAGCCATCCGCCAGTTGGAGGCGTCGAGCGGTTATCGCTTTATCAACAGCCACGTCACGCTCCTTGGCCTTTGTCCAAAGTGCCAAAAGACGGCAGGATAAATTTTATCGTTATACAATCGAATTGTTTCTGACCGTTCAAAAAGCGAGGTCCGAATGTTTCTCAAATCTCGACCCATCAGATTTCTTTTTGTTTATTACGCTGCCTTGCTGGTATGGCTAAGCACAACGGCGATGCACATCCCCGATGGGTATCTCAGCCCGCTCACGTGCCTGATCATGTTTTTGATCGTTCTCCCGTTCTGGGTGATTGGCATTCGAAAGATCCGCGAAACAATGAATGCGCGCAGCGTCCCGTTGATCGCTTTGCTTTCGGCCTTTTCATTCGTGATCATGATGTTCAACTTCCCGATCCCCGGCGGGACAACCGCGCACGCGATCGGGGCCACCATCGCCGCGATCATCCTGGGGCCGGAAGCCGCCACGATCGTGGTTTCGATTGCCCTGATCATTCAGGCCTTTTTCTTTGGGGACGGCGGCATCACTGCGCTGGGAGCCAACTCGTTCAACATGGCGGTCACTGTCTCGTACATTTCTTATGCCATCTATCAGGCCTTTTCGAAAGGTCAACCGCTGACCTCCCCGCGCCGGTTGATCGGGGCCGCACTAGGCGGCTGGACAGGCGTAACCGCGGCAGCGTTCTTCGCGGGTGTTGAGTTTGGCATCCAGCCGCTTCTGTTCAAGTCCGCGAATGGAACGCCGCTGTATGCGCCGTATCCCCTCCCGGTTTCGATCCCGGCGATGGTCATTCCTCATGCAATCCTCGCGTCGGTGGCCGAAGGCCTGCTGGCCGCGCTGGTGGTGGCATATTTGCAGCGCTCGAACATTGCTGTGCTGCAAGCCGCCGAAAAGCCCGCGCTGCTCAACGAAGCGGGAGTCTTGCGGAAACTGCGCGTGCCTTTGATCATCCTGGCTGCACTGATCGTTGCGACTCCGCTGGGGTTGCTTGCGCCAGGAACTGCCTGGGGTGAATGGGGAACCGAGCAGCTTGCCAGTCAGGGATTGTCATTCATCCCAGCCGGACTTGAAAAGTTGTCCGGGCTGTGGGGCGCGCCATTGGCCGGGTACAACCTGCACGCACTGGGCAACGCCAGCCTTGGATATTTGCTCTCGGCGGTTCTGGGAATTGTGGTTGTGACGATTGTAGTTTGGCTGTTCACCATGCTGATAACGGCTGGCAGCAAAACCCGGGAACGAAAAAATTCATGATGCCAGAAAAATCTGTGTAATCTGCGTTATCTGCGGATTGATCTTTGTCTTTAGCTGTTTCAATAAAACCGGATTTTAAATCTCATGGAAAACACTTCATCCGTAAAGCGCTCCAGCAACCGAAGCGACATTTTGGAACACACCCTGCACGGCATCACCGAGACTCTCGAGCAGGCATTGTTTGCGGAAGAGATCAGCGCCCGCAAAGGTCTGTTCCAATCGTTGGACGCGCGCGTCAAAGTGATTTCGGTTTTGGCGTTGTTGATCGGCGTCGCTTTATCCCACAGTTTGTTGGTCCTTCTTGCGATCTATTTTCTGGCTTTGCTTTTTGCCTGGACTTCCGCCATCCCGGCGGGGCTCCTGATCAAACGCGTCTGGCTGGCGCTTCCGTTCTTTACCGGACTGATCGCTTTGCCCGCGTTATTCATCACGCCCGGACCCGCGTTTCTGCATTTGCCGTTATTAGGTTTAGTAATTACTCAAACAGGTTTGACAACTGCCGCCTTTTTGCTTTTGCGCGTCAGCACGTCGGCTTCACTGACTCTCTTGTTGATCCTCACAACGCCGTGGAATACTGTCCTGAGCGCGTTGGGCGTTTTGCGCGTGCCGGATGTTTTCATTCTGATTCTCGGCATGACGTATCGTTATATCTATCTGCTGCTTCACACGGCCAACGATATGTTCCTGTCGCGCAAGAGCCGCATGGTTGGCCGAATGGACACATCCGAAAATCAAAAGATGCTGGCTGCCATTAGTGCGACGCTGCTCGATAAATCGCTCAACTTGAGCAGCGAAGTTTATCTTGCCATGCAATCGCGCGGTTATCGCGGAGCCGTCGTTACATTGAAACCGTTCCGAATGCAACCCCAAGATTGGTTATGGCTATTTATCTTTCTCGGCATTACAACGTTGGCTATTATCCTGGGCCGCTAACGCGCCAATCCTTTAATGAGGTATGAAATGTTGAATACAAAACCGGTTTTCGACGTCAGGCAAGTCTCGTTTGAATATGAAGGAAAGCAAACGGCTTTGGATCATATTGATCTGTCTGTCCATGCTGGAGAGTCGCTGATCATTTTGGGCGCGAACGGCAGCGGAAAAAGCACATTGCTCAAACTGCTGGATGGCTTGTATTTTCCGACGGGTGGCGAAATCCAGGCGTTCGGAAATCCAGTGACGGAGGAGGCTCTGCGCGATGACGAATTCAATTTCGCCTTTCGCCGGCGCGTGGGACTGATTTTTCAGGATACCGACGTTCAACTGTTTTCCGCATCGGTTCTGGACGAGGTGGCGTTTGCCCCGCTGCAATTGGGCTTGCCGCGCGACGAAGTGAATCGCCGCGTCGACTCGGCGCTCGAAGCTCTCCGCATCGAAAAGCTTCGGGAGCGCGCCCCGCATCGTTTGTCCGGCGGCGAGAAGCGACGCGTGGCGTTGGCATCGCTGCTCAGTCTGAATCCGGATGTCTGGCTGCTGGATGAACCGACAACCGGTCTCGACCCGCGCAGCCAATCGTGGCTGGTTGAATTCATTTTGAAGCAGCGCAATGAAGGGAAAACCGTCATCACCGCCACGCACGATCTGACACTTGCCGAGGAAATTGCATCCAGGATTTGTGTGTTTTCGGAAGATCATCAGGTGGTGGCAGCAGGCGATCCGCAGGAAATTTTGGAAGATCACGATTTGCTTCATCGCTGCAACCTGGCTCATTATCACGCGCATCATTTGGAGCGAATTTAGCATTATGCCGCACCGGATCAAAAACCAGCCTGACGGATAACAGTCAGGCTGGTTTTTTTGTGAGGCGATAAGGATCGCGATCAATTATCCGCTTCCACTTTAACGAGCATGGCACGGACGACTGTCCGATACAAATAAGAGTCGCTTTTCTCGAAATAGCCGCGGCAGGTGATCAGCGTAATCCACGGATAGGTTTCATGCCTGGTGACCAGACTATTGTCGTTCGGGTTGATGGAATCGTTCACGGTTTGAACCTGGTAGATATATCGGTCTCCCCAACCATGAACAACGATTTGATCCCCCCACTTGAGCTTTCCGAGGTTGACAAAGGGACCGGGGTTGCCATCTGCGTTATAAACGTGTGCAGCCAGCGAGCTGTTGCCCGACCAGGTTGGGAAAGCGGTTCCTTCGAGGTATCCGATATCATTCCCAAGCCACGAAACATCCCATCCGCCCGGACCGCTTGGCACCCCCACGATATTTTCCTGTACACCCAATGAAGGAATTTCCAGCCAAAGACTGCTCATCTTCGAATAGGCCTTATCGGCAGGCCGAACAGGCAATGTTGTGATCACATGAGGGGCGAAGCCAGTTGCGGGCAGGGCATTTTGATTGATGGGAGACGGCGGGGTCGTTTGATTGACCACGACAACAATCGTAATGACGGCCTGACTCGGGAAATAGGTCCACAGGTCGAGTCCCTTGGTGTCGCCAAATGAGCCGAGACAGGGCGTGCCCGCATTGCCGCCGCTGGCTGTTCCAAACGCGCGCTGGTTGGGAATAACAGTGCTGTCAAATCCGTTTACTACCGCATCGGGCACGCTTGGAGGATTGTTTCCGCAGAGGATGGAGCCTGCGGTTCCAACAGTGACGCCGCTCATCGTTGTGTAGCCGCGATCGTCATAAAAGGCTGTGGAGCAACCGTATTTCAATCCGCAGGCAGCGGGCGGGTTGAGCAGGGTATAACTGGGACCTCCTTGGTCGCTGTTTTCCACGTCAATCAACGCCATGTGAAGTTCGCCAGCGTGGATTGTTGATTTAACCTGATACGTTCCCACCGGGAATGGGCTGCCGCTGTTGTCCTTGCCATCCCAGCTGATTGTATTCGTGCCGATGTGTCCCAGAGCGTGTAATACCCTGTTCTGCGGATTTGTCGGATCGAAATCCGCGCCTCTGCTGATGATGATATCGAAATAACCGTTGGCATTGCTTATGAAACTGAAAGTGCCGCCTGTGTTGTAATAACTATTGCTGCCTCCGGCCGTACCGCTGAAATTGAAAGTGTTCAATTGCGGCACGGATGGCGTCGTGGGGATACCCAGTGCTGTAAGCGCCGCTGCATCGGGATAGTTGAAAAACACTGGGAATCGCGGCGGGGCCACAAAGACCCCTCCTTGTAGTTGTGTCAATTGATTGGCATTGGATGCGGTCGTTGTGGATAAAACATCATGGTAAAGGGGCGTGGCATGATCGCTGTTATAAAACCCAACATTGTTTCCGTAAAATAAAAACCCATACGGATCCATGCCATTTAGGTCCGTCCGGTAAATGAAACCATCGTTGGTAACGACATAAACAGAAGAATTCAAAGGGCGCCCGTTGCCCCCCGTAATTTCGGCGAGATAATCAGTGAAAAGCCTGCCTGTGATATCGGCAGTAGTGGTAGCGCTACTCCTCACGGTTACATCCCATGCCGCCACATTGGTATCCTGCGAAGCGTTGAAGTTCGCCGGACTGGCAAGTGAAATCTCGCCTGTGGGGTCCGTCTGTGCGTCACTGCTGAAACCGTCCGCGCCGGTGATCACAACGTTGTAAATACCTGTGACCGGGGCTATATAGTAACAGGGAACATAACCGCCCGGGTTACCGCCGCCGGAAATTGCCTGCGCCCCGGCCAATTCTTCAGCGCGGCTGAGGATCTGGCCTTGTGTGCCTGAGCGGCCCGCATCGCAGGAGAAGGATGCCGAAGCGGGAACCGTTTCAGCGCCGGGCGGCCCTGTAACCAAACCGGGGTTATAGACCAGGATATCCCCGGTCGTCGCTCCACTTGTGACGCCGACTGCAGTCGAGCCCATCAAGATGTATTCGCCGGTGTTCGCAAAAACTTTCAGCAGGGTCCGCCTGTAGATAGTGCTGCCCGCCGGCCCATAACTGCTGGTACGCCACTCGATATTTCCGCGCGCACTGCCCGCGGGCGAAGAGCCTGGATACAAATTCTTGCTGCCTTCGGCAAAGGCTGTTGTGAATGTCGAAAGGCACAGGATGAGAACGATCAGAACGTTGAGCAGACTGCCAAGCCAACGGGAATCACGTTTGTAAAGCTTCGGCTTCTCGGGCATAATTCTCCTCCAGCACTGTTGAGATGCGTAAACGACTTTGCCCGCGCAGTGAACTCTCCTGATTTTCCCTTTGCATTAATCAGAATAGATCGCCCAGCTGCGCATCACTGACCTTCACGAACTTAACTCGGCACCAAAGAAGGCAATTCGATTGGGTGCGCCTTGATGTTTTGTCCCAGATTATACTTTGCAGTTTTGTAATGTCAATAGGTACGTTGCCGGTGATCAGGGCTTTCGCAAGAAAGCTTGACAGACCTGTGGTTTGGAACGCGGCGTCATGGCGCCATCACGAATAGGCGAATTCCGCGAATTTCAACAGAGTGATTCGCGTCATTTGCTCATTAGCGTAATTCGCGTCGGGGAATTTCCGACTTTGAAAAAAACCATTGCACCGTCTGGCACAAGTCTTGCACAAAGGTGTGTAAGGCTGTATACTACCATCGAATATGCGCCGTTATAACGAGGAGGTGCTATCGCTCGAAACGATTCCCTTTCTTTCAACCCCCATGTTGACTTCCAAATTAAACAGGAGAAGAAGAATAATGAAAAAGCTGTACTCACTTATGGCTGTTGTATTATTGGCCTCCATGCTCTTGAGCGCTTGTGGTGCCACGACTCCCACACCGGCTGCAACTCAGGCACCGGCCCCGGCCACACAAGCGCCCGCTGCAACGTCAGCTCCCGCGACTCAACCGGCTGCTACACAGGCCTCTTCTGGCACTGCACCGGACTGCACGCAGGCTAATGTTTTCTGCGTCGGCGATGTCACTGACGTTGGCCATGTAGACGACAAATCCTTCAACCAATCCACTTGGGAAGGCGTACAGAAGGCCAAGACCGATGGCGTTGTTGACTGGGCCCAATATATCGAAACCTCGGACTCGAAAGATTACGCCAAGAACATTGACACGTTCGCACAGGCCGGTTACAAAGTCATCGTGACCACCGGCTTCAACCTGACTGATCCCACGTACGCAGCCGCCAAGCAATATCCAAACATCATGTTCATCGGCGTGGATCAAGGCCTTCAGAAAGATGCAAACCATCCCGATTGGCCGCTCCCGAATCTGGTGGGTCTCGTTTATCACGAAGACCAATCTGGATTCCTGGTTGGCGCTTTAGCCGCGATGATTTCCAAGTCGCACAAGGTTGGCGGCGTGTTCGGAACCGATGCCGTCCCTGCTGTTTGGCGCTATGGTGAAGGCTATGCTGCGGGCGCCGCATATGAAGACAAAAAGAATGGCACTACCACCACCGTCACAAGGGTGTATCACAATGATGTCGGCTTCGACAAGACGTTCACCGATCCCGACTGGGGTGCGACCACTGCCCAGTCCATGATTGACAAGGGAGCGGATATCATCTTCGGAGGCGGCGGTATAACTGGCAATGGCGCCGTGGATAAGGCTGCGGCCGATAAGGTGCTCGCCATCGGTGTGGATACCGATCAGTATTACACCCTGCCGGAAGCAGATCCCTATCTGCTTACCAGCGCCATGAAGCCCATTCCGGGCCCGTTGGAAGACCTGATTAAATTGGCAAAATCGAACAAGTTCCCAACGAACGGACTTTACTACGGCGCATCCGGCTATGCCCCGTATCATGATACGGCCAATCTCGTTCCAGCCAATGTGGATGCTGAAATGCAGGCACTCCTCAAAGGGCTGACAGACGGTTCAATCCAAACCGGTGTGTCTGCGGCGAAACCGGCCCAGTAATCTGATTCAAATCAGCTTTTGCAAGGGGAAAGAGGAGACCCTCTTTCCCCTTTATTTTTTATCACATCATTCGATTGATTATCAAGGGAGCTTGGAATGCAAAGCACCGCTGATAAAGGATTCATAAGGCGGTTGGGCCAACTGCTAAATCCTTTACTTGTCCCCTTTCTGGCCATTGTCACAGCAGTCATTCTCGGTGGAATTATTATAAAAGTAGTTGGTGGTGATCCAATCGCTGCTTATAAGGGCCTTGTTCAGGGAGCATTTGGCTCACCCAGCGCATTGAGCGAGACAGCCGTATGGTCCACACCTTATATATTCGCAGGATTGGCAGTGGCATTGGGTTTCAAGGGAGGGTTATTCAATATTGGCGCTGAAGGCCAGATCGCATTCGGCGCAGTGGCTGCGGCACTCATCGGTTATGCACTGCCGGGCTGGTTGCATACAAGCATTCCTCCCTACATTCATATTCCTCTTGCAGTTGGGGCGGGAATATTGGCAGGAGCCATCTGGGGAGGCATTCCGGGCGCGCTCAAAGCCTACACCGGGGGACACGAAGTCATCAACACCATCATGATGAACTATATTGCCCTTAACATCACATCCTATCTTCTGAACGGGCCGATGCGAGACCCTAATCCATTGAACTTATCCGCACGCACGCCCGAGATCGCCGTCAGCGCGCGCATCCCTCCGATCTTCGACATTCCCGGCATGCGCGTCCACTGGGGATTTGTTCTTGCCCTGCTCATGGCAGTTGTAGTCTGGTGGCTTCTTTGGAAAACCACGCTGGGATTTGAAATCCGAACCGTCGGCGCCAACCCGGACGCGGCCAAATACGCGGGCATCAACGTCAAATGGATTATTACATTGACCATGGCGCTTTCCGGCGCGCTGGCAGGATTGGCCGGGGCAATCGAGGTTACCGCATTGAATTACCGCCACGAACTTGGATTTTCGACTGGCTACGGTTTCGACGCCATCGCGATTGCATTGCTTGGAAAAAACAATCCCTATGGCATCATCCTGGCTGCCATTTTATTCGGGGCGATGCGTAACGGCGCAACACGAATGCAGTTTCTAACGCAGATTCCCATTGATATCATTTCCGTGATACAAGCCTTGATTCTCCTCTTCGTCGCGGCAGATGCGATCATCCGCTTCATTTACCGCATCCGTGCCCGGGAAGAACGCGTGGTTTTGACGCGCGGCTGGGGCGGATAGGAGGAAGCATGGACTGGCGACGCTTCGCTATTATTGCGCTCATTATCGTGGTCATGTTCGGGACGGTTGTCCTGATTGGCACTTCCCAGAACTCGCCGCTTGTCATTATCACCAGCATGATGGCAACAACGATTGCAGTAGCCACTCCGTTGACGCTCGGTGCGCTCTCCGGCATTTATTGCGAACGCGCTGGTGTGGTTAATATCGGCATCGAAGGCATGATGCTGGGAGCTGCTTTTTTTGGCTGGCTGGCTGCGATCTATATGAATACCATCTTTCATTACCCGGCCATGCCAAGTTTGATCGTCGGCGTAATTGCGGCGATTATCACGGGCGGTCTATTTGCCTTATTGCACGCGGTTCTGTCCATCACGTTCAAGGTGGACCAAATCATCGGCGGAACGGTGATCAATATCCTGGCCGCCGGCATTACCGGTTTCTTGAACCGTCAACTGTTTTTTGGCGCGGGAAGTGTCTTTCATGGTCAAATCCCAAATGCGCCGGGCGTATTACCCACAATTCACATTCCCCTGCTGGCTGATATTCCGACTGTTGGCCGTATCTTCGAGCAGCAGCCTATTGCAATCTCTGCCATCCTTCTGGTTATCATTACCCACTTCGTTTTGTTCCGTACGCGTTGGGGATTGCGAACGCGCGCGGTCGGCGAACACCCGCGCGCAGCCGATACCGTCGGCATCAATGTAATCCGCATGCGCTATATGAATGTAATCATCGGCGGATTTTTGGCGGGCCTGGGCGGTGCCTATTTCACTCTTGAAGCAATCTCCTCCTTCGAAGCAAATATGACCAATGGCCGCGGCTTCATTGCGCTGGCGGCCATGATCTTTGGAAACTGGACGCCATTCGGGGCGTGGACGGCCGCGCTCGTCTTTGGTGCCGCACAAGCCCTGCAGATCAACCTGCAATTCTTCCGGGAACTGATACCACCCCAACTGGCAGTCCTTCAAAACTCGTACGTAGTCGGCCTGGCGCCTTACCTCCTGACCATGCTGATCCTGACCGGCATTATTGGAAAGACCATCCCGCCCGCGGCGGATGGCAAGGTTTACGAGAAATAGGAGCATGGCATGACGGCGAACGATATTGTCCTGGAAGCAAATGAAATCACCAAACACTTCCCCGGCGTGCTTGCCAACGATCATGTGAGCATTGATCTGCGCAAAGGTGAAATTCATGCCCTGCTGGGTGAAAATGGCGCAGGCAAGACCACATTGATGAATATCCTCTACGGCTTATATAAGCCGGACTCCGGCCAGGTGGTCCTCAATGGAAAATCCATCGTGATCCATTCGCCCAAGGATTCCATCGAAGCCGGCATTGGCATGGTGCACCAGCACTTCATGTTGATCCCGGCCTTCAGCGTGGCGGAAAACATCATGCTGGGCGATGAGACGACACATGCGGGTGTACTCGACATCAAAGCTGTTTCGCAGCGCGTGCGCGAGCTGTCGCATCAATACGGACTTGAAGTGGATCCCGATGCCAAAGTGGGTCAGCTCTCGGTCGGCGCGCAGCAGCGCGTCGAGATCGTCAAGACGCTTTATCGAAATGCGAACATCATCATCCTGGATGAACCGACTGCCGTCCTGACACCGCAGGAGACCGAGGACTTGTTCCGCATTATGCGCCAGTTGACGGCGCGCGGCGTCTCCATCATCTTCATTACTCACAAGCTGAAGGAGGTGCTGGCCGTTGCAGATCGCATCACCGTGATGAGGGCCGGGCGCGTGGCTGGGACTGTAAAGCCCAAAGAAACCAATGAGCCCAAACTGGCCTCCATGATGGTCGGACGGGAAGTCATCCTCACTGTTCAAAAGCAGCCTGCCAGGCCCAAAGACGAAGTTTTGCGCGTGGAAGACCTGCGCGTGCTCGATGACCGCGACCTTGAAGTTATCCGGGGCGTTTCGTTCGATGTTCGCTCCGGTGAAATTTTCGGCATCGCAGGCGTGCAAGGCAACGGGCAGACACAGCTTGCCGAAGCGCTGACCGGCCTGCGTCCGATGAAGAACGGCAAAGTCATCATGGCAGGAAAAGATGTCAGCGGCAAGCCGCCGCGTCCGATCATCGAGACCGGACTCGCACACATCCCCGAAGATCGCCAGCGCCACGGACTTGTGCTTTCTTATTCCGTGGCAGATAACATGGTATTGTGTAATTATTACCTTGAGCCCTTTGCGCGAGGCGGGGTTCTTCAGCAGGAAAAAGTGGATGAAAACGCGCGCAGGCTGATAAGGGATTTCGACGTTCGTACGCCCTCGCCTTATGTGCCGACTTCCAAGCTTTCAGGAGGCAACCAGCAAAAGGTGATCGTGGCGCGCGAACTGAGTCGTCCCGTCAAACTGCTGATCGCATCGCAGCCAACCCGCGGCCTGGATGTCGGTTCGATCGAATACATCCACAAGGAAATCGTGGCGATGCGCGACCGCGGCGTTGGCGTGCTGCTGATCTCCGCCGAATTGGACGAGATCATGGCCCTGTCGGACCGCATCGCGGTGATGTACCAGGGCCAGATCATGGATGTCGTTAAAGCCAACGAGGCCACGAAAGAATCACTCGGCTTGTTGATGGCGGGGATCAAATCATCTGAGACAGCCGAAGCTGCTGCGCCAAGGCCATAACAAAATCTCTTTCGCATCTTCCCGAATAAAGAGCCGGCCCGCCTGGCTCTTTGTTTTTTCCGGCGGGCCGTTTTCCACAATAGGAATTAACGGGGAGTATGCCTTTCTCCGGATTGCATTAGAATCAGGACATAGTGAGAGGAGAATCACCATGAGAAAATATTCCTATATCCTGGCAGGAATCGCCATCATCGCCGCAATCATGGCGTGCAATCTGCCATCCAGCCAGCCCAGCCAGCCGGACCCGGGCGCAGTGATGACGGCCGCGGCCCTGACCGTTCAGGCACAACTGCCTCAGTCTACGGCCACATCGGCAGGCCCTGCTGCGACCGCCACATTTACATCGGTGCCATTTCCGACACTGCCATTGCCCACGCTTCCTCCACCCGCCACTGCCACATCCAACTGCGATAACGCGCAATTCGTCAAGGATGTGACTTATCCCGACGGCACGGTGGTTACTGCTGGAGATAACTTTACCAAAACATGGCGGCTCAAAAATATTGGCTCCTGCTCCTGGACGCCATCCTACGCCCTTGTATTCATCAGCGGGGATTCCATGAATGGCCCGGCAGTGCAGGCATTAACTGGAAATATAAATTCCGGTCAAACAGTGGATGTTTCTGTTGGCCTTACGGCTCCATCCAGCAACGGTACATATACCGGCAATTGGGGTCTCCGCAATGCCAGCGGCGTGATCTTCGCGCACTTTTATGTTCAGATCAAAGTCGGCGGCGGAGGCGGACCGTTCGCAGTAATCCATGTCACCTACACTTTTTCCACATGGAGCGATTCAGGTCATACCAACTGTCCGCGTGTGACAGCGAGCATCACCACGAACGAATCCGGGACAGTCACCTATCATTGGACGCGATCAGACGGCGCATCGATCCCGACCAATACCTTGAGCTTTGGCTCGGCTGGAACACAATCCATCAACTATGACTGGGCGCTTGGTCATGTTTGGAATGGCACAACCAGCTGGGTCGGAATCTATATTGACAGTCCGAATCATCAGGACTTTGGTCACCAAACGTTCACCACTGCGTGTACGTCTCCTTAACCCGGACAGGCCGGACCAAAAAGGATTCAACCGCGAAGGAAAACTGTTTAGACTTTCGTGCGCTTTGGGTTCTTTGTGGCAAAAAAATCCTTGCGCAAAAAACAAGAATTTCACTGGCAGGGTACTATTGGATAAATTCTTTTGGAATTGATTGAAATGAGCGCCTGGTCGAAATGCCGGGCGCTCGCTTTTTAAAACGGGTATAATATTTACAGCCGCGCACAAGATGCCGCGTAAAATCGCCCCAAAAAAATTTCAACAGGTTTAACGATTTACGCAGCATACAGCATCAGAGCGGCTGATGTTGAAAGGAACCCGAATGGATTTCAAAACCAAGTATGTCCTTGCTTCGATACTGATAATTTTAGCCATTGTCTCGAGCGCCTGCGGGGCATCTTCAAACGCCTCCGCGATCGCCACCGCAGTTGCGTTGACAGTGCAGGCGCAGAACACACAGCAGTCCCAATTCACGCCTACGCTGCCGAATGATGTCACCTCCGTGCCATCACTTCTGCCTCCAACAGTCATGGATGCCACGCAGTTGCCGCCCACCGCCCCTCCAACCGGTGCGGCAGGTTCCAACTTTTGTACGGCCAGTGCCGCGTTCGTGAGTGAAACAATCCCGGATGGAACCATCGAACAATCCGGCGCAACCTTCCTCAAAACATGGACCATAAAAAACACGGGGACTTGTCCATGGGATTCGACCTGGAAATTCGTTTTTTACAGCGGCGATGTCATGGGAGGCGCGTACGTTTACAACTTTCCCGAGCCCGCTGCCCCAGGCGATACCGTGAATGTGCCAATCGTCTTTACCGCTCCAGCAGCAGACGGACAATATACAGGCTACTGGAAAATTCAATCACCTTGGGGAATGACATTCGGCGACAGCGGCAGCGGGAATCCGTTCTGGGTGCAGATCGTGGTCGGCAGCGGGACGCCGGGCAAAGGCACAGCATCGGCCTATGGAATCACATCCGTCACCTACACTGTTACACACACCGGCACCTGTACTACCGCAAACATGTTTTTCACGATCACGGCGGCCATTTCATCCAACGGGCCATTGACAATCACTTATCACTGGCAGCATAGTGATGGCCCCAAGACTTCGGACACGACGCTCAACTTTTCACAGGCGATGTCCAAAACGGTTTCAGATCAGTGGTCTTTAAAGAATGCAGGGAATAACCAGCCGCGCTGGGACCAAATTGTGGTTACAGCCCCGTTCTATCAGGAATTTAGCAAAGCCACGTTCTCCCGTCCCTGCCAGTGATGACCCTAAAAGAGCCTGTGGCAATCACAGGCT
Source organism: Chloroflexota bacterium (assembly GCA_021787595.1). GTDB lineage: Bacteria > Chloroflexota > Anaerolineae > Anaerolineales > Villigracilaceae > Fen-1038. Next base: position 3,384 of record JAJYLQ010000019.1, on the reverse strand, counting down.
CTTTTATTTCGGGAACCTCTTTAGCCAGCACAACGTCTCATGAAATTGGAAGATCAACGTTCTTCAGGAGGATGAATGAAATCCCGGGTCAGACTGCTGATTGTGCCTCTACTACTGCTCCTTGCCAGCTTCGCCTGCAATTTACCATCAACGGTAAATTCCACGCCGGCGGCCATTTCCACACTTGACGCGCTTTATACCGAGGCCGCGCAGACGGTGCAGGCCGTATCCACATCCGAAGGCAGCGCGACGCCGCTTCCATCCCCGACCAATCCTTTCCCCGCGTACCCGACGGCCACATACTTTCCCAGCAGCACACCTGCGCCGGTGGTTCTGTGTGACGCGGCGGCTTTCGTCAAGGATGTGACCGTCCCGGATGGAACCGTGTTCGGGCGCGATGTCAACTTCACAAAGACATGGCGCATCCAGAACGTCGGCATTTGTTCATGGACGCCGGCCTACGCGCTGGTCTTCATCAGCGGCGATGGCATGGGAGCGCCAACGGCCGTCAGCCTGCCCGGAAATGTCAATCCCGGCGACACGGTTGACATCTCAGTCAACATGACCACGCCAAACAGCAATGGACATTACATCGGTTACTGGAAATTGCGGAACGCATCCGGCATTCTCTTTGGGATCGGGGCAGATACCTCCGGCGCGTTTTGGGTGGATGTCAATGTGAGCGGCCCGGTTTATACCGCCTACGATTTCACTGCGAATTACTGCGATGCGACCTGGGACAACAACAGCGTAAACCTGCCTTGTCCTGGTTCGCAAGGCGACAGCAGGGGTTACGTGATCGAACTCGATCACCCCGTCATGGAAAGCGGAAAGACGGAGGACAAAGCGGGGCTGCTCGCGGTCCCGGAACATGCGTGGAACGGATTGATCCGCGGCACGTATCCGGCATTCAAAGTCCAGAACGGCGATCATTTCCGCGCCCGGGTGAATTGCCAGTATCGAGCCTATTCCTGCGACGTGTTTTTCCGGCTCGATTATCAGATTGGAAATGGCGCCATTCACACGTTGGGCCAGTGGCACGAAATCTACGATGGATTGTTTTCTCCTGCCAACATGGACTTAAGCTCGCTGGCCGGGCAAAACGTAAAATTCATGCTGGTCGTCACTGCCAATGGCTCGCCTAACCAGGACTACACCTTGTGGGTGGGGCCGCAAATCATCCGGCCTGGGACGCCGCCGCCAACTTCCACTCCAACCGCGACGCCTACCTTGACGCCGACGCCGGATTTCCCGCTGACTCAGACCGCCATCGCCCAAACGGTGATCGCCAACCTCACTGCCACCGCGTCTGCATGGACTGCCACGCCATCGCCCACGCCTTAAAACAAGGTGCGTTATAATGATGTCGAGAAAAATACATGATTCTCAACACAATTTTCAACACGAGTAACAAAAGCAACGGAGGCTTATCATGCAATTCAAGAAACTAATCTGGATGATGGCTGCGGGCCTGCTGGCCGCCAGCCTCTCATCCTGTAACATTGGAAAGGCTCCTGAACCCACACAGGACGTCAATGCGATCTATACCGCCGCGGCCGGAACGACGATCGCTCAATTCAGCGACCAGATGACGCAAACCGCTCAGGCAGTTTCGCCAACCCCTGCAGGCAGCCCCACCCCCCTGGCAACATTTACATCCCTGCCTACTTTTTCGCTCGCACCTGCGGGCACAACAACGAGTGGCGGGACTCCTTTTGTCTTCAACACCCCGGCAGGCACCGCGCTCCCCACACTCAGCACGGGCGGCACCGGTTCGACCAGCTCGACAGCTTCTGGCTGCAGCGACTCCGCGTATGTTGACCAGACCGTGACCGACGGCACCACCTTTGCCGCCAACAAGAAATTCACCGTTGGATTTCAACTGAATAATACAGGAACCTGTGCGTGGGGCGCAGGTTACTCCTTCGTCTTTGTCAGCGGTGATCAAATGGGCGGCACCAACATAGTTATCACGAAAGCCGATGCAGAGACACAACCCGGACAAAGCAACAGTTTCATCCTTAAATTGCAGGCACCTTCATCGTCGGGCGATCACAAAGGCTTCTGGAGGATGAAGGATCCCAAGGGCAATTTCTTCGGCTCGCTTGTGTACATTGACATCCATGTGAAGTAGGAGCGCCTGAAATGAGTGTCGTATGAGATCAAGAGGACCCATGAAAACGAAACTGCTCGTTCTGATCCTGCTCGGCGCGATCTTGATCACCGCCTGCGCGCCAGCTTCAACGCCGGTACCGACACAGAATGTGTCTTTGATCCAAACATCCGCAGCCCGGACCGTTGTTGCCAACCTCACGGCCACCGCTTCCGCCTGGACAGCCACACCACTTCCGGCGCAGACAAACACGCCAACACTCACCCTGATCCCCGCCAACACGGTATCCGTCCCGCCCACGGCCACACCTACGCTCCCAGGCGGGATTACCGCAACGCCTACTCTTTGCGACGCGCTGACCTTCGACCCGGCAACGGTGGATGTCAACGTTCCCGATAACACTCAAATGACTGCCAGCCAGCAATTCGTCAAGACCTGGCGCGTAAGGAACAATGGTTCCTGCACCTGGGGCGCGGGATACGGCCTGGTCTATGCCGGGTATAGCGATCAGATGTCCGGCAAGCCTCAACCTCTGGCAGGCGCAGTAGCGCCGGGACAAGAGGTCGAGGTCTCGGTTCAATTCATTGCGCCTGACAAGGCTGGTCAATACGTCAGCGCCTGGGAAATGGCAAATGCCAGTGGCAAAGCGTTCCCCAAAGTGATCTTCGTAAAGATCATTGTCAAGTGATCCTCACGCTCGAACAATCCATAAAAGCAGAAGCGCGCCGGCTGGGATTTATCTCAATAAGCTTGATTTAGACGCATCAGTATTTTTAACCGTGACGGTATGAACACCAAGCGGGGTAGGCTGACAGCTTGCCCCGCTTTCTTTATGTGAGTCATGATTGTTTAGCAGAAATTGTATCCATATATCAGACCTCTGCCGAACGGGGCAACTATTGGTGCAACTATGAAATCGAAAACAAACTCTTTTTCACCTCAAAATTGGAGCGAAAGAAAGCCGGGTAGAATATTTTGCCTGGCCGAAGGAAGATGGTTGGCATTTACTAGTCCGTCGCAATTACCACTTTGAGATCTCACCAAATCTGGTTTTCCTACTTTCACACAACCCAAAGCCAGCGCGACGTAGACTGCAAACTCTGCTCTGTCTTAACCCCTCTAATATTGCTTAGGGAGGTTTTTCGTATCATCTCAATAAAGCGGGGAAAATATGAGGATCATAGAAAGCTTCTCGGAATGTTGGTAAACGAGTAAACTAAGGTGGCGATGTTTGCGAAGCAACTGCTCCTTTCAGTCGAAGATCTTGACCT
>JAJYLQ010000062.1 GCA_021787595.1 Chloroflexota bacterium | reverse complement strand
CATCTTCTACTCCTCTTCTAAAGTAGGGCTCACTTCCTATCGCCAGATCGGCGTTTTTCCGATTATCCCTCACTTTTGCCTACCCAGAGGACCACCCATGGAATTCGCCAACAGTATCAAAGTTTGAGCGCTCCCAAATGTCATTGCGAAGCGGTGCGTTTCCGCTGCGGCAATCTCGCCTTTTTGTACAAATTATTTTTGACAATGTAATCATAAATGGATGAAAGCAAATAATATCGAAACGGCAATCCATCCACCGCGCGCCGACGGATTTCGCGCGAGGCGATCTCGAGCAATGGCGCATCAATGAATTTGACTTTGGCTTTGATTTCCGGAATCTGTTTTTCCAGTGCGGTGAGGTCAATCGAGTCGCCGGGACGCCGCATCACACCGATTTGATGGCACGCCGCCACGATGTCTGCGGGACGATGCCACGTGGGAAGATCATGCAGCGAATCCCCGCCGATCAAAAAAACAAGTTCGGCGCTTGGATTTTGATACGCGAGCAAATGAAGAGTGTCGAGCGTGTAATGCGGGCCTTTGCGTTCGATCTCGATTGTGGATAGTTCAAAGTCCGGTTCATCTTTCAATGCCAGCTTGACCATTGCCAAACGGTCCTCGAGCGAACTGATTGGCTGATCGAGTTTATGCGGGGGAACAGGCGTCAGCACCCAGAGTAAACGCGTCAGCTTGAGTTGGGCCCGGGCTTCAGTAGCCAGAATCAAATGTCCGAGATGAGGCGGATCAAACGTCCCGCCGAAGATGCCGATGCGTTGTTTCATGCGATGAAGTATATCTCTAAAAGCCTCATGTCATTCTGATGGAGCAAGGCGACCGACACTTGCACCTGGCGCAAGTGCAGGTGTGTACGGCGGTCTCGGTTTTGGAATCGGATCAATCTTCGGCGGGCTGATCCAATTGGGCATGCTGGTTTTGATCGTGCTGGGCATCATCTGGCTGGCCCGAGCCATTGGCAGGCAGAATGCTCCCAGGAACAATTAGCTGTAAACGCGCGTTCTCTTCTTCTCAACAGGCCGTCCTTTATGAACGGCCTTATTTTTTCGTCTGCGCTATAATCTATATATGGACACAAAATCTCTTCGCTCGCGTTATGAAGAACTTGTTGTTGAAATCAACCAGCACAATTACCGGTATCACACGCTCGACGCACCAATCATCAGCGACGCGGAATACGACAAGCTGTTGAACGAATTGAAGCGGATCGAGGCCGATCATCCCGATTGGATCGCGCCCGATTCGCCGACGCAGCGCGCGGGGGCCAAAGCGGCTGACCGTTTCGAGAAGGTCCGCCACCCCGCCCCGATTCTGAGTCTCGCCAACGCCTTCGGCGCGGACGATGCGCGCGCCTGGTACGAACGCGTCCGCAAACTCGATGAGCGGGTCGCGTCCGCGAAATTTGTCGTCGAGCCGAAGATTGACGGTTTGTCGGTCGTCCTGCATTACCGCGATGGAGTCTTTGTGCAAGGCGCGACGCGCGGCGATGGGGAAGTGGGGGAAGACATCACGGCGAATTTGCGGACGGTGAAGACCATACCTTTGCATATTCCAGTAAGCAGAAAGCAGGAGGCAGAAAGCGGCCTGCCTGCCGCTTACCGCCTACCGCCTTCTTATTTAGTAGTCCGCGGCGAAGCATTCATGCCGGTCAAAGAATTTGAAAAACTCAACGAGCAGCTTGCAGAAGCTGGTGAAAAAACGTACCTCAATCCGCGCAACACAGCCGCGGGTTCACTGCGACAGCTCGATCCGGCATTGACCGCTTCGCGCCCATTAACATTGCTGGTTTATCAAATCGTTTACTCTGAGGGCGGACAAATTCCAACCTCGCAATGGGAATTGCTGGAATATTTGAAGGCGCTTGGTTTTCCCGTTACGGATGTAGCTAAACGATTCGATGATATCGAGTCTGCAATTGCTTACACCGAAACATGGAACACGCGCCGCGATGAATTGACGTACGAAGCCGATGGCATGGTCATCAAGATTGACGATTTGAATCTCGCCGCGGAACTTGGCTTTGTCGGCAAAGACCCGCGTGGTGCGACAGCATTCAAGTTTCCAGCGCGCGAAGTGACGACAAAGTTATTGGATATTCGCGTGACCGTCGGAAGAACTGGTGTCTTGATTCCGAACGCGGTTCTCGAGCCGGTCGAGATCAACGGCGTGATCGTCGAGCGCGCCACGCTGCACAACTTCGATTACATCGCCGAGAAGGACATTCGCGTCGGCGACCGCGTGCTGGTCAAACGCGCCGGTGAAGTGATTCCGTATGTGATCGGCCCCGTTGCGGACGCGCGCACAGGCAAGGAAAGAAAATACAAACTGCCGCAAGTTTGTCCCGTGTGCGAGCAACCCGTCGAGCATTTCGAAGGCGAAGTGGCGTGGTATTGCGTCAATGCCGCCTGTCCCGCGCAGCTTCAGCGAAACATCGAACACTTTGTCTCGCGCGGTTCGATGGACATCAATGGGCTTGGATTCAAGATCGTCGAGAAGTTGATTGATACTGGCGCAATCAGAGACGTGGCCGATATTTACACGCTGACGCGTGAAGCCATTCTCGAAGCCGTCACGAAGAAGGACCGCAAGACTGAGAAAGAACCGCCCGGCAAGATTGCCGATAATTTATTGTCTGCGATTGCTGAATCGAAGAAACAATCTTTGTCGCGCGTGATTACCGCCTTGGGAATCCGCGGCGTAGGCGAAGTTTCCGCGCGTGATCTCGCGACCCATTTCGGAAATCTGGATGCGTTATCCAAAGCATCTGCTGATGATTTACAGCAGATCGAAGGCATCGGCCCCAACATCGCCGAAGCTATCGTGGACTGGTTTGCGCGCCCGGCGAATCAAAAGATATTGAAGAAGTTGAAAGTAATTGGTTTGTGGCCAGTGGAGCAGGAGAAAAGGGAAAAGAGAGAAGGGAAGTTGAGCGGATTGACCTTCGTTGTCACCGGCGCGTTGCCAAACTTTTCGCGTGACGATGCGAAAGAGTTCATCGAATCGAACGGCGGCAAAGTGACCGATAGCATATCGAAGAATACGAATTATCTCGTGCTTGGAGAAAATCCCGGCTCGAAGTTCGATAAGGCAAAGTCATTGGGCGTGAAGATCATTGATGAAGATGAGTTGAAGAAACTCGCTAAATCGTTCTGACCACTTTGTGTTAAACTAATCTTATGGATCGTTTTGTTGAACTCCGCGATAAAGTCACTCCGCTCTTGAAACCTTACGCCGAACGGATTTCTGTATTTGGCTCGTACGCGCGCGGCGATGAAACGATAGACAGTGACATTGATTTGCTGATTGCGCTTAAGCCTTCTGACAAGAGACCCGTGCTCGGGCTATTCGAGTTCATAAAGCTCGAACAGGAATTGAAAGAAAAGCTGGGGCGCGGCGTTGATTTGATTACCGAAGAAGGCATGAACTCGCGCCGCAAACCTTATATTGAAAAAGACAGGGTGGTGCTGTATGAAGAGACGAGATGATTTCGTTTACCTCGGCGATGTATTGGATGCGATTGTTTTGATTGAGGGCTACATTGGTAAAGTAAACGAGAAAGATTTTCTGCAAAATCACATGATGCAGGATGCAGTCATGCACCAGATAGAGGTCATCGGCGAAGCTTCCAATAGTGTCTCGGATGAATTCCAAGATAAGCATCCTGAACTTCCATGGATGCAGATGCGGGCAATCCGAAACAAGATTGTCCATGATTATCGAGAAATAAATTTGGATATAGTGTGGGATACAGTCAAGAACAATTTGCCTGCGCTCAAAAAACAAATTCAAAAATTGCTTGGCGAATAAGCAGGCATCATGAACTTTTTTAAAATCTTTGCCTTATGCCTTTTGGTTTCGATGGCTGCAACAGCCTGCGCCAATGTCGCGACGAACGCGCCTCTTTCAACTTCCATCGCAACCAATACGCCTTCACCAACATCCCTTCCTCCGACCGCGACAGTACAGCCACCATCAACGGTTGATCCCCGCTTCGGACCCGCTCCGAAGCCGGATGCAGGATATGCATTGGGACAATATACGCATCAAGAATTGGATGGGACGACAACTTATTTTTGGTCGGAAACCGACGCCGACGGCCACTTCCTTTTTTGGAATCCAGAAATTGGTAATGGTGAGTGGATGAGGCTGATTAATGCAAATAATGATGGTATCCCGCTATTAGCATTACCTCAACAAATTCATGATGCAGGTGTTGCGGATCAGATATGGTTGTATGTGAATATTAGTGATATGGTCTCAGGATATGATCAAGTGCAATTAATAACTCGACTTTTGCAGCACTTTGACAACTGAATAATTAGGCAATCATGAGTAGATCCGGGAAACTGGGTAGAATCCAGGCGCCGAGCGAGTGACCGGAGGCACCTATGTTTCCATTAGTCGAATTTCCGGAATTGGTGCAGCACTATGCACCCTACTTTCAGGA
>JAJYLQ010000001.1 GCA_021787595.1 Chloroflexota bacterium | reverse complement strand
CTGCTCATGGCCTTTCTACCGTTTTCGCCCTCATCCCCAACCCTTCCCCCGAATGGGGAAGGGAGTCTCCTCTCCCTTTGGGAGAGGGAAAGGGTGAGGGAGAATTGGCAGGGAACGATTGCTCGACTTTGCGCTGTAATGATAATGCTTTATAGTATTATAGATTCCTTTCCTATAAAAGGCAAATCCATGTCCGACTCTGACGTATTCATCATCTCCGCAGTTCGCACCGCAATCGGCTCTGGCAAGGAAAGCGGCGCGTTGCATCCTTTCCAACCCGTCGAACTGGCCTCGCTCGTGATGCGCGAAGCGGTCCATCGCGCGGGCATTGATTCCGCGCGTCTCGACGATGTGATCTGGGGCGTGGTCACGCCCATCGGCGATCAGGGCGGCAACCTGGCGCGCCTCGGCGTGCTCAAGTCCGGCTTCCCCGTTCACGTGCCGGGCGTCAGCCTCAACCGCATGTGCGGATCGAGTCAGCAGGCCATCCATTTTGCGTCGCAGGCCATTCTCTCCGGCGACGCCGATCTCGTCCTCGCGGGCGGCACCGAAATGATGTCGCATCAGCCGCTCGGCGCGGATTATCCGCGTGAGTGGCCGGATGTTGGGCACAAGCTGATTCATCAGGGATTGAGCGCCGAACTCATGGCCGAAAAATGGAATCTGACTCGCGACGAATTGGACAATTATGCCTTTCAATCACACATCAAAGCGGGACAAGCGATTGATTCTGGATTCTTCGACGAACAGATTCTGCCGATTGATTTGAACGCGCAGCGCCGCCCTGAGCTTGTCGAAGGGTCGAAGCGCGACGCATCATTCCCCGACCAAAAACTTTTCACCGTTGATCAGGGCGTTCGCCGCCCTCCTGACCGCGACAAAATGCGCGCGCTGAAACCTGTCTTCAAAGAAGATGGCGTGATCACCGCCGCGAATTCCTCCCAAGTCTCTGACGGCGCGGCCGCGCTTTTGCTCGCCTCGCCAGACGCGGTTGGACGATATAACTTATCTCCTCTCGCTCGGATTGATACGCGCGTCGTGGTTGGTTCCGATCCAACGCTGATGCTCGACGGTCCGATCCCAGCCACCCAGAAAGCCTTGAAGCGCGCAGGCTTGACTTTGCAAGACATGGATGTGATCGAAATCAATGAAGCCTTTGCATCGGTTGTATTAGCTTGGGCAAAGGAACTGAATGTTGATTTGACCTACGTCAATCCAAACGGCGGCGCCATCGCACATGGACATCCGCTCGGTGCAACCGGCGCGGTGCTGATGACGAAACTGGTTTACGAATTGATTCGCCGCAAAGCGAAATACGGATTGCAAACCATGTGCATCGGTCACGGCATGGCAACGGCAACAATTGTCGAACGTGTATAACTTGTCGGGGCAGACCTGCGTGTCTGCCCTGGGTTGACACATAGGTCAACCCCGACGAATCATGAATCATATCGTTTATCTTGCCCTCGGAACCAACCTCGGCGACCGCCTCGCGAACTTGAAGGCGGCGATTGATTTGCTATCACGGTCTGCCGTCCTCGGTCCACGGTCCAACATTTACGAAACCCCTCCCTGGGGCTACGCGGACCAGCCCGCGTTCCTCAACATGGCGGTTAAGTGCAAAACGGATTTAGACGCGGCGTCGCTCTTGAAGCGCCTCAAGCAGATCGAAGTCGAGGTGGGACGCGTGGAATCCTTCCGCTGGGGGCCGCGTCAAATGGATATTGATATTTTGTTTTACGATGATCTTGTTTTTGAATCTGAGTCACTTGTTATTCCTCATCCGCATTTGCATGAGCGCGCTTTTGTCCTCGTCCCGCTTGCCGATATCGCGCCCGATTTCGTTCATCCCGTTTTGAAAAAGACGATCAAAGAGTTGCTGGCGCAAGTGGGCAACACAGAGATAAAACCTTTTGGTAATTGCAGTTTGATATAATCGCCTCGACCTTGGAGGATGCCATGACGGATGTCAAACCCCTCAATTGGACACATAAACCGGGCGTTGGCTTCGACGTTGTCCGCCGCGCCGATGGTGGAATGACGTTGACGTTTACCGATCTATCCGACGCGACGATAAGAGAATGGCACGATTTTGCCCTCGAGCATTTGCTTGGCTCGGATCGGCTTACGCGTAATCTGTACGATTTGCGCGCCGTGAAAGACATCAACGAAAAGGCGATTCGCACCGCAGTCGAAGTGAACAGCGATCCGTCGGCGCGGAATATCCGGCTCGCCGTCGTGGTTAACAGCGAAAAAATTGCCAATGCCATTCGTGATGTCGCCGCACTGGCTTTGCCTGAAACGTCCGCCGCCATCAAATTGTTCACAGACATCAACGAAGCCGAAGCGTGGCTGTCGCGTCCGCTCGACCAGATCCCATGAGGCGAATGTCGTTGCGAGGAGCGCCGCGCAGCGTGCCTTCGGCAAGCAATCTCGTGTTTGCATCTGACAGTTGGTTCGAAGTTTACATGAGATTGCCACGTGGCGCCCCCGCGCGTGTGCGGGATCTTCGACTTGGCGCCACTCGCAATGACATGATTGATTATGAACTCCTTGAAGGTTGGTAACTTTACTTTTGAATGGGGCGCCCGCACGTATGTGATGGGCGTTCTGAACGTCACGCCCGATAGCTTTTCAGGAGATGGGCTTCTGTTCCCCTCACCCCCTCTCCCACAGGGAGAGGGGGTGAGGGGTGAGGGGGTGAGGGCATCACTCGAACAAGCAAAACGATTCGTCGACGCGGGTGCAGCGATATTGGATGTCGGCGGAGAGTCAACGCGTCCGGGGTCAGAGCCGATTGATGTCGAAGAAGAGCGGCGGCGAGTCATTCCTGTCATCGAATCGCTTGCAAAAGAATTTCCTGATGCATCAATTTCGATTGATACTTATAAGGCTGTCATCGCTGAGGAAGCATTGAACGAAGGCGCGCAGATCGTCAATGATGTTTGGGCGCTGCGCGGCGATCCCGAATTGCGAAATGTCGTTGCAAAACACAAGTGTCCCGTGGTCCTGATGCACAACCGCAGCAATCCGGCCAGCGTGGAAGTGCGCGCTCAACTTGGCAACGCGTACATCGGCGCGGAATACGTTGACTTAATCGAAGATGTGAAGCGCGAGTTGCTGGACAGTGTAAATCTCGCGCGCGAAGCTGGCATCGAAGAGGATCGTATCATCCTGGACCCCGGAATTGGCTTCGGCAAAAAAGTGGAACATAATCTCGAGCTGATCAACCGCCTCGACGAAATCCGCGCGCTGGGCTTTCCCGTTTTGCTCGGTCCGTCGCGCAAATCGTTCATTGGATACACTTTGGATCTGCCTCCCGATCGACGCGTGGAAGGCACCGCCGCGGCGGTCGCGGTTGGCATTGCGCGCGGCGCAGACATCATCCGCGTGCATGATGTGGAGTACATGGCGCGCGTCGCGAAGATGACCGACGCAATTGTGCGTCGGCGATGATTTATAAAGTTCATTTCACCACGAAGGCATAGAGAGCGCAAAGAGAATCTTTGTGTCTCTGTGGTGCGAATCTATGATTGACGATTACAGCAAGGAACTCCTTCGCAGCGGAATCACCGAGGCCAAGTCAGGCGACAAGGACGCGGCGCGGCAATACATTGACCGCGCCATCTACATGACCAGTGACCATGATGTGATGGCAGAAGGCTGGTACTGGATGAGCCAGTTTACGGATGACCCGGTAGAAAAACGCAAGGCGCTGGAGAATTGTCTTTCAAATGATCTGCAGCATGCGCGCGCCCGGCGTGCACTGGCTATTTTGGACGGCAAACTCAAACCAGATGAAATCGTTGACCCTGATGCCTTGCCGCCCGCGCCTGAAGGTTTGCAGCAGGCCGACGCGCAGCGGTTCGTGTGCCCAAAATGCGGCGGACGGATGACCTACGCACCCGATGGCGGGTCGCTGGTTTGCGAATATTGCTCGCGAAATCAAACCATCAAAACTCAATCGAGTTCGGCAGACGAAAAAGATTTCATCGTCGCGATGGCAACCCTGCGCGGGCATGGCAGGCCGCTGGCGGAGCAGGTCTTTCAATGTCAGGGATGCGGCGCGCAATTCATCCTGCCGCCGGATCAGCTTTCTGCCACTTGCGCCTATTGCGGCTCAGCGCATGTCGTCAGCCTTGAGAAATCGAAAGATTTGCTCGCGCCGGATGGCGTCATCCCGCACGCGTTCGATCAGAAACATGCCGTTCAGCTTCTCGTGGATTGGGTCGAGCAGAATAAGATCAAGCCGGAAAAACAAGTTGATTGGCCGCGCGGACTTTATCTTCCTTTGTGGACTTTCGATCTCGGCGGCGAAGTTGATTACATCGGCGAGATCATCGAACAGGATGAAGTTGACTTTGGACGCCGCCAGCCGAAAATGGTTCAAGTCCATGACACGTATCCGATCCTGGTCCACGACATTCCGATTCCCGCCAGCCGAAAATTGTCCGCGCCGTTCGTGCGCCTCGTTTCCACATTTGACCTGAGAGCGGCCCAGCCGTACGACGCGCGTTATCTTGCCAGCTGGCCCGCCGAACTTTACGACATTCCGATGGCGGACGCCTCGCTGGATGCGCGCAGTCAAACATTGGCGCGCGTCCGACACGATTTGCCGAATCAACTTTCACTCGCCAGACTGATCTCGACTTCATCCGCAAACATGACCGTCGAGTCTTTTCGACTTGATCTGCTTCCGGTTTGGATGGCCGAAATTTGGTTTGAAGGCCGAAGTCACCTTGTGTTGATCAACGGACAAAACGGCGCGGCGCAAAGCGACATCGCTGTAAAGTCCGATAAGGGCGGCTTGATGGAATGGCTGGCCGATTTGGTAAATGATTGATTGAAAAGATCATCCGCAGATTACACAGATTTCGCAGAAATTTTTTAATCTGTGGAATCTGCTAAATCTGTGGATAGCCTCAATTCCGTTGTACAATCCTGACATGCCAGCCAACACAACCAGCATCGTCCAGCGACGGCGCGCTCACAACGCGGATCAGCATCGCGCAAGTTCCTCGCGCTGGCGAATGGGCGGAGTCAGCTTCGGGATTTTTATTTCGTTCTTATTGGCCCTGCTGATTCTGGCTGCTGCGCTGGCTTACGCAAATCTGACGAGCAATCTTCCCAACGTTGACCTTTTGCCGGTTCTGCTCAATCCGCCGGACGGACTTTTGCTTCAACCGACGCGCGTCTATGACCGCACAGGTCAGAATCTTTTGATGACGTTTGCGCCCAGTGACTCGCCGCGCCGATATATTCCTCTCAATCCGCAATCGCCTCAACATCTGCCAGACTTTCTTGCGAAAGCTACGATTGCTGTGGCTGATCCGGGCTTTTGGAATCACGGCGGCTATCTTTTGAGCGGATGGAACGATCCCGAAAGCCATCCGACCATTGCGGAAAAACTTGTTTCGGATTTGCTGCTTTACGATGAACAACCTTCGCTTCGACGCGCGCTGCGCGAGCGAATCCTTGCCGCACAGATCACCGCAAAGTTCGGGCGCACGCAGATTCTGGAGTGGTATCTCAACTCGGCGGATTATGGCAATTACGCGTTTGGCGCGGACGCCGCGGCCCAGCTTTACTTTGGAAAATCGGCATATCAATTAACGCCCGCTGAATCGGCGGTGCTGGCCGCAACGTCTCAATCGCCAAGCTTGAATCCATTTGACGCAAAAGATATCGCGCTCCAACGCGGTCGCACGACGATTCAACTGATGCGGGCGCTGAATTTGATTTCGAGCGATGAGGCGGCGCAAACACTCGCTCAGTTCCCCTCACCCCTAACCCCTCTCCCGAATTCGGGAGAGGGGAAGATCGCTCCTGCCTTTCTCAACCTCGTCCTCAACCAGCTCGATCCGCAGTTCATGCGCGAACGAATCGAACACGGCGGGTTGAACATCACGACGACTCTTGATTTCAATCTTCAACAGCAAGCCGCCTGCGCAACACTGACCTACGCCGCGCGGCTTGCAGGCGCGGCAGATCCAACCACGCCGTGCAGTGCCGCGGATTTGCTCCCATCGCTGCCGCCGAACACAATTATCAAAGAGCCATCGGCGAGCGCGCTGATCTATGATCCGCAAACGGGACAAATTCTCGCCGCGGTCGGGGAAACGCTTCGGGGCAGGCAAACCGCATTTATGGCCGCGCACGATCCCGGGTCCCTCATGACGCCGTTCATTTATCTAACGGCATTCACGCGCGGCTTGAGTCCCGCCTCGATGGTTTGGGATGTTCCATCGGAGAATATCCAAAATTTTGACGGACGATATCACGGGCCGGTTCGCATCCGCACTGCGCTCGACAACGATTATCTCGTTCCCGCGCAAAGCGTTGCCGATCAAATGGGTGTGGATGTTATTCATCGCACGGAGTCTTCGTTTGGACTTGATCAGAGTAATGCGACGTTGCTGAATATGGCGACGGCGTACGGAATCTTCGCCGCACAAGGTGTGCGCTACGGTCAGCCCGGACCATCGGCTGTGCTCCGCGTCGAAGGGATTGATCATTCGCCCTGGCTCGATCTCACCAACCCGCAGGCCCAGCCGGTTGTCTCGCCGCAGTTGGCTTATTTGATGAACAATGTTTTGGGCGACGAACCCGCGCGCTGGCCGAGCCTCGGACATCCGAACGCGTTGGAGATCGGACGGCCGGCAGGCGCGAAGATCGGGCAAACGGATTCCGGTTTCGACGCGTGGACGGTCGGATACACCCCTTCGCGCGTCGTCGCGGTTTGGACGGGAACGCACGCGACCGGTTCGCCGCGTCTCTCTCCCAAACTTCCCGCCGGGCTTTGGAACGCGTTGATGCAGGTTGCTGCTCAGTCTTTGCCGGCCGATGGCTGGGCCATGCCGGCAGGAATTACAACGATGGATGTGTGTGATCCATCGGGTTTGCTGCCAACGAAAGATTGTCCTTCGATTGTGAACGAAGTCTTCCTGAATGGCAATGAACCTGTGCAGGCTGATAACCTGTTTCGTTCGTTTGAAATCAATCGTGAGACGGGTTATCTTGCAACGGTCTTCACGCCGCCGCAGCTCGTGGAAGATAAAGTCTTTATGATCGTCCCGCCGGATGAACAAGCCTGGGCGAAGTCTGCAAACATTCCCGCTCCTCCAACTTCTTATGACGCCATTCAAGCTGTGCCGGTGAATCCGGACGCGCATATTTCATCGCCGGCCATGTTCGCCAATGTCAGCGGCAAGGTTCGATTCATCGGCACTGCGTCCGGCGCGGATTTCGATCACTATCGCGTTCTGGTCGGCCGGGGATTGAACCCGCAGCAGTGGATTCAAGTTGGAAATGATTCGACCACATTCGTCAGTGACGGCATCCTTGCCACATGGGACACGACCGGCTTGAACGGTTTGTATGCCGTTCAATTGCAGGTCATCCGCACCGATCAGCGCGTGGACTCGGCAATCCTTCAAGTGACAGTCAGCAATAAATAATTCGTATGGCATCTCTATCGGACAAACTCAAATCTCTCGGCGTTAAGGTGGGAACGACCGATCTTCCCGCGCCGAAAACGGGCGAACAGTACGAAATCGGCTCGGTCGTCGCTGGCGATGTGATCTCCACTTTGGCGGGCGAAACGTTTATTCATGAAGAACGATTTGCCTCGGATTACCACCACGGTCACGCGCCGATTGAGTTGACCGCTTCGCTGGATGTTCTTTCTGCGTGGGCAGTTGATCCGCGTCTGAAAGAATTACCAATCGAATCGTTCGCTTTCATGGACACAGAAACCAGCGGGCTGGCAGGCGGAACCGGGACGTATGCCTTTCTCGTCGGCGCGGCGCGCTTTGTGGAAGGCGATTTTATTTTGCAGCAATTCTTCATGCGCGATCCGGCAGAAGAGCCGGCTTTGCTGGAAGGACTTGCGGCTTTTCTGGCTCCTGCGCAAGTGCTGGTTACGTTCAATGGAAAAGCCTTCGACGCGCCGCTGCTTTCCACGCGTTATATCCTGCACAATATTCCGATTCCGTTCAAGGATTACGCTCATCTCGATCTGCTTCCACTGGCGCGGCGGCTTTGGCGTGACCGTTTGGAATCGCGCGCGTTGAAATATCTCGAAGAAAATATTCTGGATGCGCCGCGCACCATCGAGGAAGTGCCGGGCTATGAAATTCCGTACATCTATTTTGATTATTTGCGGACAGGCGACGCGCGTCCGCTGAAAGGTGTGTTCTACCACAACGCCATGGATGTGGTCGCGATGGCCGCGTTATTGAGTCACACCGCGACGATGCTGGCCGATCCATTCCACGAAGCGATTGATCACGGCCTGGATGTCATCGCACTGGCGAAACTTTATGAAGACATCGGCCAATGGGACACCGCGGCGCGTCTCTTCGAGCGCGGGCTGGAAATGAATCTCGAGGAGGAAAATTTCTGGAAAGCGGTCAACCGCCTCTCGGTCCTGCAAAAGAGGCGGGGTGACTTCGAGGAGGCAGTCAAGCTTTGGGAGAAAGCCGCGTCCGAAGGTCACGTCTATGCTTTTGTCGAATTGGCAAAATATTATGAACACAAACAACGCGATGTAAAGTCCGCGCTCAAGTGGACGAAGTCCGCGTTGAAACAGGTGAAACATGCGGACCTGCCGGCTTATATCCGCGGGCATTGGGAGGATGAGTTGTCGCATCGCCTTGAACGATTGGAGGCGAAGTCGAAAAAATCTGCCGTATAATCGAGTCAACTCAGAGTCAAATCATTCAGGAGGAAGCATGGAGATCACCATTTCTCAACAAAAGGGAAAAAGCCCTGTGACTGTCATCCAGCCGCACGGCGATGTGGACGCGTCCAACTACACCGAATTGATCAATAAAGTGAAGGAATTACTCAATGGCGGCGCGAGGGATTTTGTCATTGACTTGAGCGATGTGCCGTTCATGAGCAGCGCCGGGCTGGTGGCGCTGCACAGCATCGCCATCCTGCTGCGCGGCGAGAAGCCGGTTGACCCGCAATCGGGCTGGGCCGCGTTGAAAGCCATGGATCGCTCCCGTGATCTCGGGATGCAGCCTCATGTCAAACTGCTCGGTCCCCAGCAATACGTCGCGGAGACCTTCGACAAGGCAGGCTTCACCCAGTTCTTCGAAGTCTTCAAGGATTTGAACACAGCCGTCGCTTCATTTTAGTTCCATCCATGCGGTTGGATTTCAAGTTAAAGTCACCCGGATCGAAGCCAGCTGCAAACTCAGCCAGAATCGAAATGAAGAGGATTATGCCAGCGTAATCCGGCATTTGGAGGAACGCGGCGACGAACAATCTGAAGCCATCGCCGCCGGGATGAGAAAAGGAAAATCGTAGTTTCTCTGGAGGCTTGGCGCTACCAAATCGCGTATAAAGGGTTTCTACTCTCAGACATTACATTTCAAAAGGAGAATTCTTATGAAGCTTTCAGCCCCCAAAATGGTCACATGGGTGATCGCAGTAGTTCTCGGCCTGCTCGGCGTTCTGGGAAGATTCGTTCCCTCGCTGCCGCTCGTCAGTCATTACCTCTGGTTCATGACCGCCGGCTGGCTGCTCCTCGCGGTCGCGACCGTGGTCGAGTTTCTCTAAATCGGCCAAATAAAAAAATTCAGCATCAAGACAATTGCAAAACCGCCGGCCAGCGATGAAGGCGGCGGCACAAAATTGGCCGTCCAAATGGATACGGTCATAGTGAAGCCATGGTGACCAATCAGTTAAAGGTGGCTCTCGATTCAAGTCTGGCAGCCATCAAGAGAACGCTCGAAAGTTAAAGCCTGGATTAGCTTACGCCCTCCCGCAGACAAGCGGGAGGGTTTTTCGTTTACAATACAATCCATGCGCCGCTATTCATCCTCGCTGCGATTTGCAATTTGCGTTTTGCTGTTTTCCCTGCTCGTTTCCTGCTCCACACCTGCCTCCCCAGCACCTGTTCCCACACACACAGATATCCCCGTATCACCGACTCTTCCAATTCCAACGGTTCCTCCACCCACGCCGACTTCGACTCCAGTGCCGGTTCCGCCGCGCGCACAATATATAATGAACGTCCTGCTCGATTACGCGGCCAAATCGGCTGCCGTGGATGAGACCATCGTTTACCCCAATCACACTGGCCGGGCGCAGACCGCTCTCGTGCTGGCGGTCGAGCCGAATTACTGGCAGGGCTGTTTTAAGCTGGACAGTCTGGCCCTGGATAACGCCCCCGCAAACTATACCCTCGACGTTCATAAGCTGACGATTCAATTGCCCGCTGTGCTTGCGCCCGAGGCCATTGCCACACTTCATATTCAATACACACTGAAACTGCCGTCCATCATTCCGATCAATCAAAACTCGCGCCCGCGGATTTTTGGATACAGTCAGAACCAGATCAATCTCACGAACTGGTATCCGTTCGTCGTCCCGTTTATGAACGGAGGATGGGTGCTCCACGATGCCTGGTTTTATGGCGAGAATCTCGTTTACGACGCGGCAGACTACACGGTCAATATCAAATCATCCGATCCCGCTGTAAAACTTGTGATCGCGACCAGCGGCGCACCAAGCCAAAACGGCGAGTGGACAACGTACACGCTCACATCGGGTCGTACGTTTGCGATCTCGGCCAGCACGGTATTCAAAACCATCAGCGCGCAATTTGGGAATGTCGTCGTCACCAGTTATTATTTTCCCTTTTACGATCAGCCGGCAGCGTCAACCCTGAAGACGGCCATCGAGGCTTTGCAAATTTACAGCCAGCGTTACGGTCCATATTCGCATCAAACGCTGGCGGTCGTCATGGGTGACTTCAACGACGGCATGGAATTTTCGGCGTTCTTTTTCCTGCCGCACAACGCCTACGACCTTTATGACGGCACGAACAAGAATCTCTTGACAACCGTCACGGCGCACGAAACCGCGCATCAATGGTTTTTCGAGCAGGTCGCTGACGATCAGGCCATGCAGCCCTGGCTGGATGAAGCCTTCGCGGCATACAGCGAACATGTATTTTATGAAAGCGTTGATCCAAGTTTGATACCGTGGTGGTGGGCGTATTGGCTTCCGCGTGTGGGCGGCAAGGATTCCCTGCCGTGGGTGGATACCAACATTTACAGCGCAGGCGGATTCATTCTATATACCAACACGATCTATCTGCGCGGCGCGCATTTCCTCGATGATTTGCGAACGCGCATGGGCGATGCCGCCTTCTTCGCTTTTCTCCAGGATTATGTGAAAGAGGAAAACGGCAAGATTGCCACCTCCGCTGATTTCTTCCGCATCCTCAGAAAAGATACGACGGTGGATTTCTCGGATATCGTCCGGCAATATTTCCAGAACGTATATTGATATGCCTCGCCGCCATCATTTTGCTTTTTGCGTTTTACGTTTTTCATTTCTGATTTTTGTGACGGCGGCTTGCATTCCCTCGCCGGCTTCGCGCCGCGCGGACCCGTCAGCGGGCGCGGCCCCGAATTTCATTTTGATCACGCCGAATCCAAACGCCACCGCCACCGCGACGCCGTTCCAGCCTGTGCCTGCCAGCGATACGCCGACCCCGACCCAAACTTTAATTCCAACCGACACATCTGTCCCAACGAACACGGCCACGACAACGCCTGTGCCAGCCGCCACTTCCGCGCCGACACTGGAGAACACAGTGCAGGCATCCACCGCGCTGCCTGACACGCCCATCCCGCAAAATTTGCGGACGCTGTACACGTTTTACGCCACGCTGAATTATGCCGCGAAGACCGTTGCCGTGAATGAAACCATCCGCTATACAAATTTAACTGGCCAGGGTCTCTCGAATGTCGTCATGGCGGTCGAACCGAACCTGTGGAGTAATTGCTTTTCGTTATCGGCATTGAATCAAGATGGAACAACGGTTACCCATTACACGCTGAATGGACAGAAGCTGATCGTTTACCCATCTCAAGCAATCCAGCCCGGCGCGGCGACAACATTTTCGTTGAGCTACAATCTCACACTCCCGCCAAAACGATTCGAGGACACGTTTGGGTATCTTGGCTATCAAATCAACCTGACAGATTGGTATCCGTTCATTGTTCCGTTTATCAACGGCCAATGGGTGTTACATGATCCGTGGGCGTTCGGCGAACATCTCGTTTACGATTCGGTTGATTTCGATGTCAATCTCAAGGTTGACGATCCGAAGGTGATCGTGGCGGCCAGCGCGCCGGGAGAGTCGAACGGTCAGTGGACGCGGTATCAGCTCGACGGCGCGCGCACGTTCGTGCTGTCAGCCAGCGACCGCTTCAAGATGGACGACTCCGCGGTCGGGTCCGTAAAGATCCGTTCGTATTATTTTGCAGGCGATGAAAATGCCGGCGGCGCAGTCACGTGGATGGCAACACAGTCGCTCGGGCTGTACGATGTCAAATTTGCGCCGTTCCCATATCCAAGCATCAGCGTGGTCGAGACGGATGTGCCCGATGGACAGGAATACGATGGACTGGTTTTTCTCTCGACCAATTTCTACGCCGAATACAACGGTTCAGCCAAAAGCAATCTCATCACGATCGGCACGCACGAGATCGCGCATCAATGGTGGTTTGGACTCGTCGGCGACGATCAGGCGCTCGAGCCGTGGCTCGATGAGGCGATGGCCGTTTACAGTGAGCGCATCTTCTATCAATATAATTATCCGAACTACGGCAACTGGTGGTGGGATTTCCGGGTCAATTATTTCAGCCCAAGCGGTTATGTGGACCAGAGCATTTACAGCTTTACAACGTTTCGCGATTATGTCAATGCCGTGTACTTGAACGGCGCCAACTTTCTGGAGGAATTGCGGGTACGCGTCGGTGACGCTGCTTTCTTCGCGTTCCTGAAGGATTACGCCTCACGCTATGCCCACAAGCATGTGACCGCCGGTGATTTCTTTGCGACGCTGCGATTACATACCAATACTGATTTCTCGGACATCATCCAAAAATATTTTCAAGGGTCCTATTGACGCAAAAGGATGTCCTGCAAAAATTGATAATTTTCTTACGCGATACAGGTATGAATCTGAATTCATGGGTGGTCTGTGTCATGATCTTGAAAACGAATTTTCAACCGCGATGATTTGACCGGGGAATTCGTCGAAAAAGAGAGGAGAGATATGACCGATAAGATGCCTGTGTTGTTCGTCGGCCACGGCAACCCGATGAACGTGATCGAAGAGAATGAATTCTCCCGCGCCTGGGACGCGGCTGGAAAATCCCTGCCAAAGCCAAAAGCCATCATCTGCATATCCGCGCATTGGGTGACGCGCGGCACGCTGGTCACTGCCATGGACAAACCGCGCACGATCTACGATTTCTACGGCTTTCCGCCGGAGATGTACGAGATTCGATACGATGCTCCGGGCGCGCCCGATTTGGCAGAACAGGTGCGGCGCATCATCAAGAACACCGAAGTCAAACCGGACCTGGATTGGGGACTCGACCACGGCACATGGACGGTTCTCAAGCGCATGTTCCCCAAAGCGGATGTGCCGGTCATTCAAATGTCGCTGGATGCGAATATCGAGCCGCAGAAGCATTACGAAGTCAGCCGCCAGTTGAAGGAACTGCGCGAGGAAGGCGTGCTTATTATCGGCAGCGGAAACATCGTCCACAATTTACGCATGGCGCGCTTCGACGATTCCGCGTATGACTGGGCTGTGGATTTCGATCAACGCATTGCGAATTGGATTTCACAGAATGATCACGATCCGATCATCCATTACGAAAAAGGCGACCAGGCCGCTGCGCTCGCCATCAACACCGCCGAACATTATGTGCCTTTGCTTTACAGCCTGGCATTGAAAGATGAAAACGACCCCGTTTCCTTTTTTGCGGACAAAGTGATGGGCGGCGCGATCTCGATGAGGTCGGTCCGCATCGGGTAACGCCTCTGCGTGTGTCACGTGTCAGGTATCACGTTTCAGGTCTGGCTTGACACCTGACACCTGACACCTGACACCTGATGCCTGACACCTATTTCATGGATCGTCCTTACGTTCGCATCAATGTTGCCGCGACGGCTGATGGAAAAATAGACACGTTCGAGCGTCGCGGTTCCGCAATTTCCTCGCAGCGCGACAAGGAACGCGTGGACAAACTGCGCGCCGAATCCGACGCGGTGATGGTCGGCGGGCACACGCTTCACGATGAAGATCCGAAGCTGACGGTCAAATCCGAATCGCTGCGCGCCCAACGCCTCGGGCGCGGACTTTCGCCGAACCCCGCGAAAGTCGGCGTTTCGTCGCGGTTGAATCTCAAACCCGATTCCGGTTTTCTGAACGCTGGCCCGGCTCGAATCCTTTTATTCACCACTTCGCGAACGGACGAAGCGCAATTGACAATGCTTCGATCCTGCGGTGCGGAAATTATTGTCCATGAAGGCGAACGCGTAAATCTGATTTCAATGCTAGAAACGTTAAAACAAAAAGGCATTCATCGCCTCATGGTCGAGGGCGGCGCGACGCTCAACTTCGAGTTGATGCGCCTCGGCCTCGCGGATGAACTGACGATTTATGTCGCGCCGATGATCTTCGGCGGAGAGTCGGCTCCGGGGACGGCAGCCGGTTCCGGTTTGGTGAGAAGCGAGGCGATTCCGCTCAAGCTCGTAGAATCTCGATCATGGGATGATGGCGGAGTCCTATTAAGATATCAATTTGAAAAGAGGTCAAAATGATATTTGCTCAAGCCGCCTCGCGCAGCACGTCAAAGGCGACCCTCGGCGGCGAGACGTGGCGCTCTTTCATGGCGCGCCATGCGACACCGCCTGGAGCAAAAATCAATTTCATAAAGAGGTCAAAATGACAACATCAACGATGCACGAACAATTCCAGGTTTTGCTGGAAGAAAATAAAGAACACAACTGCAAAGGATTAGGCAGGGATAATATTTGCGTCAGGATCGTTGCGATGGCCGAACTTCCGTCGCGTTTTGGGGATTTTCACATCGTGGCCTTTGAGAATAACCGAGATGGCAAGGAACATGTTGCAATTACAAAAGGCGATGTGATCGGCGCGGCGGATGTGCCGGTGCGTTTGCATTCCGAATGTTTGACGGGCGATGTGATCGGCTCGCTTCGATGCGATTGCCGCGACCAGCTTGAAGCCGCGTTGAAGATGATCGGAAAGATGGAACGCGGCATGGTGCTTTATCTGCGGCAGGAAGGCCGCGGCATCGGGCTGGTCAACAAGATCCGCGCCTACAGTTTGCAGGACCAAGGCATGGATACCGTCGAAGCGAATCTTGCATTGGGTTTCCGCGATGACGAACGCGATTACGCCGTCGCCGCGCACATGTTGATGTCTCTCAAGATTCAATCGGTGCGACTCATCACCAATAATCCGAAAAAGATTCAACAGCTCACCGATTATGGAATCAAAGTGACGGATCGCATTCCGCACGTGATGGAACCGAACGATCACAATCTTTTTTATTTGCAGACCAAAGCCGCCAAATCCGGGCATCTGATTGATTTCAGCGGCAAGGAACATTTCAAGGAACAGGATGATCGCCCGATTGTCACTGGCATGAGCGAGGAACAGGCGAAGGCGTTCAATGAATAACCGCGCCTTCGTCATCACTGGAGCGACGGGCGTGACAGGAAGAGCCGCGGCGCATGCGTTTGCCGAACACGGCGCGTCACTGGTTTTGGTTGGAACCGATCCATCAAAATTGGATGTCCTGGCCCGCGACTTGAATCTGCCCGCCGCGCGTTTTCTCACGCTGACAGTTGACCTGCGCAACGGGCCGGCGGTTCATTCCGCCGCCGAAGCGGTGGCCGTTAAATTTGGCCGCCTCGACGGTTTGATCCATCTCGTCGGCGGCTGGGTCGGTGGCAAGACCATCGCCGAGACTCCAATCAACGATTTTGAATCCATGCTCGGCCAGCACGTGTGGACGACGATTCATTTGTTTCAGGCATTTGGTCCGCGCATGGCCGCGAACCAATGGGGACGCGTGATCGTTGTCTCAGCGCCCACGGCAGCAAATCCGCCCGGAAAGGCCAGTGCGTATACCGCCGCGAAAGCCGCGCAGGAAAATCTGGTTTTGAATCTGGCGGCGGAATTAAAAGATTCAAATGTGACGGCGAACATCATTCAAGTCAAATCCATTGACGCAGACAGAAGCGGCAAAGGCACAACGCCTGATGAAATCGCCGCTTCGATGCTATATCTTTGTTTCGATGAAGCGGGCAAAATAAGCGGAGCGCGAATTCCATTGTTTAGATAAGGCAAATGTTTTTCAAAGCCTGAGATAAAATGTCTCAGGCTTTTATTTTTTAAACGGCTATAATTTGCGGGTTTGTTGAAAGGATGTCATTGCGAGTGGCGCCAAGGCGCCACGTGGCAATCCCAGCTAATCTTCAAACAACCAATTGCATGAAAATACGAGATTGCCACACTGAGAGAACGCAGTGCTTCGTCGTGGCGCCTTGGCGCCACTCCTCGCAATGACAATTCATAATTCTCAATTTGAGTTATTACAAGCAGGGACTCATGGCAGAACAACTTTTTCCTGAGCCGACAGTTGGGATCTTGATCTTCAATCCGCGCGGCGAATTGTTTTTGATGAAGACGCATAAATGGCACGGCAAATACGGCGTCCCCGGCGGACATATCGAATTGGGCGAGTCCGCTGTCGAGGCGGCGCGAGACCCGCGAGGAAACCGGGCTCGAGATTCGCGATCTCGAATTCCTGTGCTGGCAGGAATGTGTTTACGATGAACAATTCTGGAAACCGCGCCATTTCATTTTCCTGGATTTCACGGCCAAAATGGACAAAGGCGATGTTGTCTTGAATGATGAGGCAGAAGAATTTATTTGGATCGATCCGCGAAAAGCAAAAGCATTGGAAGGACTGGAAGTTGATTCTTACACGGCATTTTCCATTCGCGCTTATTTGAGTCAAATTGGAATTTCCTGATGCCGCTTTCCGCAATTGGATTATTGCTGGCCGCCGCCGTCTTGCACACCACATGGAATCTATTGCTCAAGCAGGCGGGCGAAAAATATATGGCAACGTGGTGGAGTGCCATCATTGGTTTCCTTGTATTCACGCCAGCTGTCTACCTCATCGGTTTTCCCTCACAGGCCGTCTGGCACATTCTTGTCATCAGCGCATTGTTTGAAATTGCATATTACGTTGTGCTGGCGGAGGCTTACAGAGATTCGGATTTCTCGCTGGTTTATCCGATGGGCCGCGGCGCCGCGCCGGCGTTCATTGCGATTTGGGCGGCGGTATTCCTCGGCGAACGATTCACCTTTGGCGGCTTGATTGGCATTATGGTCATCATTGCTGGACTATTGCTCGTGGGCGGAAGCAGTTTATTCCAGACGCACAACAAGCCGCATGCGCGCGGAATTTTGCTGGCGCTTCTGCTGGCTTTGTTGATCTCGATCTATTCCACGCTGGATGGAATCGCGGTCAAACAAACCGCGGCTTTACCTTATGTTATCTTGCTCTTTCTCTGCGTTCCCGCATTTACCGCGCCGTTGATTCTTCGATATTATGGCTGGAATCAATTAAAGGATGAACTGTCGGCTCATCTGTGGCCGCTGGCGGCCATTGGCATCCTGACGATTGGCGCGTATTCGCTGGCGCTGTGGGCATACAGCATTGCGCCGCTGGGATATGCGGGCGCGGTGCGCGAAGTCAGCGTGGTGATGGCGGCGTTCGCGGGCTGGCAGTTTCTCGGAGAAAAACTCGGCGGGACGCGCGTCATCGGCGCGGTGGTCATCTTCGCCGGGATTTTGGTGATTGCTTTGTTTGGATAGTTGTAACGAGAAAATTGAAAAGATTCTTTTAACCACGAAGGGCACGAAGTACACAAAGTAAGAAAAAGATTTTCCTTCGCGCCCTTTGTGGTTAATTTTGTTTTACAAATCTGTCGTTGGCGGTTCGTTCGCTAGAACAAGCTGGTACAACTTTTCGTAACGCTGTATCGTATTTTCCAGGCTGTGATATTGGGCTTTTTCCAGACTGGCTTTGCCCATCCGTTCCCATTGACTGCGTTGATTGACCAGCATTTCCATATAACAAGCCGCGTCGTTGGCATCGCCCGGTTTGAACAAATAGCCGTTTTGTCCCGGCGTGACCAGATCGGGAAGCGCGACAGCGTCCGCCAACAAAACCGGGCGCGCACAGGCCATCGCTTCGAGGGATGCGATGCTCAGCAATTCTGCTTCGCTGGGCATGGTAAAAACATCCACGCTGTTCAATAAATCAGGCAAGTCGGGAATAAAGCCGGTAAAACGTACGCGTTCACCCAAATTTAAACTCTTAGCCAAATTCTGAAATTCATTGGCTGCTGCTCCGTGTCCGGCGATGACGAGTTGAATATCGTCGCGCTTAATCAAGCTCATCGCGTGGAGCAAAACGTCCACGCGCTTTTCCTTGTCCACGCGGCCGACGAAGAGGAAGATGATTTTATCGGGGTCGATTCCGTAGCGTAAGCGGCAGGCCGCGCGATCCGTTTTCGGGTCCGGATGGAAGCGGCGCAGGTCAATCCCGCAGGAAGCCGGCAGAATGGGAATCTGCAATCCCTGCCGGCGGACCAATTCAGCCGCCACGCGCGATTGCGCGGTCGCCACATCGACGCGGTTGTACACTTCCAGCATCCAGCGCCATAAAATCCAGTTGTAGACCGGTTTGATTTTCGACAAACCCGGAACGTACGGCGCGAGATTCTCCGGCATGAAATGATTCGTGCCGATGATTTTCAAATGCCGCCGGCGCGCTTCGAACACGGTTGCGCGGCAAACCGGATAGTGATCCTGAATGTGAACAATATCCGGCTGAAATTCATCAAAGATTTTTCGTACCGCTATGCCTGGAAAGAAAGGCGCAAAGGAATCCCCATGCACCGCACCCAGGCTGAATGATTTTATTCCCTCGAGGCGAACGTTATGCCTTTGGTTATTGAGGGCTTCGCCAAATGGAAAGGCGACCAGAACTTCGTGGCCGCGCGCGGCCAATCCTTCGGCAAGGTTGACGACGAAGATCGCCTGTCCGTTCAAAGCCGGATGATAGGTTGTGCTCGCAATCAAAATGCGCATGGACGATTTTTCCCGATCTCATTATTTTTCAACAGGTTCTGGTTCAGGGTTGTCTTTGTCCCATTCTTTTACCAAACGCCGTCCCCCGATGATGACCAGCATGACGAAGATGACCGACGCAGCCAACGCGACATATTCGACTCTTTGCTCCACGCGCTTAAGCGCTTCGGTCGTGTAATATCCGATCAGCACGAGCGAACCGGTCCATAACGTTTCAGCGAGGACCAGCGCGGGAAACCAGCGCTTCCACGGGACGCGCAGCAGACCGGCCGCGACCAACGAGGGAATCACAAAGCTGACCGTCAGCTTGGCGAGGAAGAGAACCTTCGTGGCGTGCTTGACCATGTTGCGTTTCAGATGTTCGATGAGACTCTCGCGCAGGCCAAGCCGTTTTCCAAAATGCAGGATCCAATCCTTCTTGCCCATATAGCCGAGCGAATACCAAAGCGAATCGGCGGTCAGATTTCCGATGGCCGCGGATAAAAAGACCAGCAGCGGCCGCATCAATCCCGCGGACGCCGCAGCGGCTCCCAGCAACGTAGCGATCGGCCCCTCGACCGCAACCAGCGCCGCCAACAAGATATAAGTCCAGTATCCAAGCTGGGGCAGTTCGCCGCTTTTGATGGCGGCAAGAAAACTGTGCAGCAGTTCGATCAGGTTAATCAACGGAAAATCCCTGTTTCATTTTTCTACCAACTCCCTTGCCTGCTCCACATACGCCAGGCTTTGATGCCTGAAGTACGTATTATAGAGCATGGCATAATGCCCTCCCTGCCGAAGCAGGGACGCGTGGTTCCCTTCCTGAATGATACTTCCTTTTTCCATCACCACAATTCTATCAGCGGCTTTGACGGTCGAGAGACGATGGGCGATGAGGATACTCGTGGAATTCGACAAGATCAGATTCAACGCCTGCTGGATTTGCCATTCTGTGAACGGGTCAATGCTGGCGGTGGCTTCATCCAGAATGAAGATGGCGGGCTGCTGGACGAGTACGCGCATCAACGCGACGAGCTGGCGCTGTCCCATCGAGAGGCGGTTGCCGCGCTCGCCGACTTCGGTGTTCAAACCTTCGGGCAGAGTCTCCAGCCATTCGCCATCACCGATGCGGTTTGCCATCGCCAGCATCCCCGCCTCGGTCACGGATGGCAGCGCATAGCGAATGTTATCGGCAACCGTTCCCGAAAACAAAAATGGAACCTGCGAAACGATTCCCAATTGCTTTCGATATTTTTGCAAATCGAAAGTGCGAATGTCCATGCCGTCAATCAGCAGGCGGCCGCCCTGGAATTCGTAGAAGCGCGCGATCAACTTGGCAATCGAAGACTTGCCTGCGCCGGTGTGGCCGACGAGGGCGAGATTCTCCCCGGCCTGGATGCAAAGGTCGAAATCCGTCAAGACCGGCTCTTTATCCGTATAGCGGAAGTCGAGATGCTCGAAGCAGACTTCGCCTTTCAGCCTCGGAATGTTGCGTTTATCAATTTGAACCACATTCGGGTCCGCGTCCACCAAAGCGAAGACGCGTTCCGCAGCGGACAGCCCCTGCTGAATCTGCGCCCAAAATGCGGACACGTTCGAGATCGGATTGACAAAGCTGTCGAGACTCAGGATGAAAAGATACCACGCGCCAGCCGTGATGACGCCCTGCGCGATTCCCATGCCGCCCGCATAAACCAAAATGGCAACAAAGATTCCGCTTACGGCGTTGAGCGTTGGAAAGACCAGCGATAACACGAGTCCGCGCTGGACATTGACCCGGTACGATTGCTGATTGGCCAAGTCGAAAATCTCGAAGATGCTTTGCTCCTGGCGGAAGTTCTTGGCAATCGCGATTCCGCTGACGGTTTCTTTTATCGCTTGATTGACTTCCGCCATGGCTTGCATGCCGCTGCGCGTGGCGCGCCGCGCAAGATTTCGATAGGCCGATGTAACCACGAACATGACCGGCACAAAGGCATACATGATCAGCGCCATGTGCCATTCGGTCTGGAACATGACCACGCCGAGGATGATGGCGGTCACCAGCTGCGCGCTGACGTCCGTGACGATGACCACCAGTTGGCCGAAATCGTTCGTATCCGATGTGATGCGCGAGACGATGCGGCCCGAAGAAAATTGATCATAGAAGGATAAATCATGTTCCGCGGCGGCATCGAAAGCCTCGGTGCGCAACGCCAGCACAACATCACCCACCGCGCGCACCACCAGGCTGCGGCGCGCCCAGTTCAACGCCCACGTGCTGACCCCGATGACGGCCAATGCCAGTCCCGCCAATGTGACGGCCTGAAGGCTTGGTTCCGCATTGAGCAGGTTCACGATCTGGCTGACGATCACCGGCAAGGCTGCGGCAATCGAGGCGATCAAAATGACCAAAACCGAAACCCAAATGAACCGCTTTTTCTGCGGCTTGAAATAATCAATGATCCGGCCCAGCAGCTGGCGGTCGGAATATTGGCGGTCATATTTTTCGGCGTTGAGACCGGCAAAGAAACTCATGATATCTCCGGTAGGGGCGGTAGGGGGCGCAGCGAAGTCATAAAGATTCAGGCGAAAGCTCGTCCTGCTGCGCCCCTGCAATTCATTCTCTAAATATTCTCGAATACGCCTCGGACGTTTTCATCAATTCATCGTGCGTGCCCATGGCGGCGATTTTTCCTTTTCGCAGGACGAGGATGAGATCAGCCCAGCGGATTTGCGACAGACGATGCGTGATGAGGATCGTTGTGCGGCCTTTGGCAGCATTTGCAATTGCGCGTTGGATTTTATCTTCGGTGGCGGAATCAATGGCCGAAGTCGAATCATCCAGGATGAGGATGCGGGGATCCGTTAAAAAGGCGCGTGCCAGCGCCAGACGTTGACGCTGGCCTCCCGACAGAGTCACGCCGCGCTCACCGATGACGGTTTCGTAACCCTGATCGAACGTTTCGATGAACTCGTGCGCCTGCGCGCCGTTCGCGGCGTATAAAACTTCTTCGCGTGTTGCGCCGGGTTTGCCAAAGGCAATGTTGTCGCTGATGGAGCGCGAGAACAAAAAGATATCCTGCTCGATCATCGAGATTTGCGAACGAAGCGAGGCGAGATTCCAATCGCGGACATCCACGCCATCTACGAAAACCTGCCCGTGCGTGGTGTCATACGTGCGGTTGATCAATCGGACGAGGGATGTTTTGCCCGCGCCTGTCTGCCCGACGAGGGCAACGGTCTGTCCGGGTTTGACGTGGAAGGAAATATCCTGAAGGACTTCTTCGCCCTCACCTCTTGCCCCTCTCCCACTGGGAGAGGGAATGGGGTGAGGGTATGCAAACGAGACGCCGCGAAATTCGATTTCGCCGCGCATGGTCGAAGTCCGGCCCGACGCGTTTTGATCGAGATTCGTTTCGAGGTTGATCAATTCCAAAATCCGGCGCGCGCCGGAAATCCCCAGTGAAATCTGCGTGTATGCCATGGCGGATGAAAAGGTTGGGAATTCCAACATGCGGAGCAGGCCGAAGTATGCAACCACATCGCCGATGTTGATCGTCCCGGCGCGGAACAGAATCAGCGCGTGGAAAAGCCCGCCCGCATAGACGAGTCCCATCAGCAGGTTCGGGATGAAGCGCGCTTCGATGTCGCCTTGTTGCACAAAAGCATCGCGCACGCGCCGCGCGTGGGTGACGAAGGTTTCGGTCTCGGCGACTTCCTGCGCCGCGCCTTTCATGATCTCGACGCCGTCCAGCGTCTCCGAGAGGTGCGTGTTCATCTCTCCAAAGGTCTGGCGCACATCGTCCGTGACCGGAGACATCGTTTTGAGATAATGCCACAATGAAACGAAATAACCGATGCAGAACAAGACGGGTGTGAGCAGAAGCGCGGGGCTGTATTGTGGGATCACGAAGAACGGGATGATGATGAACAATCCTGAACCAATGACGAGGTTCGCGCCCGGGCTGAACATGAAGTTGACTTCGCGCACGTCGTTGGTTGCGCGCGCCATCGTGTCGCCAACCGGCTGCAGGTTGTGGAACGTCATGCTCTTGCCGAGCAGCGAAACGTAAAGCCCGTCGCGGATATCGCGTTCGATGCGCTGGGCCATCAATTCCGCGCCGAAGTTGCGCCCAAATTGCAGGACGCCGCGCACGATCTGCGAAGCACCGAGGATCAATGCCAGCGGAATCAAAATGGCCAAAGCCGGGTTGAGCTTGCCTGCGCCAGTGCCGCAGGCAGCACAGGTGAGCATGTCATTGAAAGCATTGCCCACCAGCACCGGCACGGCGGAGGCCAGCGCGGCATTGCCGATCGCGCCAATCACCAGTATCAGCAGGATCGGCCAGTAGCGCATGGCATGTGACCAGATCCAGCGGGCTGGGCCTTGGGTGCGTTCAGTGGATTTACGGGTAAGAGTGAATTCGGCAGGGGCAGTGAGGGTCGTCATGGGGCGTAAAAAGCCTCCCGCAGTCGGTCGCGGCAGGCTGCGACTCAGAGAAATGTCTTTTTGATTGTACCACGCAGCACGTATCCCCCGCTTCAAAGCAGGGTTAATTAGATAGAACTGCCCGATTTGGACAGTCAAACCCTTTCGCCAAAGGAGAGTGTCAAATGAAAATGCAGAATAAGATCGCTAACTGGTGTCTGGTTCTTTTCTTCTTGTGGTACGGACTTGGCGCATTTGTGCCTTCGCTGATGGCCGCGCCGATTAATTACATAGGCGCATTGCTGGCTCTCGGTGTGGCGGTCTTTACCTTCCTCGGCATGTAAACCGCGTTATTTTTTACAGACAGTCCCGCGTTCGCGGGACTGTTGTGTTTTATGGCCTTATCTCTGAAAAGATTCCGGCACATGCCATCGCAAATGTCCAGTCCATGTTGTCATCCAAACTCCACCAGGCCGAAAGGACCGCATGTGCCAATCCCCATTCCAGGATTCGTTCGCGCTCAAAGCCAAGCCGCTCCGATAAAATCGCAATCCGCCTTTCCGTGTGCTGCGATATTTTTGTTCCATTGCCCCACGGATTGATAAGCAACGGCCCGACCTCGTACGCGGCGGGACCGATCACGCCTTTTGGGTCAATCGCCAGCCAACGGTCCTTCGATGAAAGGATGTTGAAGTGATGCAAATCGCCGTGGATGAGCATCGGCGCGTACTCCTCGCTGAAAAATTCGCGAACAGCCCGTTCTGCCCTCTCGACCAGGCTTTTCTCAAGCGGACCCGTCCCGCCCTCGAAGCGGGCGCGCAGTTTCTCGAAGCCTTTGAACCAGTCTGACAGGTTGATGAACGCGCCTTCCATCGGCGCGGGCCGCCGGAGATTCAACATCACCTCCGCCGCAATGTAAGTGGCCGCTTCATCGTCATCGAGCGACGCCAGCATTTCGCCCGGCTGGACGCGTTCCATCAGGAACATGCCGCGCGCTTCGTCTGCTCCCAGCAGGCGGACTGCGCCCTTGCCATCGAAGAAACGCAGCGCGGCCATCTCGCTGGTCAGTTCGCGATTCGGAACGCCGATTTTGAGAACGACATTGCCCTTCGACCTCTGCTCAGGGCGGGTTGCAAACGCGACAAAGTTATAAGAGAGATTGGAAACCGGTTGAATGTCTTTCAGATTCCAGCGACGTGCGGCTTCATCCACCAATGCCGGCAAATCATTTAGGAATCCATATCCATCCTCGGCGAATGTATTTCGAATGGTCTGAACGAAATCAGATGGAAGATCGAGCCTCATGGCCGTTCAGGATGGCGCCGCTCATAAATATAGGCTGTCGAATCCCAGGACGAACGAAAGCCTGCTTTCTTCAGCGCAAATTCAATTCGTGGGTTGACATAAACAATTCCGAAAACAGATACACGGTTTTTTGCAAATGCGAAGCGGCGGAGGTCCGTCAAAAGTTCAGGCAGAAATTCAAGCCTGCAGGCGGGCAGGCTGACGCCAAGGACTGTATTGCCATCCTCATCCTCGTCATCCCATTTGATGAACAATCCATCCCGCCCGCGCCACCAAAAAACCTTTTCTTCGACGATCAACTGCTTCATGAAAATCCCATCGAGCGCGGCTTGTGTCCAGCCGATGTCCATCAGGCTGTGATCGAGTTGATAAGGCCCGCTGGCAGTCGCAAAGTCCAAAGCGGTGTTGAGTTCATCAGGACGAACGGGTGAAAACGAATCTGTCCTTTCATCGAGCGCCGGGGCGGAATAACTGTTCACCTCGCCCACCTTGATAAAGCCGGTTCGTTCAGATAAATGGTGAACCTGAACGCGTTCCGAACTGGTCATCAATCGGACTGTGCCATCGCCATATTCGTCCCACCAACCATTGACATATTCATGAATGCGCGAACCAACCTTCAAGCCCTGCACCTTCGGGTCGACGCGAAAGCCTTCAAGCCACCACTGGCCCTTTGAAACCAGCGTGATTTTTGCCATGCCAACTGCGCGTCCGCCGTACTCGGCAACGGCCAATAAGCCATGCGGATCGGCGAACCATTCGTCCCAAACGTATCGGATGTAATCGTGTCCTTCCCAGATGAATTTGGTGAACTCGAAAACATCGGCGCGATCGAGCGGCAGGGCGGGGCGGCAAACGACTTGTGGGGAAGAAAAACTAAATTTCATGATGCGGAAAATGACGGTGGACTGTAACCGTTGACCGTCCATGGTCCACCGTCCACGGTCTATGAGGGAAATATCTTTTCGAATACTTCTGGGCAATACTTGGACACCATCTCAGACGAGAGTCCGTTCTCTTTGCAGATGGCCGCATACAGGTCCGCGCTGGGGCGCCGGGTGCGTTTCTGAGTCTCCGGGTCCAGGGCCCAAAGTCCGAAGCGCTGAGACCAGCCGCGCTCCCATTCGAAGTTGTCCACCAGCGACCAGTGGAAATATCCCTTGACTGGCCAATTGAAATTCACCGCGCGCCACATCTGATGAATGTGCTGCGCAAGATAGCGCGGACGAATGTGATCATCAGCGCACTCGATCCCGTTTTCGGTCACGAGGATGGGCGTGTTCGGATACGTCCGCACCGCCCATTTGATCGAATCATAAAAACCTTCGGGCACGTTGGCAATGTAATTGCCGTCGCTGAAATCCGCGTCGTCTGCAAAACCGCTGTCCGTGAATAACTCATTGGCTTTGCGGATGTTGAACCAAATCGTGTCCCTCGAATAATAGTTGAGACCGAAATAATCCTGCGCGTTTTTGGCTTCGGGAATATTGACCTTCATGACCGGCGACTTCAACACGCCTGTGCTGATGGCGGACGGGAACGCCATGTTGAGTCCCTCGTAACGGATGCTCCGCATCAGCGCATCCAACGGCGACCATTTATTCTTCGCTACCATTGGGCGATAGTGCAAGGCATAGCCGACGCGTGATTCCATCTGGACTTGATGAATGGCATGATACGCGGCGACGTGGGCGCGTACCATGTTGGCTTCAACTTGAATGGCGCGTTTGAGATCATTGACGCCGGGCGGAAAGTCGCCGGTGAGGTACCCACTTAATGCATAAACATTCGGCTCATTGATCGTGCACCATAATGTGCAATATTCTTTGAGCGCGTCCACTGTCTTGCGGACAAATTTCTCGAACAACGGAACGATGTCTTCTGATTCCCAGCCGCGCCCTGCGACCGAAGGGTCTGTCAGCCAAAGCGGATCGGTGAAATGATGGAGCGTGACCATCGGCGTCAGGCCGCGCTCATGCAAACCGCGCAGCATCGCGCGATATTTTTCCAGCGCATCTTCATCCCATTTATCAGGCGCGGGCTGGATGCGGCTCCACTCGACAGAAAAGCGGTGCGCGTTCTGGCCCGCCTCGGCGGCGCGGTCGAAATCCTCGCGCCAGCGTCCGCCCCACCAGTCGCAGGCCGGCCCCGACTTTGCCAGCGTGTGTCCATCCTGCTCCCACTTCCACCATTGATTGTTGGTGTTGTTGCCTTCGACTTGATGCGCCGCGGTGGCAGTGCCCCATAAAAATCCGCGCGGAAAATGGAATGTAGCTTCGGGCATGAAAGGTCTCCAGGTTTTACAGGTCTAAATAGTCTAACAGGTCTATTAAACCACAGAGTTCTTTCCCGAATCGCACAAACGATGTCTGTCACTTAAACCCAAGTCCGGAATTTTCCGCGCATTAGCCATCTTGACGCTGCCTCCCCTCGCAATTATGATGAAATTACACGGAGACACACAATGGCGCTTAATCCCGAACAATTGCGCGCCGCCATGCGCGCCTGGACTTCCGGCGTGACGGTGGTGACGGCCGCACACGCAGGCGAACAGCACGGCATGACGGTCAATTCATTCACATCGGTTTCGCTCGACCCGCCGCTGATCATCATTTCATTGCAAGGCGATACTCACACGCGCGAACTGGTCGAACGCGCACAGGCTTTCGGAGTGACCCTCCTTTCTTACGATCAATACGAAATTGCCGACCGCTTCGCAGGGCGCACGCCCGAATCCCAAAATCGAATGGCTGGCCTCGAAACCGAGACTCTCGTAACCGGCGCGCCGCTGCTCAAAAATGGTTTGGCTTCGTTCGACTGCCGCGTAACGCAAAGCATAAAAGTCGGCCCGAATACAATGTTCATTGCGGAGGTCCTTGCGGCGCGCGGAATCGGAGAAGGCCAGCCGCTGGTGTACCACAACCGCCTGTATCACAAGCTGGCAGAGTAGATTTTCGAAGGACATGAAAAATGGGCGCGGACAAATTGACCGATGATGAAAAGCAAATCCTGCTTCGTATTGCGCGCCAGTCAATGGAGCTTGGCGTGCGGGGCAAAAAGCTGCCGCCGCTGGATTTGAAATCCATGACAACGCGCTTGAGGGAAGACGGCGCGTCGTTCGTCACGCTGACAATCCGCGGCGACTTGCGCGGCTGCATCGGCGCGCTGGAACCGTACCAGCCGCTGGCGCAGGACGTGCGCGAACACGCCGTCGCCGCGGCGCTCGAAGACCCGCGCTTTCCGCCGGTCACGCCGTCAGAGTTGGATCAAATCGAAGTCGAGGTCTCCCGCCTCACGCTCCCGGAGCGGCTCGAATACAACGACGCCGGGGACCTGCTCGCGAAACTGCATCCAAACATGGACGGAATCATCCTGCGCGATAATTTCCGCCGCGCAACTTTTCTTCCGCAAGTCTGGGAAAAGATTCCAGACAAGGCAGAATTCCTCGACAACCTGTGCTACAAAATGGGCGCCGCACCGGACACATGGCGCCGCAAACACCTGGAAGTTCTCGTGTATCAAGTCGAGGACTTTCATGAATAACAAATCTGTATTGCGAATTCAACCCGCCCTGTAATACAATCAACAACGATGGCGGATGAAGAACTGGATTCCATGTTCCAGGACGCGGTGGACGCCCTGCGGCGCGGCGATAAGGCCCACGCAAAGGATGTCCTGACGCGCCTGCTCAAGACGGATCAGAACAACGCGACGTATTGGATCTGGTTGAGCGCCGCGGTCGAGACGACGAAGGAGCGCGTCTATTGTCTGCAAACGGCGCTCAAACTGGACCCGGAAAATGGCAGCGCCAAACGCGGCCTGGTTCTGCTGGGAGCTTTGCCTCCCGACGATGGCATCCAGCCGTTTCCGTTGAACCGGCCGCGCGCGTGGGAAGAGAAACTTTTGCTGGCGCATGAACGGCCAAAGGAAAAGGGCCTGCGCGCCGCATTTGCCAATCCGTTGACGCGGCTGGCTGGCGTCCTGGTGGCGGGACTGGTCATCGTCGGCATTGTCATCTTCGGTTTTGTGACCCCGCGCACCAGCGCGTTTCGCCCGGCCGGCGTTTCTTACACTGCCGGCCCATCGCCGACGTTTACGCTCACGCCAACGTTCATCAACGCGTCGCCGCAGGCGACCGCCTCGCACGCCGGGCCGACTCCGCTGGCAATCCTGTTTGGAGTTTCATACACGGCCACACCGCTTTACGTCAACACGCCGCGCTCGCCGCTTTCGCAGGATATTTATAATGCGGCGAGAACGTATTACCAGCAGGGAAACTGGGATCAATTCATCAGTGAAATGGACCAGGTTGCGACCGCGGAGCCGACTTCGGCGGATGTTCCCTATTACATCGCCGAGGCCTATCGCTTCAAAGGCGACTGCCGTTCAGCCCTGGAATATTACAACAACGCGTTGAAGATCAACGATCAGTTCGCTCCCGCGTATTTGGGACTGGCACGCGCCAGCACGTGCATTGATCCAAGCAAGGATCCATCCGCACTTTACGCGCTGGCCATTCAATATGATCCAAACTACGGCGATACATATCTTGACCGCGCCAACTACAACCTCGACCACAAGAACGCGACATTGGCATTTCCTGATCTAATCAAAGCCAGTCAGCTCATGCCGGACTCGGCGCTGGTGCAGATGGCTTATGCGCGGGCTTATATTTTGGACGGCGATAATGCCAAAGGCCTGGCTGCCGCTGAAAAAGCCAACAGCATTGATGTGACTCTCCTGCCGTCGTATCTTATTCTTGGTCAGGCCTACGTGGCGAACGAACAATATCAGGATGCCATCAAGCCGCTGGAAACGTATTTGATCTACGAACCGGAAGACGGCAGCGCGTATGCAACGCTTGGACAGGCGTATGCCAG
The DNA here is from genome assembly GCA_021787595.1 of Chloroflexota bacterium. Lineage (GTDB taxonomy): Bacteria > Chloroflexota > Anaerolineae > Anaerolineales > Villigracilaceae > Fen-1038. The sequence continues at coordinate 237,025 of JAJYLQ010000001.1, read as the reverse complement.
AACCGGCGCTTATAAACCGGCGATGGATGCGCTCGACAAGGCGCTAGCTCTCGATCCGACCCAGCGGCAGGTGTATGTTGATCTCGGCAATTCGAATCTTCAACTTGGGAATCTGGTAACCGCACAGACAAACTTCCAGGACGCGCTTCAGTATTACCCCGATTCGTTCGATGCGGAGATCGGCCTGACGCAGACCTTTTACCGGATGGGCGAATTCGGCAGCGCTTATTTGCAGGCCGAAACTTCGATGTCCAAAGTGACGAACGATACGCAGAAGGCGCTGGCAATTTACTGGCGCGCGAAAAGCCAGGTGAAGCGCGGCAGTCTCGGCGATGCGATCTCAGATTTTCAGACTTTGCTTTCGATGCCTGAGTCGGACATGACCGCGCAGATGCGCACGGACGCGCAGGATCAATTGTCAGCGTTGCTCACACCGAGTCTCACGCCAACCATCGAGCCGACAGGAACGCCAAAGGGTGAAGTTTCGAGCACAGATACATCAACGCCAACTGAAACTTCGACGCCGGAAGCAACAGCTACGCCATAAAAAACTGACGGTCGCTTTCTCAGGTGACCGTCAGTTTTATTTTTCCATGCTTTTTCCGATTTTCCTCGCATGGGCACAACGCGCGCAAATAACGCCAGCCGGAGGTTCCATAATCGTGGCCGTCATCCCCGGCGATGGTTAATCGGGAAGCAGCCTTTTTAATTCAACAAGTAATTCCGGCACTCCTTGACTGGCCGCGACCCAGACGCGATTCAACAATGTTTCTCCGTATTCATGCGCCAAAATATTTCGCAATTCAACCAACCTTGTCCATGTGATTTCAGGATGTTGTTTGCGAAATTGAGGAGAAATATGAACCGCAGCCTCGCCGATCACGAGCAGGTGCCTTTCAACTGCGGAGCGCAGCATTTTGTTTTTCTCGAACTCATGGAATTTTACATCACGCATGAACTCGACGATTTCCAGCGCAGATTCGCGCATATCCCACAAATATGATTTAGCCGGTTCATCATGCGGCATAAATAACCTTCGCTGTCCGCAGGATTTCGCGTCTTCGATAGGGATTGCGTAATCCTTCCTTCTCGACCAGATCAACGGGGCGCTTGAACATCTCTTGCAGTTCGATCTTCATATCCGCTAATTCAAACAGTCCGATGCGAGCCTGCGGATCAATCGTTAACAGCACATCAATGTCACTATCAGGGCGGAAATCATCGCGCAGGACAGACCCAAACACCGAGAACTCAGTGACTCCCCAACGTTCGCAGAATTCAGCAATCTTTTTGCGGGGGAAGATAACCTTCCTGCTTCTCACGGATTAAATTATAGCACGCTGGAATTTTGTTATCGTCCATACCTCGCTCGATCTTCCTCGCATGGGCACAATGCGCGCAGGTAATGCCAGTTGTAAATCCCATAGTCGTGGCCGTCCTCCCAGACGATGGTCAGGGCGTAGGAGCCAACGGCCTTGACCTCATTGATGCGCGTCATCGGCGAATCTTCCAATTGGATATCGAACACGTCCGCGCCCGGCTCGGACTTCATGTTTTCGTGCCCGCCGCGGCATGAGGCGCAGGGACAGGCCGCGCGCAGTAATCCAAACGGATAGGTGCTGACGTGCCCATCTTCCCAATTGATCGTGAACTCGCGTGTTTTCTTGTTGACCGTAATGTTGGTCGGTTTTTCGTTCATGATATTCTCCGTCGGGGCAGACCTATGTGTTGTCCAGGGCGGACACACAGGTCCGCCCTTACAAAATCTACGGCGATGGCACAACCGCCAGGTAATTTGCGGCGGCCCAGCCGGCGCGCGTGTTGTCGTACGGCGCGACGACATACCACCAGGTATAACCGTCCGCTTGCTGCGGGCCTTTCTGCACAACGAACGTTTCGGATTCGTCGCCGCGAAAAACCGTGTCACTGCTCAAACCCGGCGCGGAGCGGATTCGCAATCCGTCGCCGCCAGTGCCGGAAATCTGGACGTACCTCCCAACCGCGATCTGATCCGGCGGGGGAGTCACGGTTCCATCGGGAGTCGCGGTCGGCGCGTTGACGGTGGGAGTTGGGGGCGCGATGATGGTCAGATCAGCGGGAGAAAAGCCAACGGTCCCGGTTTGATGCGGCTGAATCCAATTGATCGCGATCAACGTGGTGATGAGCAGAATCCCGGCAAAAACGATTGCACCGAGGACCGTCCAAACATTGATGAAAGAAGGCGGAGTGTTCCGGTTCATGGTAATAAGAAAAATGCCAGTCCAAAAATCAAATAGACGGCCAGCAGGCCAACGCCCTCGAGCCATGTCGATTCGCCATCCGCGGAAACCAGCGCGGAGATGACCACAGCCGTCAACAGCGCCAATAATTCAAAACGATTGAAGATGATTTGAAGCGGATGACCGAGCAGGAGGCTGATAAAGACCAGCAGCGGCGCGACGAATAATGCGATTTGCAAACTCGATGAAATCGCGATCTCGGTGCTGAGTTCCATTTTGTTTTTGAGCGCCATCTGCACCGCGACCAGATGTTCGGCCACGTTGCCGATCAATGGCACGAGGATGATGCCGAGGAAAAATTCGGAGACGCCGAAACCTTTGATGACCTCTTCGGCCAAATGGACCAGCGTTTCGCTCAACCAGACCACGCCTAAAGTGGATAGGACCAAAATGGCAATGACCTGCCAGAGAGACCAGCCGGGCAGATCGTTTTTTGGCAAAGCATGAGATAACGGACTCTCTTTCGAATGCGACGCATCGAAGAGGCCAAAGCCGTATAACGCCAGCATGATGATCGCCACGCCGATGCTCAAGATCTCGACGTTACCGTTGTTGACCTCGGCAATGGATTGGCTGAACGCCGATGGGATGATCAGCGTGACGACTGCCAGTACCAACAGGATGGCATTGCGGCTGGCATTGCGCTTGTTGAATGTTTGGATTCCGTGCCTGACGCCGCCGAATACCATCGCAAATCCAAGCACAAGCAAAAGGTTGCCGATGATCGAACCGGTGATGGACGCTTTGACCAGTTCCAGCAAACCAGCCTGCACTGCGGTGATCGTGATGATGAGTTCCGCGGCGTTGCCGAGCGTGGCATTGAGCAGCGCGCCGACGCGCGGACTCGTGTATGCAGCCAGATTATCGGTCGCCTCACCAATGTACGCGGCCAGCGGAATGATTCCGATCGCGGCCAGAATGAAAATTGCCATCGCGGACCAGCCGAGCAATTGCGCGGCAAGCGTCAGCGGCAGGGCCAAAAGCAAAACACTGAATGGATTCTCGGCAAGGAACTTTTGGGGGCGCGTCATGAATGTTTTTCCTTGAGCAAAGCCAATCCTTTCGGCGGCATGATGACCTTCAATGCTTGTTTCTCGATCCTGAGTTCGACTTGTTTGCCGCCCAGCATCGGCTCGCCATCCATTTGAAGCGAGAACGCGGTATCCGATTCGATCCGCGCGGAACGGAAGGATAAACAACGCGCTTGGTCACTGTTTAAATGGCGGCCCGCCAACAGGTCGAAGAAGTGGCGAAGCGCATCGGCGATGTTGTTTCCGCTCATCAGCCAGATGTCCATTTCGCCGTCGTCGAGATAGGCGTTCGGCGAAAGAACGGCGATACCACCAACATAACGCCGGATGTTCGTTGCAACCGCCAGAAGATAATGTCCTTCCACGCGCTGGTCGTCCGCCCAGACGCGCAAATCCATGCCGTGCCAGATGGCGACATTCCAAACCGTCGCGGCAAAATATTGCGGCACCGAAACATATTTGGCAAGGCGCGGACGCGGCTCGAGCGCCCGGATGGTGATCGCATCAATGCCGACGCCTGCCCACAGCAGGAACGCGCGGCCGTTGCACAAGCCTGCGTCCACGCGGTAAATGGGCGCGTCCGCAAGCAGGCGCGCGTTCTGCTGCAAAGCGCGGTTATGCAGTAAATCGAACGTGTGCTGACCAAGTTCCATCGCCCACACGTTCATCGTGCCTGCAGGCAGAACTCCCAGTGCAGTTTCAGAGTTGAGCAATCCGTTGGCAATTTGACTGATGGTCCCGTCACCGCCGATGGCGAAGACGGCATCATATTTTTCGTCCGCGGCGTGACGCGCCACCTGTGTGGCATGGCTTCCGCTCAATGTCTCGGCAATGTCCACGCGCCAGCCTGCGGCTTTCAACGGGCGGATGATGCCGCGCACGAACGTGCGGACGGACACGCGCCCGGCGGCTGGATTGTAGAGAAGCAGTCCATTACGCATGGGTGGGATTATAAGGGATAAAGATGGAGGATGGAGAATAGAGGATGGAGGATGGAGAATAGAAAATGGAGAATAGAAAATGGGTAGAAGAGAGAAGTGAGAAGCAGATTCCAGCTTCTATTCCCCATTCCCCATTTACCATTCCCCATTCCCCATTCTCTATTCTCCACTCTCGTCTCCCTGTTATAATCGCCTCGATGCTTCAAAATGGCGAAGGACGTTTGCTCAACAATCGTTACCAGCTGCTCGAACGTTTTGGCACGGGCGGCATGGCAAACATCTACCGCGCCCGCGACATGCTTTTGAATCGCAACGTGGCGATCAAAGTTTTGCGCGACGACCACGAACACAACCCGGACTTTGAAGCGCAGTTCCGCAATGAGGCGCAATCCGTAGCGAATCTGTCGCACCCGAACATTGTCACGGTTTATGATTTCGGTTTCGATAACGGGCAGCCGTTCATCGTCATGGAACTGGTGCCGGGTACGGACCTGAAGTCCCTGCTTCGCAAGCGCGGCCGCTTCACAGTCGAGGAGGGGATCCCGTTGATCGTGCAGGCGTGCGCGGGCATCGGATACGCTCACCGCGCGGGCGTCATCCACTGTGACGTCAAACCGCACAACATGCTGGTCACGCCGGATCAACGCCTCAAGGTCACGGACTTTGGGATTGCGCGCGCGCTGGCAACGATCAACCCCGATGAGCGCACGGATGTGGTGTGGGGCTCGCCGCAATACTTTTCGCCGGAGCAGGCCGCGGGCCACGCGCCCAGCCCATCCTCCGATGTGTATTCGCTGGGTGTCGTGTTGTATGAAATCCTGACAGGCACACTGCCATTTACCGGCTCGACCGCCGAAGAGCTGGCACGCCAGCATTTGAATGCCGACCCGGTGCCGCCCAGCGAATATGTGCCTGATATTCCGCAGGCGCTGGAAGAAATCATTTTGAAGGTTTTGTCCAAAGAACCAGCTGCGCGTTACCGCACGGCTGACCAGCTGATGCGCGTCCTGATGAAGTTTGGAATGCAGCGCGACATCCCAACCGCTTCGCCGCTGAACCTGACCCCGGAAGTCGCGCCGGCCTCCGTCTGGGAAGCGGTCCCTGCACCCGAACCCGCCGTGCCTCCGCAGCCAACCCAACAAGTATTCGAATCCTTCGATTGGTCCGAACTGCTTTCGGATATTGATTGGGGCTCCGTGGCTCTTGGCCTGCTGGCACTGGTGGCTGTCTTCGGATTGATCCCGTTCTGGATGTGGGTTTATTTCACGTATAATCCACCGATAAAATGACCCAATATCTTATTGCCCCCTCCATCGTCGCCTCTGACTTTCTTCGACTCAAGGAGGCGATTACCGCGTGCGAATCCGCCGGCGCGGATTGGATCCACGTTGACGTAATGGACGGTCACTTCGTTCCGAACATAACGATGGGCCCGTTCCTCGTCGAGACGTTCAGGCGCGCGACTAAACTTCCGCTCGATGTGCATCTGATGATCGAACAGCCCGAACGTTACCTCGAAGCATTCGCCACAGCCGGCGCGTCGCATCTGACGGTTCACGTGGAAACCTGCCCGCATATACATAGAACGCTGCAGCATATCAAATCGCTGGGCTGTCTGGCTGGCGTGACGTTGAATCCCGGCACGCCCGTTTCGGCCATCGAACCGGTTTTGCATCTGGCGGATTTGGTTTTGGTGATGAGCGTCAACCCGGGATTCTCCGGTCAGGCCTTTTTGCCCGAGACCGCGGAAAAGGCGGCTGAAATTCGCAAACAATTGGACAAAATAAAATCGTCCGCGTATCTCGAAGTGGACGGCGGCATCTCGGCTGAGACGCTGCCTAAAATGAAAGACGCCGGGGCAAACGTTTTCGTCGCGGGCAATGCGGTGTTCGATCATCCAAATGGAATCGAAGCGGGGATCAGCGCATTGCGCGATGCGATGAAACAAATTCCAGCGAAGCGCGTCCGCGAGTTGTAGCTACAAACTTTTTAACACGAAGTTCACAAAGGTGCGCAAGGGAACCCTTTTTTTCTTCGTGTCCGTTGTGTCCTTTGTGTTTAAAAAAGCAATCGTCTTACAATACTTTCGCCAATGCGGCATCGGGAGCGGCGAACATAGGGACAATTTGCCAAATTGTCCCACAAATGGCGGAGGTATTGGTCTTAAACAAAAATCACGGCTTTCGCCATGACTTTGTGGGCAATCGAAGATTACTACGCTGCCGCTTTACCGAGCGCCTTGATGCACTTGGCGCACAAAACCTGTTTGACCTTGCGGCCATTCTTCATGATCGTCACCTTTTGAAGATTGGGTTTGAAATCCCGGTTGGTGGCGCGCAGGGAGAACGAGCGGTTATGCCCAAAAGTGGTGGTCTTGCCGCAGTTTGCACATTTAGCCATTGCACACGTTCCTTTCCAAAATGGCAGGTGTTTTTCCTGCCTAACGATTACAATTGCCTTCCTGCCCTTGCGCAGGAAGAACGCCTGCATCTTCGTTCGACAGGGCAGGGCATTGTACCACAGAACGTAACCTTCCTCAAAGCAATTTGTTACAATAAAAGGACGAGAGGAAACCATGGGCGAAGAAACTACTTCACTGGGCGGAATCCACATTGCACCGGGCGCGGTCGCAGCGATCGCGTATCATGCCACGCTGGAATCGTACGGCGTGGTCGGTCTCGCGCCGAAGAATCTGGCGGAGGGGTTGGCGCAGACGATCACGCGCGAACCGGCGCGCGGCGTTTCCGTGCGCTACGATGGCGAGAACATTGACATTGACATCTACATCATCATCGAATATGGCACGCGCGTCACAACGGTGGCGGATAGCGTTGCCAACACGGTCAAATTCCACGTCGAAAAGGCGCTGGGGATGCCGGTTCACGAAGTCAACATTCATGTCGCTGGCCTGCGCGTCAGCAATTCGGATTAGGAGAAAGATTTAATGAGTGTGGATCGTGCACGCCTCGAGCGATTGCGTAACCGGCCTTATGACGGCCAGGCAGTCAAGCATCTGGTCGAAGCCGGTTTGATGTGGCTGAAGACCAACCAGCAAACAGTCAATTCATTGAATGTATTTCCTGTTCCCGATGGCGATACCGGAACGAACATGATGCTCACCATGACCTCAGCTTGGAACGAGGTCAAGGATTCGGCGGAGAGACATGCAGGCCGGATGATGGCGATGGTTGCCAAAGGCGCATTGATGGGCGCGCGCGGCAATTCGGGCGTGATCCTTTCGCAGTTGTGGCGCGGTTTCGCGCGTGGACTTCAGGATTGCGAGGTGATCGACGCGGCGTCCCTCGTGCGCGGCTTTGTCGAAGCGCGCGACACCGCGTATAAAGGTGTGGTCAAACCCGTGGAGGGGACCATCCTCACCGTCGCGAAGGACGCGGCAGCCGCAGCGGAGTCCGCGCTGTCAGAAACGCAGGACCCGATTGAAGTCCTGGCAAGATGCGTGCCTGCCGCGGACCAAGCCGTCAATCACACGCCGGAATTGCTTCCGGTTTTGAAACAGGCTGGTGTCGTTGACTCCGGCGGCAAAGGTCTATTTTATATTTTGGAGGGGATGATGCGGCACATCAACGGCGAGCCGCTCGATGTGCCGCTTGCCACCGTCCAGCCGCTTTCCTCCTTGAATTTCGAGAATGCCATGCAGGAAGTCGAAGACGGCCAGGACTTCGAAGTCGTCGTGGATTTTTTCCCGAACAGTCACTTCGAACTGCAGAAGTTCTATAACAGACTGGAAGCGATGGGCACGTCCATTCAAGTGGGCGAAGGCGAAGGCATGTACCGCATGCACATCCACGTGCCGACCGACAAACGCTATGAGCCGATTGATTACATCATGAACATCGGCACGATCACAAAGGTCGCCATGGAGAACCTCGTGGCGCAAATGGAAGATATCAACGCCGGATCGCGCGGCGGGAAACTCGAACTGGCGAGGATCGAGCCGAATCAAATTGCAGTGGTGGTTGTATCTCCCGGTCCGGGATTGAGCCGCATCTTCGCCAGCCTCGGCGCGGCAGCCATCGTCGAGGGCGGACAGACGATGAATCCGTCCACGCAGGAAATCTTGTCGGCGTTCGAAAACCTGCCAACGGATAAAGTCATCATTCTCCCGAATAATAAAAATATTGTGATGGCTGCCAACCAGGCCAAAGATGTGACGGTGAAAAAAGTGGCCGTGGTGCCGAGCAAATCGGTGCCGCAGGGATTGGCCGCCATGCTCGTTCACAACCCGGACGGCGAGCTGGATTCCGTTGCCGAGAAGATGACCAAATCTTTGGCCTCCGTCAAATCAGGCGAGGTGACGACCGCGACGCGTTCGGTCGAGATTGATGGCGTGAACGTGAAAGAGGGCCAGGTCATTGCCTTGCTGGACGGCAAGCTGGTGGCTTCGGCAAAATCCGTCGAAGAAGGCCTGCTCGATTTGTTGAAGAAGGCCAACGCTGAAGAACACGAACTGGTCACGTTGATCCATGGCGAAGAGATGAACCAGTCCGATGCGAATCGCATCGTGGATGTGGTGCGCGAGGTTTATCCCAACCTCGAGATCGAATTGCAGGACGGCGGGCAGCCGCATTATCAATTCATCGTTTCGATAGAATAAAATCATGGCGAGCGCTGGTCGAGTAGTGCGAAGCACATATCGAGACCCAGCGAGCGAAGCGATCTCGTGGAACCATCAATGAGGAGATTGCCACACTGAGAGAACGCAGTGCTTCGTCGTGGCGCTTTAGCGCCACTCCTCGCAATAACATAATGGTTATGAAACTCGGCATCGTTACCGATTCCACCTGCGATCTTCCGCAATATCTTGTTGATCAATATGGCATCGAAGTCGTGCCGTCCATTTTGATTCTCGAAGGCAAAGGATACGCGGACGGCGAAGGAATCTCGCGCGAAGAATTTTATAAACGGTTGCCTGATTTCAGAATTCCACCGACGACCGCCGCACCATCCATCGGGGAATTTGCCTTGCGTTATCAAAGATTATTCAGCAAAGGTTGTGATCAAGTCATTTCGATTCATGCCGCCGGGCCGCTAACCTCGATGGTCGGGACGGCTCGACAAGCAGCGAGCGAATTTCCTAATCGAGTCAAAGTTGTGGATAGCCGCTCGCTTTCACTCGGGCTCGGCTTTCAAGTATTGGCCGCGGCTGAAAACGCAGACGATGGTTTCGACGCCGCGCTTGCCGCAATCGAATCGACGCGTTCGCGCCTGCACGTCTTCGCCGCGCTGGACACCATCGAATATGTCCGCCGCAGCGGGCGCATTCCCGGTACGGTTGCATTATTGGGAAGTTTATTGAGCATCAAGCCGGTGATTGAACTGACCGATGGTCAAGTCAAAGCCATCCGCGCGGTGCGGACAACAAAGCAAGCCAATGAACGTATGATGTCATTCATGCGCGCAGGCGGAAAGCTCGAACGGCTGGCCATTCTTCACACCAACGCCGAGCCGCGCGCCCGCGAGTTTTTGAATCAGGTTATGAATGAAATGAGCCAGTCCGTGCCGCGTGACATTTTGATGGTCAACGTAACGACGGTCATCGGCACGCACGTCGGCCCGAATGGATTGGGGTTTGCTTCGGTGAGAGCGTAAGCCTCATTTCAAATGCTGACTGAAGAAATTCACAATCATTTGTGTTAGTTCAGGGCGCGAGGGGGTCTCATTGGGCGCGTTCAAGCCATGAGGTCCGCCGTGAACGATGACGAGCTGGGCCGGGACTCCCGCCGCGGTCAATTTATCGTAGAACTCCTGGGATTGACTCAGCGGGACAGTCTTGTCCGCATCGCCCTGCAAAATCAGAAATGGCGGATCATCAGAAGTGATGTAAGTCACCGGGCTGGCCTTGGCAAGATCGAACGTTCCGAAAACCGTGTCACGCATATTTGCATACGCTTTGGAAAAGCCTGTTACCAAATCCGCCGGGCCGAACATATCCACAACGGCTTGCACGCGGCTGGATTGGTCGAGATATTGTCCCACATCGAAGCCCGCGCTTTGATCGGTGACGCCAAGCAGCGAGACGAGATGCCCGCCCGCGCTCCCGCCCCAGACGCCGATCTTATTTGGATCAATGTTATATTGGCTGGCATTGGCGCGGAAAGACCGGATGGCGCATTTGACATCTTCGATCATCGCCGGGAATTGAACTTGCGGCGCGAGGCGATAATCCAATGAGGCCACCGTGAAGCCCGCATCCAGCAAGCCGACGGCGTCGCCAGCCGGAAGGCCGGACTTGTTTCCTTGTGTCCATCCGCCGCCATGCACGAAAACAGCCAACGGCGTCGGGCCAGTTACATTCTTTGGAAAATAAACATCCATCTTCAAGTCAACACCGCTCGCGCTGCAATAAGTCACATCCCGCAAGACCTTGCTGGCATGGTCGGCAATGCTTTTCTTCGCGCCCGGCATTCCCTTCGTGGATGGTGCGGTCGGCGGCACGGAATAACCCAACGGCGTGGGCAAAGGCGTCACAGACGGATACGCATAGGCCGTCGCGAGATTCGGCGGGTTTTGAGTCGGTGGGACCGGTTGGGGCAATCCACTGTGCAAGGAACTGCACGCTGACGAAACGACCAGCACAACAATCAAGGCAAAAACCGATTTCTTCTTCATGGGAACTCCTCATCGTCCAATTTTATACATCGTTGAAAAGAGTGTATGACACGGTTGTAAAAACCGTGTAAAAACAGCAGTGGAATTCTTCGGCAAACTTGGGTAGAATCGGAAACGAGTTGTTTATCCCAACAGGATCATGAGGCTGCCATGTTGTTCTTACTGGTAAAGTGGATACACGTGCTTTCGGCTATTACCGCAGTCGGGGCCAACATCACATACGGAATCTGGATCGCACAGGCTTCGCGTGAACCGAAAACCCTCCCTTTTGTTCTGCGTAATATTAAATTGATTGACAGCCGCGTCGCCAATCCATGTTATGGATTGCTTCTGATTACCGGACTAACGATGGCGTTCATTCTTCCCATCCCTCTGACAACGCCATGGCTTTTGACCGCGTTGATCCTGTACGCGATTGCCGCTCTGCTCGGAATCGTTTTTTATGCGCCGGTCGCGAAACGCCAGACTCAGCTTTTGGAAAGCGAAGGATTCGATTCGCCCAACTATCAAGCCGCCGCAAAACGCGGCAGACGACTCGGAATTCTTGTCGCCGCAGATGTCACCATCATTGTCTTCCTCATGGTGGTCAAGCCAGCGCTGTGGGGATGAAAGAACAGTAATTTGGATTCCAGCATGACTCAGCCTGTTGTCGAAGTTGAAAACCTGACCAAGCGTTACCGCGGCGCAAAAGAAAACGCGGTGGACGGAATTTCCTTCTCCGTTGCAGCGGGCGAATTCTTTACATTGCTCGGCCCGAACGGCGCGGGGAAAACGACGACCATTTCCATTTTGACCACAACGCTCAATGCCACATCCGGAGCGGCGCGCATCGTCGGGCACGACATCCGCCGCGAGCAAAGCGCGGTGCGCCAGAATATCGGCATCATCTTCCAGCAGCCGAGCCTCGATTTCAATCTCACCGCGGAAGAGAATATCCGATTCCACGCGGTGTTGTATGGGCTGTATCCATTCCGCCCAGCCTATTCCACGATGCCGCGCGCCTACAAACAACAAGTTTCCGAGCTGGCCGCGTTATTGGGATTGGAGAACGAAATGGGAAAACCGGTAAAGAAATTCTCCGGCGGGATGCGGCGCAAGCTGGAGATCATTCGCAGTCTTTTGCATAAACCCGGCGTTCTTTTTCTGGACGAACCAACTTCCGGTCTCGATCCGCTCAGCAGGCGCACACTGTGGGAATATCTGAGCCGGGTGCGGCGCGAACGCGGCACGACGGTCTTCCTCACGACTCATTACCTGGACGAGGCAGAGGGCGCGGACCAAGTCTGCATTATCAACCGCGGACGAATCGTCGCGCAAGGCTCGCCGGATCAAGTCAAAGCGCAATTGACCGAAACGTATCTGCTGATCGACTCGCAGGAGCGAAATAAGTTACGGGATGAACTGCGCCGCTTGAAAGTCGAGTTTACCGAAACGGCTTCGTTCAGAATTAACCTGCACGGCAACGATGTCCAAAAGATCATCAAAGCCATCGAGACTCCGTTGAGTCTCGTCAAGACACACGACCCATCGCTCGAAGATGCTTATCTGGAGATTATCAAGGAATCATGAGAGAAGTTTACGCAGTCCTGACCTTAGCGTATCGCGATTTGATGAAATTACTGCGCGACCCCGCGCGGCTGATTTCATCGTTGATGTTTCCATTGTTGTTCATCGTGATCCTCGGCGGAAGTATGCAGGCCGCGCTTGGATCAGGCTCGAGCTTTGATTACATCGCCTACATTTTCACGGGCGTCTTCGCGCAGACTTTGTTCCAGTCCGCCGCAATGGGCGTCATCTCGCTGATTGACGACCGCGAGAACGACTTCAGCCAGGAAGTCTTTGTCTCGCCCATTTCGCGTTACACGATCATTCTTGGGAAGATCGTCGGTGAGACGCTGGTCGCGATGGTGCAGGCGATTGGCGTTGTCGCTTTTGGTTTGTTCGTAGGAGTAAGGCTTTCCATTGCACAATTGATCGGTCTGGGCTGGTCGGGCATTGTGACTTGTCTATTCGGCGCGGCCTTCGGCGTGATCATTCTCTCGAACCTGAACAATCGGCGGACGGCGGATCAGGTTTTCCCATATATCATGCTGCCGCAATTCTTCCTCGCAGGCGTTTTCAATCCGATGCAATCCCTGCCCTGGTATCTCGATTTTCTTTCCCGCATTTCGCCGATGCGTTACGCCGTGGATTTAACCCGCGATATCTTTTACATTGGACGCACAGATTACGCCAATGCCATTGTGCAAGGGCCCGCATATAACCTGACATTGATGGCCGTTGTCTTTTTGATATTTTTATTTATTGGCACATTCATGTTCGTGCGGAAAGAACAGAACCGGTGAAAGGAAACACAAATGAACGAACTTGAAAAAACGGTCATGCAAGTTCTGGATGCCTACAAATCCGCCGTATTTGCAAAAGATGTGGACGCGTTTGTAAGTTTGTACGATCAAGAAGTGCGCGTCTTCGACCTGTGGGAAAAATGGTCGTATAACGGCATCGAGGCATGGCGCGGAATGGTAATGGACTGGTTCAATTCACTAGGTACGGATCGAGTGGATGTCGAAGTAGATAATGTTGAAATATCAGCGACAGACAAGCTCGCAATGGCACATGGGTTTATCACTTACAAAGGTGTGTCGGCTGAAGGCAAGGAATTGCGTGCAATGCAAAATCGGCTGACATGGGTACTGAAGCAAAAAGACGGTACATGGAAGATCATTCATGAACATACCTCCGCGCCGGTCAATGCCGAGACATCGAAGGTTATCCTTCAGCGATAAAGCACCATACGATATTGGTACGCCGCGGGTCGAACTTTACGCACAGATTAGATTGATATCCGCAGGCTTCACTTTTTGTCTTGCAAAGCAACTTTATCGGAAATCGGACAGGAGTTTTTCCATGAACGCAAAAGGCAGGCGGGTTCACGCACCAGGATTTGTCGTTCTGCGCAAGATGACCAGCGGGAAATGGCAAATGCTTGGCGAAGTCGCACGCCGGCGAGGGTTGACGGCTCGCGCCGCGCGTTCGCAGGCGATTCTCGATGCGACCAACGGTTCTGCCAAAGCTGGCGAGATTTATGCGGCTGTCTTGAGAAGCGAATGGCGTATCGCGATGGACTGGATACCCCCAAAAGGGGAATAGTCGTTTGAAGAGAACTGACGACTGGATTCGTGCGAAACGATATCTTTAGTTTTATTCCTTTTCGCCGCTTACTTTCATCCACGCTTTTTTCATATTAAGTGAATCTTCTTCCATGATGGGACTCTCGCATAAGATCCGCCCCGCACAACCGTGATCGTACAAGGCGCGGAATAAAGCTTTCAAATCCAAGTCCGCTTTTTTCAGCTTCAGATGATTCTTCTCGCCTTTCGGGCCATATTCGATTCCCGAAAGATGGATGTGCATCTTTTTCAATGCGGCTTTCCCCAGCGCCTTTTCATACGCCTTCAATAAAGCGGACCATTCCTCGTAACTGTTCATCGTTCCGTCGCCGGGGCGTGCGTGCAAGTGGGCAAAGTCAAGGCACGGCAACACACCTTCGATGGCCTTCGACATTTCGAGTGTGTCCTCGAATGAACCGAGCATGGCGGATTTTCCCATCGTCTCAGGCCGGAGGATGACCGGGTTGCCCGCTTTACGAAGTTCATCCGCGCAACCTTTCAGGCGCGGGATAGCGATCTTCAACACTTTGGCAGGCGGATTCTCAAAATAGGAACCGGGATGAAAAATAATATCCGTCGCGCCAGCAAGATTTCCATAATGCGCGGCGTCCATCAGACGCTTGCGGGACTTCGGCCACTCTTCATCGGTCGCGTTCAAATTGATAAAATACGGCGCGTGGACACTGACTGCCACATCTTCTTCACCCGAAATTTTTTGGATCGCCGCGCACGTTTCTTCAGAGACTCTCACAGATTGAACCCAGCCGAGTTCAAATGCTTTCAATCCGATGGATTTGCTGAACTGGATCGCGCCAGCCGATCCGCCCGGTTTCTTGGGTGTGCCAATCGGCGAACCGACGGTGCCGAAACGAAATGATAAAGTCATGACTCTCTCCTTCTCACCACAAAGGACACGAAGGCGCACCAAGTGTTTTCCTTTGCGTTCCTTCGTGGCCTCAGTGATTAAAAAACGAACTCAACTTTTCCCATAGGGGTGGGCCCAAAATCAACAGTCCAATCAATATGGCGGCCAGTGCGGCGACCAGCACCGCGGCCGCGCCGACATCCTTGCCGACTTTGGCAAGCGGATGTTTTTCCGGGCTGGCCAAATCCACGACCGCCTCGATGGCGGTGTTGATGAATTCCGCCGCAAAGACCATCGTGGCTGTCAAAATAATGATTGCCCATTCCTGCCGCGAAATCCCGAGCCATGCCGACACGATGAATACGAGCGTCGCGATGACGGCGTGGATCCACGCATTTCGCTGCGTGCGAAGCGCATACCACCAGCCGTTGAACGCGTGGCGAAAAGAATGAGCGCGGGTCTTAAGAAAGTTCCACATTCAAATTACCAATGACGAATTACCAATCACCAATTGCACAATCCGTGATTGGTAATTGGCGATTATTCCTCGCGGATTTGGATTTTCTCCAAGCCCAGCAATTTCAGAGTCTCATCCTGCGCTTTCCACATCTTTGATTTCTCCTCCGGCTCCGCGTGATCGTATCCAAGCAAATGCAATACGCCATGCACAACCAGCAGTTGGACTTCTGATTCGAGCGGATGGCCCGCGGCGAGCGCCTGCGTCCCGGCGCGGGGGATGGAGATGAGGATATCGCCCAGGTAGGGCGCGCCCGTTTCCGGATCCGTTTCGGAGGCGGGAAAGGACAGCACATCGGTCGGCGCGTCGACTCCGAGATAGTCGCGGTTTAGTTCATGCAGCTGCGCGTCGTCCGTCAAAACAACTGTGATGTCGCCCTCCGCAGCTTGGTGTTCGAGAGCCGCCTGCGCCGCCCTCCCGATCAAATTCGATCCAACGGTTCCAAATTCGCTCGAAGATTCGATATGGATCATTTGGACTTATCTTCTTTGAGCGGCGTGGTCAGCGCCGGTGCGGAAGCCGGCGGGGGTTCGGCGGATGGATATTGAATGCGCGGATGATAGGTGCCGCGCAAGGCGCCGACGAACGAATCGGTGGCAAGGCTCAGGTCGCGCAGGGTCAGCTGCGTGTTATCGAGCTGGCCTTCCTTTTGTGCGCGCTCGATCACAGAGGCAACGATCGCCCGCAAACCTTCCTCGTTTTCAGGCGCTTCGGCGCGGGCCCGCGCTTCGACGGAATCAGCCAGCATCAACAGGGCCGTCTCGCGCGAACGCGGACGCGGCCCCGGGTAGCGGAATTTTTCGATATCCACCTTCGACGCGTCGCCGCCTGCCTTTTCGAGCGCCTGGTTGTATTGATAACGCGTCAGCATCGTGCCGTGATGCTCGAGGATAAAGTCGTCAATGCGGCGCGGCAGGCGGTATCTATGCGCCAGTTTGACTCCCGCGTGAACGTGCCCGATGATCTTTTCCGCGGCTTCCTCCGGTGTAATGTCGGTATGCGTATTGATATGGCCGGGTGCCTGGTTCTCGATGAAGAACGAAGCATCCGCGGCCTTGCCGATGTCGTGGAAAAGCGCGCCGACGCGCGTCAGCAGCGTATCTGCGCCGATCTTTTCCGCGGCCTGTTCGGCCAGGTTGGAAACCTGCAAACTGTGCTGGTAGGTTCCCGGCGCGTTGCGCAGGAACATTTGCAGAAGCGGAAAATCCGGGCGGGAAATCTCGATAAGCTGAAGAGCTGTGGGCAGGCCGAGGAATTGCGCCAGCAGATATTGCAGCAGCAGCGCAAGGCTGGCGGAAGCAATGCCGTTGAGCAGTGCCGCGCCTGCCAGCGTCGCCAGGCCGATCCAGTCAATCGAAGCGGACGGCAAACGATACGCCAGGAGCGCGGCAATGCCCGCACCGCCTACGATCAATCCGCTGCGAAAGAACGCCCAGAAACGGCGCGCCGGCCCAAGCATCAACACGCCGCATAAAGTGGACAGCAAATAAAACGTCATCAATTCCAGCGTGTTGGGCAGGCCATAGGTTGCCAGCAGGCACGCCGCGAAAGAAAAGATCACACTGGTCTCTGTTCCAAATAATGTTGCAAGCAAAAGTCCAAAGGCGGGCAGGGGATAGACATAGGGAAGGATCGCGCGGTTGGGAATGACCAGACGTGCGCCGGCGACGAAACCCAGAAAGAGATAAATCAGGATCAGCAAACTGCGCGGCTCGGATAAAAACAGGACGCGCTGCCGGCGCGCGAAATAAAGGCCAAGAAAAGTGACCATTAGCAGCGTTACCGCGCCTGCGCCAAGATACGTTTCCAGCGGCTGGTCCGAACGGATCAAACCGAATTGTTCCAAAGCTTCCATGTCTGCCGGCGTGACGATCTCGCCGTTCGCCACAATCGTCTCGCCCGCTTTATAGGATTGCACGACAGGCGCCACCGCATCACGCGCGGACTTTTGAGCGGCTGCCGTCAAATCGGCGCTGTACTGGCTGTTGGGGATCACGAATGCGCTGACGAATGCCGCGGTCAACTCCGCGTCCTGTTCGCTGAGCGCCAGGCTGACTTGCGAAGGAATGCCTGCCTTGACCGAGTCGAGCATGTCGGTGCGGATCGGAGTACGCATCACCTGCTCCAGCACGCGTAAAGCTTCCCTCTGAACGGCGTTCCAGCGCGTGTCCGGCATGGACAGAATTTGCTGGATGCCATCCGCGCTCAGGGTAATATCACTCAACGAGGCCAGTTCCGATTGCTGTTGGGCAGGGGTCGTTGTGGTATCGGCCCGGATCAGGGAAATGTGCTGGAGAGTGGCATCGAGCCGGTCAATCTGCTGGCGCGCGATGACCGGGTCAGGATCCGTGTAAACGGGTTGAACCGCCTTCTCGGCAATGTCCCGCATTTCCGTCGTCCGCACCTGGCTCACATATTCGAAATCGTAGGGGGCCTGCAGCGCCCGCGGCGCGACGTCACCGACTTTGAGCGGTAGCGCCGCCGGGCGGAGACTCAACGGCGAGGTCAGCGCGGCGAACGACACGATCGCGACCGCGATCAGAAGAAAGATTTGCAGGGCGTGAATCTGTCTTGAAACGAGAGGACGTTCGACCATAATAAAATAATAACCGCGAAGCCTGCGGCGAGGCGCATTGCGCTCCCGGCGATCCTCGCGGTTCGATGCGGCGGTTCTACTTCGTCAGCAATTCCTTCACCACCGCACTGACCTGATCGCCCGCGGCGCGTCCCGCGACCCTGGGCATCAGCGCCTTCATCACCTTGCCCATGTCGGATTGCGAGGCCGCGCCCGTCTCGGCAATCGCGGCCTGCGCCAGCGCGCGCAGTTCGTCCGTGCTCATGGCTTTTGGCAGGAAGGCTTCGATCACTTTGATCTCAGCTTCGTTGTCCGCGATCAAATCGGGGCGGTTGGCCCTCTTTGCCTCCTCCACGGCCTCGCGGCGATTCCTGATCTCCTTCTGCAATAACGAGATGACCGCCGCATCGTCGAGCGTGATCTGCTTATCCACTTCCGCTTGTTTGATGTTTGCCAGCGCCATGCGCGTCGTCCGCTTGCCGACTTCGTCGCGGGATTTCATGGCCTGCTTCATGGCTTCGGTCAGTTGAGTTTTGATGTCCATGGGGATCATTATACTAGGGTTAACCGAAATGAAATGCGGCCTCCAGGGGTAGTTTCATAAGGTAAAATTGGTACAGTCGTGTTCAGCAACCGGCTGCTACAATTGTTTTTCATAAACAAGGGAGAGAAAATGGATGAGAAGATTACCGTCCTGATCGCAGACGACCATCCCGTTGCCCGCTCAGGCATTCGCTCCATCCTCGAACAGGCCGCGGATATGCAAACCGTCGGCGAAGCGCAGGATGGAACCGAAGCGCAGAAGATGGTCGCAGAATTGCACCCGGACATTCTCTTGCTCGATCTCAAAATGCCGGGGCTTTCCGCATTCGAAGTCCACGAATGGGCACGCGCCCATTACCCCGAAACCGTGACGCTTATATTGACCATGCACGACCGCGATTTCTACCTGGTGGGCATGATGGAGGCGGGCGCGGCGGGTTTTCTCACGAAAAGCCAGTGTGCCGAGGACCTGATCGCTGGCATCCGCCGCGCGGCAGGCGGCGAGAGCCTCTTTACACAGGAACAAATGGGGCGGGTGCTCCACTGGCAGGCGACCGACGGTCGAAAGTGGAAAAGCCTGACGAAACGCGAACAGGATATCCTGAGGCTGCTGGCGGAGGGCTTGAGCAACGCGGATATCGCAAAAGCCATAGGAATCACATCCAAAACAGTTGCCTACCATGTCACAAATATTCTGGAAAAACTGGAAGTCCGTTCGCGCCAGGCGGCCGTGGCTTGGGCACACAAAAATTTGCCTGACAACCTCGAATAATTCCCAGTCGAAGACTAGAATTAATTCCAGTGACAAACGACTCCAAAAGGAGTAGAGTGAAAGTGGTGGCCACACATTTCTCTACTACCACAAAAGGAGTTTGCAATGAAATACAACCTAACGACCAAAGGCATTTTGTCGCTCGTAAAGATGTTTCTTCTGGCGGCATTTGTCTTTACTATAACGAGCGGCTTTACAAGACCGCGACAAGTCCTGCCTGTTGGCAATGTCCCTGACAACATAAAAACAATGCTGGCCGATTACAGCCAGCAACTGAATATAGGCGAGACTTCGCGTCCATCATTTTACTCAGGCCCCATGGCTGCTTTAATTCAGGAGCGAAGGAATTACTACAGGGAATTCTATAGCATTGGGATGCATACTAACCTGATATCCATAAATTCAATGTTTTCCATGGAAACTGCTCAAGTCATCGCAACGACCGACACATTTCATATTGAATTGGAGGAAACAGTAACAACGTTTGGTTATCCAAATTTTAGTCAATCGGATGATTATCCTATGATTCCTGCCGCTCGCTGGGCAATATCTAATACTGAAAATGAGAATGTAAAGCAGGCCCTAGAGCGGTACATCACAAGCACGACCAATGCAGTCAATTATTCAATTTCCAACGGCGCAGAAACTACATTTAGAATACATCATAGCATTGATATAAGTTTGAAAGGTGGGCAACCACAATTTACTAAAGACGAATTTACTGATAGAGAGATTGACAATGAAAATGGGGTTGACAATGTATCTTGGGTAAAGGATGGCCCTGTCAGGACAAAGCCCGACTTTACACGGATGTTCGGATATAAACTGTATCATACACCGATTGATGTTCTGGGGAAACAATTACTAGATGATTACATAAAATCAGATGGAGGGCCATCGCCTTTAGTAGTCACTTCGAGTTTTACCTACGGTCGAACATCTGCCAGTAATTACGCTTATACTTATGTTGGAGCCAACGTATCCAAAACTTGTACGTATGGCGGAACATATTATATGGATACCTCCTACTATAATCAACTTGCTGCCTACAAAAATGTTTGGACATATACCACGCAAACATGCAATGATTGTGCAGATTATATATCCCAAGCTCTGAGGCAGGGTGGATTTCCAACAGACACCATTTGGAATTTCACTCCTTCACCCGGAACGTATGGCTGGAGAGTTTCTGGCTACAGTTCAAGCCCACAGGGACTATTTTATTGGCTAGACAATACTTGGGGTGCGACTACTCAATACGCTAGTGCCGGTTCCTTACAGTTAGGCGATCTCATAACGGATAGTTACTATCCTGCTGGAGGGAGGAATCATGGGGCTGGGCATGTTGTAATGGTCACGCAGATAGGAGCTGTGCCTTACTTTAGCGGACATACAAATGATAGAAAGAATGCATATTTGGGTTCCTTCCCAACACTTCAGTATTTTTGGCACATCGCCGATAATCTGTTTCATTAACGGCTCGACCTAGAAGGAGGTTGTTCCTAAATAATGCAGCATAAACCTTTTCCAAGTTTTTTCTCAGACTCACCGCCTTCGCCGAGATTCTGAATCTATACTTGAAATTGGCAAAGGCGGTGTATTTTAGTCGAGATACCGGATGTTAACAATGAACAAATACCTAATTAATTTCATTCTTCCAATAACTGGCATCTTGTTGGTTATTGCCGCGGGTTTCATTTTTTTTACTGAATTTAGCAATAGGAGTCCATTAGACAAAACCACGGCGGCCCCCATTCCAATCGCAGCTATTTACCTAGATGGCTCTACATTGCATTTCAATTGCCTAGATGATTCGAGTTGTTTCCATGATCTCGATCTTGGTAGCGAGATCAAGCAGGCTAATGATCCCTTACAACATCCGCTCCGGATTGGTTTCGCATACTACGACAATAATTCGACATTCTATGCACTTTTAAGCGGAAGTACAGGGCAATACCTTGCAAAAGTTAATCTCGAGAAAAGTCAAGTTCAAATTCTCGACCCTTCGTCATTTATTGGTGGATTGGGGCCAGGAATGGCAAGCATAGTTCAGGGTAAGTTGATTTTATCCACAGCCAACGGAAAAATCAGCGTTGTTCAAAACGATTTCTCCATAAAAACAATTGCTGATCTTAAAAGCCATATATTAGATTTTATTGAAACAAAAGATTCCAAGATTGCCGCAATCAGCACAAACGGCCTTCTTCAAAATGGAAGCAAGCAAATAAAAGTATTTCTTGTCAATACTGATTCTGGGATCGTGGAGGAAAAGATATTGAGCGTCCCATTGGAAGGAGAATGGTTTTTCATCGCTGTTGACCAAGATATAAGACATTTATATTTGGAGCCTGTTGGCAACAGCATAACACTGACTTATACTAATATTTTGGACGTTTTTGATTTACAGACACAAAAAATTACTCTTTCTATCCCCATATCCAATTCCGATGCATTAACTTATTCAACACAAACTGCCAAACAGTATCAATATCACGGCATATGGTATTACAGTAGAAGATGCCCTTGTGAGGGTCCAGCGCCAGCCATGTTGATAAATATGTCCACACTTAAGCCAGTGATAAACCCGGAAGATTTTCTAAAGAATGAAGCCGATGCAACTTTCATAATCTCTCCCTTCGGAGATAATTTCCTAATCGGCACACATAGTCGCGTATTTTTGATAACGCCTGATGGGAATATTATCAAAACGTATAATCTGCCAAGCGATTGGGTTGGCCGAGATTATTTGCTTTTGGAGTACCGAAATTGATGGGCTGAAGAATCATCACTTCTGACGGATTCGCTTTTGTGCCAGTACTAAATATTCTTCATTCGTTTCATATCCCACATAATGCCGGTTCGCCTTTATCGCCGCCAGCGCGGTTTGGCCTGATCCCATAAACGGATCAAGAATAATTTCATTTGAGAATGTATAAAGTTGAATCAAACGATACGGCAGCTCAGCTAGAAACGGCGCAGGGTGTCCGATCTTTTTTGCAGATTCAGCCGGGAAACTCCAGACTGATTTTGTGAATTCCGGGAATTTTCTTTGGAAATCGCGGCCGCGTCGTTTGTCTGACAACCTCGAATAATTCCCAGGAAAAGAACTGGTATTAATTCCAGTGACAAACGACTCCAAAAGGAGTAGAGTGAAAGAGGTGGTTAAATGTTTCTCTACTGCGAAAGGAGTGCATAACATGCGTTGGCGTTTGCTTTTCTCAATGGTGCTTGCATTGTTGGTTGGTTTTGTAATTGGCAGTATTACCCCAGTTAAGGCCGCAGGCAACTACTTTGCAGGATACCATGATTATGCGTCATCAGCGACCGGGGTCTCGGCTCGCCTCCCTTATGGCAATCCCAATGTTCCAGTATCAGGCGGTTTCTCCACGGAATGGGTTATGGCAGGAGGGTCAAGCGCTTACATTCAAGCAGGGTGGCTTAAGAACATCATCAGATAGCGCCCCATCCTATTTCGTTGAATATTGGAATGGATGTGGTAATTACTGTCGTTTCACCTACGGTACTATCAATAGTAACGTCCACGAATATAAAATCCAGCGATCTAGTATTTATTGGTGCGGATACATTGATGGCACACAGAAAGATTGTGCTTCTACAAGTACACTTGGTTTCACTACAACATCCGATGAGCAGTATTTTGGTGAAACAACCGACACGTCTATTCAGCTTGGTGGCACTGGAACGTCACATTTCCGAATGACCGACCTCAGTTTTCAAGATGGGTCTGGCTGGTTTCAGGTGAACACAAACAGCTTGTCAATATATGTATCCCCGGGGACTTCCTATCATGCCAGCGCTGGCTTTACTTACCCAGATACTTGGGAAGATAACTGGACACAATGAGGCAGAGTTGTTTTGCACAAGTATTTCTGCATCAGGAGATATGAACATGCAAAAGAAAACCGTATTAATATTGATTGGCGTTTTGGTAATCCTGGCTGGTATAGGGTGGTTTTTGGGACACGCCTATGCTAACAAATTAACCCCGGCCCTGGCCCAATCCAATCTTCCAGATGGAAACGTATTAAAACAGGATTTAGCAAAGGAGAATTGGACATTCGAGCCTGTTGACCCAGCCACAATCACTCAAACTATCATCTCGAGAGACCAAGCCATTGACGCAGCAAATAAGCAGTTTCCAAATTTGCAATATACCAAAAGCCTAATTGGTATCACTGCAAATTTGGGCCGACTTGGCAACCTACTATTGCGATCCTCTGCTCAAGCCGGGGAAAAAGTTGATCCAACATTTCTCAATCCACGATTGGTCTGGATTGTGACGTATGTGGGAGTTTATTCGCAGTCCGTTGGATCGCCGAATGGTCCTCACGCAACAAGTAATGAGTTTGATGTAGTGTTGGATGCGACGACGGGAGAACAGCTGATGACTTTTGTCTGGACGCGTTGAGTTAAGTGTTGGATACCTTGATGTTTGGGTAAAGAGCCTAACCAATTGCGAAGCTCGGTTAGGCGCTGCAAAGGGGGCTCTGCTCAGAATGACATGGTAGCCTGAACAGTTACATTTCCACAATAGGCAATCAAACGGCTGACATTCACGGCAAACCCCAATGGCCCTGATTTCTATTGTTGCATAACATTTGCGGTGATGCCTCGTTATCTGGAATGAACGACTGCAGCAACGAAAATCGAATCCAACCCGGAGGTATTTCCATGAAAACGATCGCTCAAATAGTTCTGTCCCTGATATTGAGTTTCGGCGTGACCGCCGGCCTCAATGGAAGTGTTCGCAGCAAGGCTGAACAGACTCTTCAGCGCGTGGAAGGCATTGTCGCTCAAGCCGCGGACTTTGGAATGCAGACCGCTTCGAATGCCACAGCCAACGCCTCGGCGCAGACTTCGGCGAATGCCGGCGCCAGCGCTTCGTCCCATTCGCACAGTTCCGTTTCAAGTTCTGCTTCCGCATCCGGTAATGCCGGCGGCGGAGCGAATCTGGGTGCGGCGTTAAAGAACCTGCTCAAGGGCAATGGCCAGACAAATGCCGGCGCAAACGCCAACGCGAACACGCAGACTTCGGTCAATGCCACAGGCAGCAGCTTGTTCCTGAACCTGCTCTTTGGCGGACAGTCTGATTCGAACGCGGGCGTAAGCCTCGGTCACTAAGCGCCCCTTCCTCCTTTCGCCAGTAGAGACGGCCATTTGGCCGTCTCTACTTTTTTCCGAACCGATCCAGAAAGTTTTCCTTCGTCATCCAAAATTCCGTGCGCTGCATTTCGAACATTTTTCTATAGCGCGCGCTGACGGGGTTGTATGTCCACATCAGCCACCAGCCATAGAAGTTTTCCCAGAATTCGCCGAACGCTCCGAGGACGCGGTGATAGGGGAAGATCGTAAAGCCAAGATGCTGGAACGTCGCGCGGCCGCCGTCAGCCTGCTCGCGCGAGATGAATGTTGTGATTCCGCCGACGATCTGGATTTCGTCCAAAGACGGTTCGTTTTGAATGTGCTGCGCGATCAATTTCATCGAATGGACGATCGCTCGCTGGAATCTTAATCCGTAAGCAAGGTCCGGCCCACCGTCCGGGAGGATCGGCATGTGATTGTTCCAAAAGTGGAGGAAGAGCGCTCGTGATCCGGAACGAATCGTCCGATTGGAAAATATGATGTCATGTTCGATCTGGCCGGTCTGTATCCGCATGATGCACTGCGGATCGTCCGTGAACGGCTCGACGCCTTCCACGTGACTCAGCCAGTCGTCGAAGCGGCGGATGATGGAACGAAGAGGGTTCATTTGATGCAATCCGCAAATTAACGCAGATTTCACGGATACGATAAGAAAAAATCGGCGTAATCTGCGAACTCTGTGGATGGATTTATTGCTGATGTTATCGTCGTATCAGCCAGATGCCGATCACGACTGCCAGCGTCCCGAGCCATTGACGTTCCGAGATGGGCTCGTGGAAGATCCAACTGGCCGCGACCATTTGCACACCAAGCACCGTCAAGCCGGTCGTGAGCGGGAAGGCGATGCTCAACGGCATGTACTTCAACAGCCACGTCAGCGTGATGACCGTGACGAAACCGGCCAGGTTGCCGACGACCTGCCAGATGAGCAGCCCGCGCCATGTGGCACTCATGGCCGAGACGCGGAAACTGGCATTGGACAATACGTTGAAAGCCAGGTTGACAACGACCAGCCAGAATACCAGCAGCGAGGCGCTGTCAACCTTGGGGATGGATATGCTGCCGAAACGGTTAAACATGGTGTGCCTCCAGATGGGATTGTCTCTTTCATTTAAAAAAACCCTGACATTTGCTTCAAGATTTGCCAATCCATCGAAGCGCGTCTATAATTCTTTCAGCACCCATGTCCGCTACCGACGAAATCAAATCGCGCATTGATATTGTTGACCTCGTCTCCGAGGCCGGCGTCAAGCTGCGCAAGACTGGAAAGAACTACACAGGCTTCTGCCCGTTTCATGCGAACAAACACACCCCGGCATTCGTCGTCTGGCCGGAGACGGGCACGTGGCGCTGCTTCGGCGAATGCAACGAGGGCGGCGACATCTTCAAGTTCGTGATGAAGAAAGAGGGGATTGATTTCAGGGAAGCGCTTCAAAAACTTGCGGCGCGCGCGGGCGTGGAAGTCCCAACGTATCAGCCGGAAAAACCGGAGCAAAAGGAAGCCTACGATCATCTGCGGAAACTGCTCGAGGACGCGCTGATCTTTTATCGCGGTCATCTTCTCAGCAACGCCGGCGTTTTGACGTATCTCCGCGAGAAGCGCAAACTGACCGACGCAGCCATCGAGACGTTTGGGCTGGGCTACGCGCCCCAGGGCTTCGACAACGCCTTGAAGCATTTCACGCAGCGCGGCTACTCGGAGCAGGATGTGTTCGACGCGGGGTTGCTTTCCGAGAATGAAAGCGGCAGACGATTCGACCGTTTTCGCCACCGCATCATGATTCCGATCCGTAATGAAAAAGGGGAGATGGCTGGTTTCGGCGCGCGCATCGTTGACCCAGACGATATTCCAAAATTTTTGAATTCACCTGAAACGCCGGTCTTTTCAAAAGGCCGCTTGCTTTACGGATTGGACCGGGCGCGCAAACCAATCCGCGCCGCCGATCAGGCTGTGATCGTCGAGGGCTATTTGGACGTCATCGCTTTGCACCAGGCGGGATACGAAAATGTCGTCTCGCCGATGGGCACGGCGCTGACCGAAGATCAGCTGCGTCTGCTGAAACGCTTCACGCGTCGAATTGTGCTGGCGCTCGACCCCGACACCGCGGGACAAAAAGCTGTGCTGCGCGGCCTGGACGCGGCGCGCGCCGCCATGGATCACGAAGGTGAGCTTGGCTTCGACGCGCGCGGATTGTTACGCAACGAAGCGCGTCTGCAGGCGGATCTGCGCGTGGCGGCGATGCCTGACAATCTCGACCCGGATGAAATCGCGGCGCGCGATAAAGAGGAATGGCCGCGCTTGATCGAGAATGCCAAGCCCATCGTCACGCATGTGATGGAGACGCTCGCGTCGGGGCGCGATTTGAAAGACCCGAAAATGAAGAATCAAATCGCGGCCCAAATCCTGCCGCTGATCGAAGATTTGCCCAACGCAATGGAACGCGACACATACCGCCAGCAATTGGCGCGAATGCTGAGGGTCAGTGAAAGCGCGTTGGTTGGCACACAGGTTCAGGGTCCACGTGCGAGGCGGACGAGGCCGATTAAACGGGAAGCGGTCCGGGAGTCCGCGCCGGTTGCGGTGGCGGTATCGTCCAGTCAAAAGGTCGAGGCGTATCTCATCGGGGTTTTGTTCCGCAGGCCCGAGCTGCTGTACCGGCTCGACCGCAAACTGGGGCAGTACGGACTTACTACTCTGTCGGCGCAGGATTTCGAGTATACTGATTACCAGATGTTGTTCGGACTTATTCGTGAGGCCGTCGAGCAGGATCGGGCCGAGCATCACGAGTTCGTCGCAGAAGCGCTGCCCGAATCGCTGCGCGGTCTTTCGCGTGAATTGCTGTCGCAGACCGAAAAGCTCGACCCCGTGGAAGAAAAGCTGGTGGAGGACCTGCTTCGCAGCGTGAAGAGAATGCGCTTCGAAGCCATCAGTCAAATGCTGATCCAATATCGGTTTTTGCAGCAGGAAGCGCAGGATCAGGGCGACAAGGATACCGTTACGCTTTATCAAAAGGAAGAAGTAAAGCTTATGCAGATGAAACGCGTTTTGGACGAGCTGACTCATAAGATGTCGTTGAAGCGGCTCGAATAGACGTCATGGTTTTTTGGGTAAGTCAGGGCGAAGGGAAAAATGACCGCAAAGAAAAAGGCCAACCGCAAAACCAAAGCTCGAACAGGCGGGACGCAAAAGAAGAATGCCGCGCCGGAAACTTCGCGCGGGCGCAGGCGACCGGCCGGGGAACTGTTCGAGGAAGCCGATGTCGAGGAGGAACTCAATGCGGAAGAATCCGCGTCCGAGCCTGAACCGGATTTGAGCCAATCGGAGGAGGAAGAACTCATCGAAGAGGATTTGTTCGATGAGCGCCGCCCTGAGATCGCGGCGGAATTATCCGAAGACCCGGTGCGACTGTATTTGCGCGAGATCGGTCAGGTGCAGCTGCTCGATTCCGACAGCGAGTTCCGCCTCGCGACTCTGATCGAGGCCAGCCGCTGGATCGGAACTTTCCGCCGCCGTCCCGTTCGCAAAGGCCTCCAGCCGGCGATGGCGGTATATCACAGCCTGCTCTCCGAACTGATCACAGCATGGAAACGTTTTGGCGAAGATGCCAGACGCCTCGATACGGAATTGCCCGATCTTTGTTCGACCTTGTCCGAGGCGCAGTCGCTTCACGAAGGCTGGGAATTCGACGAGCCTTCGTATCTGCGCGCGTTCCTTGCCAACGACCGTTGGGGGCATGATCCGCTGTGGGACAGCATGGTGCGAAAAGCGTACAGCGTTTTTCTTTGCCTTTATCTTTTGCCGGTGGATTATGCGGACTGGCTTTCGCGTTCCGTCACCGATTGTCGAAAACTGCCGGTCTTGCGGACCCTTTACCGGAATCTGCCGAAGGAAAAGATTCTCGCCAACGAGCTGGATTCCGCGCAAGCCCGCGCTGAGGAGGCGAACCACGCGATCGTCCGCGCCAACTTGCGATTGGTGGTCAGCGTTGCGAAGAAATATCTTGGACGCGGCATTTCGCTCCTCGATCTGATCCAGGAAGGCAACCTCGGCTTGTTGCGCGCGGTGGGCAAGTTCGACCCGCGCCGCGGCTTCAAATTCAGCACGTATGCCACGTGGTGGATCCGGCAATCCATCAACCGTTCGATTGCAGAGCAGGCGCGCACGATTCGCATCCCGGTGCATTTGTTCGAATCCATCTCGCGCATCCTGCGCGCGCAGCGCGAGCTGACTCAGGAATTGGGCCGTGAGCCGACCACCAGTGAATTGGCGCTCGAAGTAGGTTATATGCATGCGGCGGATGTGCAGTCCATTCTGCGCGCGCAGGCGGAAGAAAAGCCGCTGGACTCTTCGCTGCAGCGCCGGCTCGAAGTTGCCACTCAAAAGATCGACCGCGTGCTGCGTTCTGCCGAGGAGCCGGTCTCGCTCGAAGGCCCGGTGGGGGATGAGGATTCGAGTCAGCTTGGCGATTTCATCGAGGACGAAGACGCGCCATCGCCGATGGATGCCGCGGCGCGCGAGATGTTGCGCGAGGAAGTCCAGCACGCGCTGGAAGGACTCTCGGAACGCGAGCGGCAGGTGCTCGAATTGCGCTTTGGTTTGATGGATGGCAAAGATCACACGTTGGAGGAAGTCAGCAGGTATTTCAACGTGACGCGCGAACGCATTCGCCAGATCGAGGCGAAGGCGCTGCGTAAATTGCGGCATCCGAGCCGCAGCAGGGCTCTGAAGGATTATCTGGGCTGATGCTTCGGAGCAGCCGGAAACGGCTGCTCTTTTTGTATCCCATTCAAGAGGACCATCGCCATCCGTTTTTGTGAAATGCGACACATTGTCTGTCCCGGCCAGGCCTCTTATGATATACTTCATCGCCAGTGTGCAAGTTTGCACAACTTGGGCCTGTCCGAGGAAAACGAGCCCGGCTGATTGCCGTCGAATTTAGACGATCTCCGCTGACTCCAGGTTGCCATTGTTCCCGATAGGCCTTAAAGCGTATTCTCTTTGAGGTGTCTATGTTGCTCGAGTACATCGCCATTGGAGTTATGATCGCATTGGCAACGGTCATTGCAGTGATTGCGATTGGTTTGGGGGAATTGTTCGGACCGAAGAAAAGATCCAGCGTCAAATCTGAGCCTTACGAATCGGGAATCGCACCCATCGGTCCCGGGACGCGGCGCATGCCGGTGCGCTTTTATTTGATCGCGGTCCTGTTCATCCTGTTCGATATCGAAGTCATCTTCTTCCTCCCGTGGGCGGTCGTCTTCCGTCAGCTTGGACTGTTTGGGCTGGCCGAGATGGCTATCTTTATCGTTATCCTGTTGATTGGTTACATTTACGCGTGGAAGAAAGGAGCGCTTGAATGGGAGTAGAGCAGAAACTCGGCAACATGGGCGTGGTGACGACCACGCTCGAAACTGCCGTGAACTGGGCGCGTACGAATGCCATGTGGCCGATGTTGTTCGGACTGGCTTGCTGCGCCATCGAAATGATGGCGGCGCAGGCCGCAAGTTACGACATGAGCCGTTTTGGGATGGAGCTGATGCGCCCCAGCCCGCGGCAATCGGATTTGATGATCGTGGCGGGACGGGTCTCGCGCAAAATGGCGCCGGTCCTGCGCCGTTTGTATGACCAGATGCCCGAACCGAAATGGGTGATCGCCATGGGCGATTGCGCTTCGTGCGGCGGCGTGTTCAATAATTACGCCATTGTCCAGGGCGTGGACGAAGTAGTGCCTGTTGATGTTTACGTGGCTGGCTGCCCGCCGCGACCGGAGGCTTTGATCCACGGTGTGCTGACTTTGTCCGAAAAGGTCAAGGGTGAAAGGTTCAAGGATGCAGCGAAAGCGTAATTCGATATTCGATGATCGAATTTCGAGTATCGAATTGAAATGACTGTGTGGATAGAGATCAATGGACACTAAACTCGAAAAGATCGTCCAAACATTACAAGAAAAATTCGGCGCAACGCTCGAAGAGTTTCGCGGCGAAGCGCACGTCTTTGTCAAACCGGAACACATTATCGAGGCGTTGACGCTTTTGCGCGATGCGCACGAATTTGCGCTGCTCTCCGCCATGACGGCGGTGGATTACTGGCCGCAGGATGCTTCGCGTCCGCGTTTTCATGTGATCTACCAGCTTACATCGCTGGCGCGGAATCTGTCGGTGCAGTTGAGAGTCCCGGTGAACGGAAGCCGGCTCAAGGTCCCGACCGCGACCGGCGTGTTTGCGGCTGCGAACTGGCGCGAGCGCGAGATCATGGATATGTTCGGGATCGAATTCGAAGGCCATCCCGATCCGCGCCGCATTCTTCTGCCCGATGACCTGGACGGGCATCCGCTCCGCAAGGATTTTCCGCTGGGCTATGAAGAGCCGCAGTTTACGTTCAACTTTGAAGAGATTGACGTGCGTAAACCGTATGTCAAGGAATAGAACTCAACCTGTGAAGATTCCAAATCTTCGCAAGGATTGACAAGGAAAAGTCATGAGTGAATATCAACTGCAGGAGATTCCTGTCGGGCCCTATAAACATTTAGTTTCGGAACGCGCCGTTTCGGGCGAGACCA
The DNA here is from genome assembly GCA_021787595.1 of Chloroflexota bacterium. Classification (GTDB taxonomy): domain Bacteria; phylum Chloroflexota; class Anaerolineae; order Anaerolineales; family Villigracilaceae; genus Fen-1038. The sequence continues at coordinate 205,979 of JAJYLQ010000001.1, read as the reverse complement.
TGATCTTGAACATGGGGCCGCAGCATCCCTCTACGCACGGTGTTCTACGCCTGGTGCTCGAACTGGACGGCGAAGTCATTGTTAACTGCATCCCAGAGATCGGTTATTTGCACACAGGCATCGAGAAGAACATGGAAGCCAAGACGTATCTCAAGGCCGAAGTGATGACCGACCGCCTGGATTATATGAACAACATGGGCAATAACCTTGCGTATGTGATGGCGGTCGAGAAATTGGTCGGCCTCGACGTGCCGCCGCGCGCGCAGGCTTTGCGCGTGATCCTGACCGAACTGCAGCGCATCGCCTCGCATTTGGTCTGGCTTGGCACCACAGCGCTCGACCTGGCGGCGATGTCGGTCTTCCTCTATTGTTTCCGCGAGCGCGAAATTATCCTCGACATCTTCGAGATGGTCTCCGGCCAGCGCATGATGGTGACGTACTTCCGCCCCGGCGGTGTGTGGCGCGATGTGCCGGTGGAATTCGAAGCCGCGGTGCGCGATTTCATTAAGTTGCTCCCGAAGCGCATTGATGAATATGAAGCTTTGTTGACGAAGAATCCGCTCTGGCTCGACCGGACGGTGGGCATCGGCAAACTCGACGCGGCGACCGCGCTTCAACACGGCGTGACCGGACCAATGCTGCGCGCTTCCGGCGTCAATTGGGATTTGCGTAAGGCGCGTCCGTACATGGGTTATGAACAATATGATTTCAATGTGCCGACCGATACAAAAGGCGATACCTACGCGCGTTATGTTGTCCGCGTGCAGGAGCTGCGTGAATCGTTGAAGATCGTCGAACAGGCATTGGACAAATTGCCGATGGGCCCTGTCCGCAGCGACAACCGCAAATTCGTCACGCCGCCGCGCTCCGAGATCGGCACCAGCATGGAGGCGCTGATCCATCACTTCAAGTTGTGGACGGAAGGCTTCCCCGCGCCGAAGGCTTCCATTTACAGTGCGGTTGAATCCCCGCGCGGCGAACTGGCCGTTTACCTGGAAGGTGACGGCGGCCCCAAACCATACCGCGTCCATTGGCGCACGCCTTCGTTCGATAACCTTTCGGTGGTACCTCAAATCGTCAGGGGACACCTGGTGGCCGATTTGATAGCCATCCTCGCTTCCACTGACATCGTTCTCGGAGACATTGACCGATGAGTCTCGCTGAAAAATATCCCAAAGAAGTCAAACAAATTCTGGCGAAGTATCCGCCCGAACATAAACGCTCGGCGGTGATGCCGCTGCTGTATCTCGCGCAACGCGAAGACGGTTACATCACAAAAGAAGCGATGCAGGACATTGCCGATGCGCTTGAGATCAGCGTGACGGATGTCGGCTCGGTGGTTGGCTTTTACACTTTGTATCACGATAAAAAAGAGGGCAAGTATCGGATGCAGGTTTGCACCGATCTGCCCTGCGCGTTGCGCGGCGCGGATCAATTCATGGAGTCGTTATGCTCCAACCTTGGGATCAAAGTCGGCGAGACGACCGCCGATGGCTTGGTCACGCTCGAAGCGGTGACTTGTCTCGCGGCCTGTGATCGTGCGCCGATGTTCCAGATCCAAAGCGGCGACGGATTGAAGTATTACGAAGATATGAATGTAGATAAGACGATGGAATTGATCGAGGCGTTGAGAAAAGCCGAAAGCAATTCGTAGCGTGTAAAGAAAAACATGAGCGACGAGTCGGAGTTTGATGTAGAAAAACAAATAACTCATTGGCGTGATGGTGCATTGGCTTCATGGGATGACGCTTTGTATCTTATTAAAGGTAAACGAGTTATGTTGGGCTTGTTCGCCGTGCACTTGTCATTGGAAAAAGCGGTTAAGGCGCATGTAGTCAAACAAACAGGCAAAATGCCACCAAAAATTCACAACTTGATTCGACTGGCAGAAATAGCTGAGATTGAGTTGAAGGTAGAACATAAACAAGTTCTGGCTGAAGTCAATGAGTTCAATATCGAAGGTCGTTATACCGATACTTTACCCACTCCAATTTCGTTGACGGAATCCAAGTATTATATGCGTCGAGCAAAAGGAACGCTTGAATGGTTAATAAGTCTGTTGTAAAAATTGTCAAAAAATATCTGCATGCTCTCTCTGAACACGGTATTCCTGTTTCGGCAGGTGTGATATTTGGTTCCTATGCGACAGGGAAGTTCAGTGAATGGAGCGACATAGATTTGCTTGTTGTGTCTTCGTCCTTCGATAAGAAACGACCTAAACGGCGCGATATTGATAAGCTATGGCATGTTGCTGCTGATATTGATAGCCGTATTGAACCGATTGCAGTTGGAGTAAAACAATATAATGAAAGCAATAGCAGCTGGATCATCGAAATTGCTCGCCGTGAAGGACAGATCATCCCATTGGCAGAATAGATGCTTATGACACATATCCTATTGCGTCATCGGGACATCCCCGATATCAACAAACTGAATGTATATAAGAGCAACGGCGGCTTCGAGGCGTTCAAAAAAGTGGTCACGAAGATGAAGCCGGGCGAAGTGACCGACGCGGTCAAGGCTTCCGGGCTGCGCGGGCGCGGCGGCGCAGGCTTCCCGACCGGCGTGAAGTGGTCGTTCATTGATAACAAGATCTGGCCGCATTACGTGGTTGCCAACGCGGACGAGTCCGAGCCGGGCACGTTCAAGGACCGCGAGATCATGGAAAGCAATCCGTTCCAGTTTTTGGAGGGCGTTGCGATTGCTTCCTACGCGGTCGGCGCGAACGCCGCGTACGTTTATCTGCGCGGCGAGTTCTGGCAGGTCGCGAAATTCCTCGATGAGAAGATCGCGGAGATGGGAGAAGCCGGTGTTCTCGGCGAGAATCTTTTCGGCACGGATTATTCGCTTCATATTTACACTCATCTCGGCGCGGGCGCATACATCTGCGGCGAAGAGACGGCCATGCTCGAGTCCATCGAAGGCAAACGCGGAACGCCGCGCATCCGCCCGCCGTTCCCGGCAGTTTATGGTTTATACGGCAAGCCGACGGTCGTGAATAACGTCGAAACGTTGACCAACTTGCCGATGATTCTTGCCAACGGCGCGGACTGGTATAAAAACATGGGAACGCCGGACAGCGCGGGCGTGAAAGTCTTTTCGCTTTCGGGCCGTGTTCGCAAGCCCGGAAATTATGAATTGCCTTTTGGCACAACCTTCCGCCAGCTGATCTATGAACACGGCGGCGGCGTTCAGGAAGGCCGCCCGGTCAAGGCCATCATGCCTGCGGGCGCGTCATCTTCATTCATCGCTGCGGATGAAAAAGTTCTCGATACGCAAATGGACTACGCCGCTGTCCGTACGCTCGGCGCGGACCTCGGATCGGCGTCCGTGATCGTGATTGACGACACCGTCTCGATGGACTGGGTCATCAACAAGACCATCCATTTCTTCAAACATGAATCCTGCGGCAAATGCACGCCGTGCCGCGAGGGCACGTATTGGATGATGCATTTGATCGAAGATATTCGTGACGGCGGGCATTCGACTGACAACGTGGATTTACTTTTGAACGTTGCCAAACAGATGCAGAACAAATGCCTTTGTCCATTGGGTGAATTCTCCACGATGGCAGTGGTCACGGGCATCGAAAGGTTCGCGCAGGATTTTACAAAATAATGTTTCCCCTCACCCCTGTCCCTTCTCCCATTGGGAGAGGGCAGGGTGAGGGAACGGAGACTTATGACGAAACAGGTAACGCTAACGATAGATGGAAAGCAAGTCACCGTTCCTGATGGAATGCTGGTGGTGGATGCTGCGAAAGAAGCAGGAATTGATATTCCAGTCTTTTGCTATCATCCAAAAATGGAACCGGTCGGCATGTGCCGCATGTGCCTCGTCGAGATTGGGCGTCCGGTGATGGATCGCACCACGGGCAAGCCGATCCTCGATGATAAGGGCGAACCCAAATTACAGTTTTTGCCCAAGCTCGAAACGGCGTGCACCAATCCCGTTTCGGAGGGAATGGTGGTTTACACACAATCCGAGAAGGCCGAAGCAGGACAAAAAAGCACGATTGAATTTTTGCTCACGTCTCATCCGCTCGACTGCCCGATCTGCGACAAGGGCGGCGAGTGTCCGCTTCAGAACCTGACGATGGCTTACGGTCCGGGAAAGAGCCGCTTCTTATTTGACGAGAAAATGCATCTCGCCAAAATGGTCCCGCTTGGCGAATTGATCTATCTCGACCAGGAACGCTGCATCCAGTGTGCGCGCTGCATTCGTTTTCAGGATGAGGTCGCGGGCGATGCGGTGCTTGGCTTCGACGAGCGCGGCCGCTCGACCCAGATCGTCTCCTTATCGGACCCGGGATTTGATTCCGTTTTCTCGGGCAACACCACCGACATTTGTCCCGTCGGCGCGCTGACCACGGCGGACTTCCGCTTTGGCGCGCGTCCGTGGGAATTGAGTTCGTCCGCTTCGATCTGCTCGCAGTGCCCGGTGGGCTGCAACATCACCTTCAACACGCGCCGCGAGGCGATGAGCGACGGCAAGATCGTCATCAAGCGCGTGATGCCGCGGCAGAATGAGGAAGTCAACGAGATTTGGATGTGCGACAAGGGCCGCTTCGCTTATCACTACGCGGAAAGTGAAAAGCGTTTGAGCAAGCCGCTGATCCGCAAGGATGGAAAATTATCACGCGCTTCATGGGATGCGGCGACTCAAGCCGCGGGCGAAGCGATCGCCAAAGCCAAAAAAGATTTGGTTGTGTTGGCTTCGGGACGATTGTCGAACGAGGATTTGTTCAACTTGAAATCATTTGCCGACCAGGTTGAAGGTAAGGCGGTTTTGTACACTCACATGGGCGGCGGCGATCTGGTTTCACTGGTCGGCGTTGGGCAGGGGACGAATTTCGGAGCAATGGGCGCAGGCACCACCATTGTGGTTGTCGCATCTGATTTATATGAAGAAGCGCCAGTCTGGTATTTGCGAGTCAAGCAGGCGGTCCAGCGCGGCGCAGCGTTGATCGTCGCCAACCCGCGCGAGACCAAGCTTGATCGCTACGCATCCTTTGTGATCCGCTATTCTTATGGCGATGAAGTCAGGACCGTTCACGACCTGACGAAGAAAGGCAAGGTCGGCGATGCCTTTGCCAAGGCCGAGAATGCTGTAATCTTGTTCGGAAGCGATGGTCTTGGCCTCGACGGTTCGACAGCGCTGGCTACGGCTTGCGCCCGCGCGCTAAATGACACGGAACATGCTGGCAAACCGAACAACGGCTTGATCGGCGTTTGGCAGCGCGCAAATGATCAGGGCGCGTGGGAAATTGGTTTCCGCCCCGAAGAAAATCTGGTGGGCGCGCTCAAAGGCAAGACGGTTTACGTGGTCGGCGCGGACCCTGCGGGTGATGATCCCGCGCTGGTGAGGGCTCTTCACGGCACGGAATTCGTCATCGCACAGGATTTGTTCGAAACCGAAACAGCGAAACTTGCGGATGTTGTTCTGCCCGCACAGGCTTACACCGAACGCGAAGGCACGTTCACATCCGGTGAGCGGCGCGTCCAGCGCTTCTATCCGGCGGTTCCCGCGCTGGACGGGACCAGGCCCGATTTCGCGATCACGTCGCAAGTTGCAAGGCAGGCGAGCGTCATTCTCGAAGGCACATCGGCATCCGTCGTGTTTGACATCCTTGCCGAAGATATCAAATCGTTTGCGGGTTTGAATTACGCAAAACTCGCGGAGGTCAAACCTCAGCGGCCAATTGTCGGACGCGGCGATTTGTATTACGGAGGCACGACCTATGAGAACAAGTTTGGCCTGGGCGTCCAATTGTCGAGCGCCGCGGACCGTTCGGAAAAGTTCACCCTGCCTCGGGTCCAGAAAGTGGAAGAACTTCGTCCGAAGGAAAAGAAATTGCTGGCAGTTCCCGTCACCAAACTCTATGATCGCGGCGTGACGGTCGAATCCGCAAAATTGTTGAATCAAAGAATCGGCGAGGCGTTCGTCGCGCTGCATCCATCCGCCGCGGAACAGCTCGGCGTCGAGGCGGGCGAGCGTGTGAAGCTGAGTCTCGACGGCGTCAGCGAAGACGTGGTCGTGAAGATTGATGAAACGATCTCGACCGGCGTGGTGCTGGTGCCGCGCTCGATGGGATTGCCCATTTCCGCTCCGGCCGAGGCCAGCCTGAAGGCCGCCAAAAAAGTTTCAGTGAGGGCATGATGGATCTTGCGTTATGGATTGAATTTATCATCAAGGGGTTTATCCTGATCTTTGCCGTCCTCACCGGCTTTGCTTATTTGACGTTATACGAGCGCCGCGCCCTGGCCCGCATCCAAACGCGGATTGGCCCGAACCGCGCGGGACCGCAGGGTTTCTTTCAGCCGGTTGCCGACGCGGTCAAATTGATTTTCAAGGAAGAGCTCACGCCGGCCAAAGCGGACAAGGTGTTGTTCGTTCTCGCGCCGATCATGACGGTTGTGCCGGCCATGATCCTCGCGGCGGTCATTCCGCTGGGGACGCAGTTTACGTTACCATTTCTGAATCGCCCGGTCACGTTGTATGTTTCCGATATCAACGTGGGCGTGCTGTATTTGACGGCCATCGCCTCGATTGCTGTTTATGGGATTGTGCTGGCGGGCTGGTCATCCAATAACAAATACGCCATGCTCGGCGGGCTGCGCTCGTCGGCGCAGATGATCTCCTATGAATTGTCACTCGGACTTTGTTTTGTCATCGCCATTTTGCTCGGCAATTCGATGAGCCTGCTCGATATCGTCGAAGCGCAGAAAAGCGTTTGGTTTGTGGTCATCCAGCCGGTGGGCGCGTTGATCTTCATGGTCACGACGCTGGCGGAGGTCAACCGCGCGCCGTTCGACATGCCCGAAGCGGAGCAGGAACTGGCGGCGGGTTATCACAGCGAATATTCCGGCATGAAGTTCGCGCTGTTCTTCATGGCCGAATACGAAAAGATGATCGTCATCAGCATGATCGCGGCGACCTTGTTCTTCGGGGGCTTCCGCGAATTTTGGTTTTTGCAAGGCACGGTCTTCAGCGTGGATCATTTTTGGTGGCTTGGTCCGATCTACCTTTTGTTGAAAGTCGTCGTGCTGTTGTTCCTGATGATTTGGGTGCGCGCCACGTGGCCGCGTATTCGCTATGACCGCCTCATGGCGTTCGGCTGGAAGGTTTTATTGCCATTGTCATTGGCCCTGGTCTTCATCACCGCACTGGGCATTTTGCTCGCAAACCAATTCGGAGCAATCTACATTTGGACGATACCGGTGTTGTCCATCCTTGCCGGTTTGATTGCGGTTTTACTGGTAAATATGTCACTGCGAAGGAAGGTGGCTCATGCTTAGAGAATTGACGCGCGGCCTCGGCACGACGCTCAGGTCCATGTTCGAGCGGCCGGTGACCGTTCAATACCCGGAGGAGAAGCGGCCCGTCCGCCCGCGTTTCCGCGGACGTCACGTGTTGAAGCGCTACGATAACGGACTCGAAAAGTGCATCGGATGCGCGTTGTGCGCCGCGGCCTGCCCCGCGGATGCGATCTTCGTCGAAGCCTCGGAAAACACAGACGAGAAGCGCTTCTCGCCCGGTGAACGCTACGCGTCCACGTATGAGATCAACATGCTGCGCTGCATCTATTGCGGTTTTTGCGAAGATGCCTGCCCGACGGAAGCCATCGTGCTTGGCGATAATTACGAGTTGAGCTTCACCGACCGCCGCGAGGCGATCTACGATAAGAACATGCTGCTCGAACCCGCGCCTGCCGAGGCGCAGACCACGCCGCAGAAGACTCCATCGGGAGTGTTCACGCGTTCGGTCCCGGACATGAAGGATCCACAGGATTAAGCATGACGCCTGATTTGATTGCCTTTTTCGTTCTTGCATTGATTGCGATTGCCGCCGCATTGGGCATGCTGCTCGGCCGCAACGTGGTATATTCGGCGCTGTTCCTCGTGCTGAACTTTGGGACGGTGGCGGTCTTCTATATTCTGTTGGACGCGCCGTTCATTGCCCTGACGCAGGTCAGCGTGTACGCGGGCGCCATCATGGTTCTGTTCCTGTTCGTCATCATGCTTTTGGGAACGGAAACATTGCCGGTGTCGAAGGCGCTCCCGTGGCAGAGGCCGCTGGCTTTTGTCCTCGCTTTGATTTTGGCGGGCGAGGCGGGCTACCTGCTTTTCTTCCGCAAGGTTACGAGCGGGACCATTCCTCAGCCGGTTCAAACCTTCGGAAGTCCGCAGGCGGTGGGGCAGGCGTTGTTCAATCAATATCTGCTGCCGTTCGAAGTCACATCTGTTTTGCTGCTGATTGCCATGGTCGGCGCGATTGTGTTGACGATCAAAGAGAAAGGAGGGCAGGGAAAGTAAAACGTAATACGTGATGCGTGATCTGCAGGCATTTTACACATCACGAATTACTAACATTACAGCGCAAGGTTGAGCAATCGTTCCCTGCCAATTCTCCCTCACCCTTTCCCTCTCCCAAAGGGAGAGGAGACTCCCTTCCCCATTTGGGGGAAGGGTTGGGGATGAGGGCGAAAACGGTAGAAAAGCCATGAGCAGAACCCTCAAAACTCTAACTTTGCGCTGTAATACTAATCACCAATTACCAATGTAACCTGATAACACTTATGATTCCTATAAATTATTACATTGCTCTTTCAGCCATCCTCTTTACCATCGGCGCATTGGGCGTGTTGGTCCGCCGCAACCCGCTGATCATTTTCATGTCCATTGAGTTGATGTTGAACGCGGCCAACCTCGCAATCGTTGCGTTCACGCGCGTGTATCAGATTCTCGAAGGCCAGATCTTCGTCTTCTTCGTGATGACGGTCGCGGCGGCGGAGGTGGCGGTCGGCCTGGCTTTGATCGTGGCGATCTTCCGCACGAAGCACAGCATCAACATTGATGAAATGAACAACCTCAAGGGATAACCCATGACGTTCTTCTATCTCGCTCCCTGGATTGTCTTTTTCCCGGTCATTGGCCTCCTGGTCAATATTATTTTCGGCGGCCGGTTCAGTGAAAAGGTTATCGGCATGGCAGCCAGCCTCGCCTCGGGACTTGCGTTTGTTGTTTCTGTTTTGCTGGCTTATTCGCTGACACAGCATCCCGAAGCGGTGCGCTGGACGATTGGCGAGTGGATCCATATCGGGACTCTGCAGCTCGATTGGACGTTCCGCGTCGATACGTTATCCACGACGATGATGCTGGTCGTCTCCGGCGTCGGGACGCTGATCCACATCTACGCCATCGGATACATGCGCGAGGATGTGCGCTTCAAGAACGACCTCAAGCGGTTCCGCCGTTTCTTCGTTTTCCTCAACCTGTTCATCGCCGCCATGATGATCCTCGTGGGCGGCGACTCGTACCTGATGTTGTTCGTCGGCTGGGAGGGCGTGGGACTTTGTTCCTTCCTGTTGATCGGCTTCTGGTACGAGATGGACACGCTTGGCCGCCCCTCATGGGCGAATTCCAATGCTGCCAAGAAAGCCATGATCGCCAACCGCATCGGTGACTTTGGTTTCTTGATCGCTTCGTTCCTGATGTTCTGGGCGTTCCACAGCCTCCAATTCGACCAGGTCTTTCAACAAGCGCCCGCGATTGCCGCGAGCAATCCGGGTTTGATCACAGCCATCACGCTTTTCTTGTTGCTTGGAGTGACCGGCAAATCGGCGCAAATTCCGCTCTTCGTCTGGCTGCCCGACGCGATGGCGGGCCCGACTCCGGTCTCGGCTTTGATCCATGCCGCGACGATGGTGACCGCAGGTGTTTATCTTGTTACGCGTTCCGCTGCGTTGTATGTGACCGTGCCTGCCGCGCAATTCATCGTGGCGATGGTCGGCGCGTTGACTGCCCTGTTCGCCGCGACGATTGCCGTGGGTCAATACGACATCAAAAAGGTTCTCGCTTATTCGACGATCAGCCAGCTTGGATTCATGGTGGCTGGCGTTGGCATGGGCGCGTTCGCGGCGGGAATGTTCCATCTCATCACACATGCTTTCTTTAAGGGATTGCTCTTTCTCTCAGCTGGTTCCGTCATCCTCGGCATGGAACGCGGACATCATCATCTGGCTCACCACTCGCCATTATCACCTCACCCCCGTCCCCTCTCCCAGGGGGAGAGGGGTGAAGGGGCGAGGGAGGATGCAGGTCATCGCGAAGAAGCGTTCGATCCCGGCGATATGCGTAACATGGGTGGGCTTCGCAAGACCATGCCGGTTACGTTTTGGGTTTATTTGACCGGCGCGTTGGCGTTGGCTGGTGTCTTCCCATTCGCGGGTTTTTGGTCGAAGGACGAAATCCTTGCCAATGCGTTCAGCGGAGGTTTCAGCGCTGTTTATTGGCTGCTGACCATTGCTGCGTTCTTCACCGCGTTCTACATGGGCCGCCAGATTTGGATGGTGTTCTTTGGCAAGCCGCGTCACGAGGCCGCCGCGAAAGCGGAAGAAAGCCCGAAGGTGATCACTATACCGTTGATGGTGCTGGCCGCTTTGTCGGTCGTCGGGGGCGCATTGAATCTGCCCGGCGTCGAGACGTTGACCAAATGGCTCGAACATACCGTCGAGTTCATCGAGCCCGGCGAATTCGTCATGAGCGTCGCGTTGACTTCCACCGCGCTGGCACTGATCGCCATTTTCATTTCCTGGCTTCTTTACGGGCGCGAGCCGCTCAAAGCGGGCGAGGCGGATCCGCTCAAGAAAATGTTCGGCCCGATCTTTACCGGCATGGAACGCAAGTGGTTCGTGGACGAAGGTTACAAGGCTTTATTCATTGATCGTTATGTGGACATCACGCGTTTCACCGCAGACGTGATTGACTGGAAATTCTGGCACGATTGGTTCCACGAGAAAGTCATTGCTGGCGCGTATAACTGGCTGAGCAACGTCATGCTCAACCGTTATGCGGATCAGCGCGGCATTGACGCGTTCTTCAACGGCCTCGGCGAATGGACGAAGAATGCTGCCGCCGGTTTGCGCCGCTTCCAGAACGGCTTTGTCCGCAGTTACGCGCTGTTTGTTCTCATCGGCGTCGTTGCAATTTTGGGATATTTGTTGTTGAAATAAAATTCCCCTCACCCTTTCCTCTCCCACTGGGAGAGGAAAGGGTGAGGGCCTGACGAGGTTCACATGGAATTTATCCTCCAACCCCTCACGCTCATGACCTTCTTCCCGCTTTTGGGCGTGCTTGTTTTGTTGTTCATTCCAGGCGACAAGAAAAATGCCCTGCGTTGGACGGCGCTCATCGCATCGCTCATCACGTTCTTGATTTCGATCTGGGTGCTGACGATGTTCAACGCCTCCAATCCGGATTTGCAGCTGGTCGCCAAATACAATTGGATCACCGTCGCCGGGTGGAACATTCAATATTATCTGGGCATAGACGGACTCAGCATCCTCCTCGTTTTGCTGACGACGTTCCTCTCGCCGATTTCCATCCTTTCCACGTGGACAGCGGTCGAAGAACGCGTCAAGGAATTTTTGCTGTTCTTCCTACTGCTCGAAGTCGGCATGACGGGCGTATTCCTCGCGCAGGATTTATTCCTCTTCTACATCTTCTGGGAGTTTACCCTCGTCCCAATGTATTTCCTGATCGGCATCTGGGGCGGACCGCGCCGCATCTATGCCGCGCTCAAGTTCTTCCTTTATACGATGGCCGGTTCGATCCTGATGCTGCTGGCGATCTTGTGGCTCGGAATTTATCAGGGCACATTCTCGGTTCCCGATTTGATCGCCAAAGGCGGCATTGACCCGCACACGCAGTTGTGGCTGTTCATTGCCTTCGCTGCCGCGTTCGCGATCAAAGTCCCGATGTGGCCGCTCCATTCGTGGCTGCCCGATGCCCACGTCGAGGCCCCGACCGCTGGTTCTGTCATTCTGGCAGGCGTTTTGCTGAAGATGGGAACGTACGGCTTCCTGCGCTTCAATCTGACCCTGTTCCCGCAGGCCGCAGTCCAGGCCGCGCCGGTGATCGCGGTACTGGCCGTGATCGGGATCATTTATGGCGCGGCAGTTTCGTACGCGCAAGCAGACATCAAAAAACTGGTTGCGTATTCATCTGTCAGCCATCTTGGTTTCGTCATGCTGGGTCTGTTCGCCCTCAATCCGCAGGGAATTCAAGGCGGCATTTTGCAGATGATCAATCATGGACTCAGCACGGGCGCATTGTTCCTGCTGGTCGGCATGATCTACGAGCAGACGCACACGCGCGAATTCAAAGTCTATGGCGGATTGTGGAAGGTCACGCCGATCTTCGGCACGATCTTCCTCATCGTTTCGCTTTCTTCGATGGGCTTGCCCGGCTTGAATGGCTTTGTCGGCGAGTTCACGATTTTGCTCGGCGCGTTCGGCTCGACGGTTCTCAACTCGCCGTGGTATGCAGGCTTTGCTGCGCTGGGCGTCATCATGGCCGCGGTTTATATTTTGTACATGTTCCAAAAAATGTTCATGGGCCCGGAAGGTTCCATCGTGGAAGAAGTCAGGAAGCATGGTCATGCTTTGCGCGATTTGAACTGGCGCGAAATCGTTACGATTGTCCCGCTGCTGATTTTCATCTTCTGGATTGGCCTTTATCCCGCGCCGTTTTTCCACTTGATGGCCCCGTCCGTGGACAAGCTCACCGCCGCCTTCCAGGCCGCCGCGCTGGCAATGAGATAATCTTTCCCTCACCCCTTGCCCCTCTCCCAAAATTGGGAGAGGGGATGGGGTGAGGGAGGAGACGATATGCCACCTCTCAATTTCTCTATCATTCTTCCGCTTCTCGTTCTGACGGTTTGGGCGTGCCTGCTTCTGCTGGTTGATCTCTTCGTCAAGAACAAAGGCATCACAGCCTTGCTTGCCGCGCTGGGTCTGGCGATTTCACTCGGCATCACGCTTTCGCAGGTCGGCGCCACCGGGACGAGTTTTAACAACATGGTTGTTCTCGATGGTTTCTCGACCTTCGTCAATGCGCTGCTCCTCGTCTCCGGCCTGTTTGGCATTGCGCTGGCGTACGGTTATGTCAAACGCATGGGCATCGAACGCGGCGAATACTACACACTTTTGCTCTTCAGCGTCGTCGGCATGATGCTGATGGCTCAAGCTGCCGACCTCATCATCGTCTTTCTTGCGCTGGAGATGCTTTCGATTCCGCTTTACGTGCTGGCCGCCTTCGCTCGTCCCAATGTCAATTCGGAGGAAGCGGGACTCAAATATTTTTTGCTCGGCGCATTCTCGACCGGATTTGTTGTTTATGGGATTGCGCTGGTCTTCGGCGCGACGCGGACCACTTCCCTGGCTGGCATCGTGAGCGCAGCGAATGCCGCATCATCCGGGACCTCGAGCCTGCTCCTGCTTACGATAGGCTCAGCCCTCATCCTGGTCGGACTCGGCTTCAAGGTCGCGGCCGTTCCCTTCCACATGTGGACTCCCGATGTGTATCAAGGCGCGCCTTCTGCGGTGACGGCGTTCATGGCTGCGGGCGCAAAGATCGCGGGCTTTGCCGCGTTATTGCGTGTCTTCTCGTTGGCATTTCCCTCACTGGCTTCTGACATAACCCCGATCATCGCGGTCATCTCCGCGTTGACGATGATTGTGGGAAATATAATCGCCATCGCGCAGACGAATATCAAGCGGCTTCTGGCTTATTCAAGCATTGCACACGCGGGTTATATTCTGATGGCGTTCGTGCCGTATGGACAGAAAGGCGTGGTCGCGACTTCCGTTGCCGCTGGGCTTTTCTATCTCGTCTCTTACGCGCTGACCAACTTCGGCGCGTGGGCGGTTGTGATCGCGCTTGAAAAAGCTGAAGGCAACCCTTCGACAGGCTCAGGGCAGCGCGGATTGGAGATTGCTGATTACGCGGGCATTGGGCGAAAACATCCCGCCCTCGCCGCGGCGATGACGGTCTTCATGTTTTCGCTCACTGGCATCCCGCCGACGCTTGGCTTTGTGGGCAAGTTCTATCTCTTCCGCGCCGCCATTGCCGGGCAGTTCTATCTGCTGGCCGTCATTGGCGTGCTGACCTCGCTCATCTCCGCCTACTACTACTTGCGCGTGGTCGTGACAATGTACATGCGTGAGGGCGAACCGGAAACCACCAGCGAACCGTGGCTCAACCTCACGTGGGGATTGGCGGCAGTGCTGACAGTAATTGTCAGCCTCGTCCCCGCACCATTGTTTGATTGGGCAAGTCAGGCAGTGTTGAAACTCTTCTAATATCATTGCGAGACACGCAAGGCGTGTCGTGGCAATCTCGTACTTAAATTATTGGGACGGCAGATTATCTGCCGTCCTATTTTGTTGTTATTGATTCGGGGCGAGACTGCTAGTTCTTCTTTCGGGCAATAATCTTGTATTCCATCAAGTACATGGTGATGCCATATTTTATTCCCGTTTCGGCTAACGTACTTTCTTTACTTTCAGCGGTCACAAGGCATCCTTCTGACCAGCATCCGTCCATTAGCTTTCCCTTGAACACAAGCGGTTGTTTTCCTTCGACGGTGGCGAAAACATCCCAAAAGCACTGTTTCATCTGGTCGTCTTCGCTTTTACACCAGCGCAATCAGCTCGCTTGGTTGTATCACCGAAATTGGTGCAGGCTCGAAATCACGTACATTGCGCGTGACGAGATAATCAGCTTTGCATTGCACAGCTGCCATCATTTGCACCGCATCCTCGAAATCGCGGTAAGGCAGGTTAAGCGCTTGTTCAATTGTGGACTGGTCAATGGCCGCAACGGAAAGGATTTGCAGGAGGCTGGTCAGCATCACGCGTGCTTTAGCGGGAGATTGATCCTTTGCAATCAGGTAATAAAGAGTCGTTAGCGAATGGGGCGCGACGAATCCCTGGATGCGCCCTGTTTCTGCACAGGCGAGCAATTGAGACGAAGTTTCGTAAAAGCGTTCCCGCTTTTGCAGCACATCCAGAATAACATTCAGATCGAAGAACACTTTAATTTTTGCGGCCATATTTTTCTTCGAGATGCCTCTTGTAATCGGCAATGGAAACCTTGTTCGAGAGCGTGCCCGAAAGCTTGCGGACGAGCGGCGCATTATTGAGCGTCGGGTCAGACGCAGGGATATGCTGCAAATATTCGCTGACCAATTTGGTCAGCGTCGTGTTTTGCTGGCGGGCGTAGCGCTTGGCATTTTCCAACAGTTCGCGCGGCAGGCGGATGGTTAATTTTGTCTCTTGCATGGTTGCCTCTTCTGCCGTACAGAATAGCATGGTTTTGTACGGCTGTCAATCACAGTCCCGAAATTGGCTCAGTGCTTGATCACCTTTGTTTCAAACCCTCTTATAATATGATTTGTCAGGAGACCTCATGAAATTCGGCATACACAATCCCTCGTGGCTGTTTGGTTCGGACCCGCATCAAATCTTCGACGAAGTCAAGCGCAAGGCGCAATGGGCGGAGATGCACGGCTTCAGTTGGTTTTCGCTGATGGATCATCTGATCCAGATCCGCGGCGTCGGCGAAGCGGACGAACCGTTCATGGAAGGCTGGTCAACGCTCGCGGCGCTGGCGGCGGTCACCAGCAAGATTCGGCTGGCAACGCTGGTTACCTCAGTGGCGTATCGCAACCCGGCACATCTGGCAAAGATCGCGGCCGGCGTGGACATTATCAGCCATGGCCGTCTCACGTTTGGAATCGGCGCGGGCTGGAACGTTCAGGAATACAACCAATACGGCTGGGAGTTTCCCGAAAAGCCTGCCGTCCGCATCGCTCAGATGGAAGAAGCAATTCAGATTGCCCTCGCGATGTGGCGCGAGCCGCGCGCAACGTTCGACGGAAAATATTTCCACATCAAAGATGCCATCCTCGAACCGAAGCCGGTGCAGAAGCCGCATCCGCCCATCATGATCGGCGGAAGCGGTGAGCAATTGACGTTACGCGCCGTCGCGCGTTGGGGCGATGTTTGCAACATCTTTGGCGACCCGGATACCGTCAAAAAGAAATTTGATGTTCTGAAAAAACATTGTGACGCGGCTGGCCGCGATTACAACACCATCGAGCGCACGAATCTGACTGCGATGCTGATTGCCAGGAACGAAGCCGAACTCAAAGCCAAAATGGAACGTCTCGAAGCGCCTCAGCCGTTTCGCGGCCTTGCTGTCACCGTCGCGCAGGCCGCCGATTTGATTGGGCACTATCAGGATATCGGCTCGCAGCTTTTCATCATGAGCGCATACAAAAATGATTTCGAGACGCTCGAGCGTCTCGTCTGGGACATCATGCCGCATTTTGCAAACTGAAAATGATCCATGCCCTCATCTTCGACTTCGACGGTTTGATTCTCGACACCGAAACGCCGGAAGTTCAAGCCTGGCGGAAAATCTATTCCGAATATGGATTGCCTTTTCCGCAGGACGAATGGGGAAAGATCGTCGGCGGCTATGGCATTTCGAACTTCGACGCGGCGGAGCATTTGCGGGATCAGGCCGGGGACGCGATCCAACTCGATGACCTGCGCGCCCGTCAAAGGTCGGAGAGCGACGCGCAGACCCTTCGCCAGCCGATTCTTCCCGGTGTCGTTGATCTCATCCGCGACGCGAAACATCGCGCGATCAGACTTGCCGTCGCGTCGAGTTCGCCGCATTCGTGGGTGGATACGCATCTTTCCCGGCTTGGGCTGGCCCGCCATTTCGACAGGGTCATCTGCGCCGACGATGTCGCGCCGGGCCGCACCAAACCGAATCCGGATTTGTTTATCAGAGCGCTGCATGAATTACGTGTTGCTGCGGACGAGGCGATTGTCTTCGAAGATTCGCCCAACGGCGTGAAGGCCGCGAAGTCCGCCGGGATTTTCGTTGTGGCCGTGCCAAACCCGACTACATCTTTATTGAAAATTGATGGTGCAGATTTGATTCTGAAATCTCTGACAGATTTCGATCTTCGAAAGTTTCTTTATTAACTGATGTTACGCACCCTCACCCTCCCCTCTCCCTATGGGAGGGGGTTCCCTTCCCCTTTTGGGGGAAGGGCCGGGGATGAGGGAGGAAAACCGCGTAACATCAATTATTAATACTCATTATTAGTTGTCATTGCGAGGAGTGGCGCCATGGCGCCACGACGCGGCAATCTCAGATAACCTTCAAACAGGAGATTGCCACGCGGCACATTACACCGCTAATTAAAAAGAGACCAGTCGCTGCGACTGGTCTCTTGCACTGTATTGTTTATATCAAAATGAATTTGTCGGGCTTTGTCCCGCAGGTGGGACACGCTTCGGTCGGCTTTCCAAATTCGATTCGTCCGCAAACCGGGCAGAGATAAAATTCGGTTTCCGTTAAGTCCTCGCCCTGCATCACAGCTTCCAATGCCAGCTTATACAATTTGGCATGGACTTCCTCGATCTCGAGCGCATAGCCGAACATCCGCCTGGCTTGGTGATCGTCGGCTTTTGCCTGCTCGAGCATCGGCGGATACATTTTGGTGTATTCGTACGTCTCGCCCTGGATCGCAGTTTGCAGATTTTCGATGGTCGAGCAAAGCTCCTCCATCGCCTTCAAATGTCCTTCAGCGTGGATGCGTTCCGCCTCGGCGGCGGTGCGGAAGAGACGAGCGATATTGGGGAATCCATCCTGCTCGGCTTTCTTTGCAAAAGCGCGATATTTTTGATTCGCCTGACTTTCTCCAGCGAATGCTTCTTTCAAATTATCAATTGTAGTTGCCATAACATTCTCCTTATGAGATGAGATTTTTACGGGCCGATTTATATTGGGAAATCCATCACAAATTTATTATATCAAAAGCGAATCATGGCTGGCGATGACAGAAAATGAAACAAAAAGAAACTGGCTCAAAATTGCCAGTCTCTTTTGTTATGTATGTTTGCGAGGAATGCTCAAGATTTATATCATTCTTTTTCCGCTGATTATGCAGAAGCCACCATGAAACAGAATCATCGGTTGACTTTTATTATGAAATATAGTTTGAGTCCGTTAATGTTCGCGTATTTATCTTGAGTTATCTTGATCCTCACTGCTGCCTTTGGAACATCATCTACTTGATGACGCGGAAGGTGATATGAACGACCTCCGCAGTTGCATTCACTTCAACTATTTCTAAATCCACAGGTTTGATTCCCAAATGATCGAACAGCGAAATGCCGTCAAAGAGAAGCGTGGGAATAAGGTCAATGTGGATTTCGTCCATCAGCCCGGCCTGGAGACATTGCTTCACGACGCTCGGCGCGCCGACGACGACGGTCTTCTCGCCTGCAATTTGTCTGGCCTTTTCTATGGCGCTTTCAACACCGTCCGTCACGAACGTGAAAGGTGATCCGGGCTTATTGACCCATTCCTGCGGGACGCGATGGGTAACGACAACGATCGGCACATTCATGGGATGTTTTCCGCCCCAGGCGTGGGCGATGTCGAATGTTCGACGCGCGGTCACTAATACGCCCGCGGATTGGCTGGCTTCCTGGATCATGTCCGCGCCTTCTTTCGACATCTTGAACGTGCGATTGCCGCCCGGGACTTCGTGCGTGGCATCGCCGCTGAAGTACCACTTGAAGAGCCGGTCGCCACCATCGCCTAGGGAATTTTCCGGGCTGTCGTTCGGTCCGGCCACGAACCCATCCAACGACATCGAAAATCCGGTTGTGACTTTTCCCATGGCATTCTCCTTTGGCTATTTTCCATTCGACTGATAGGTAAGCAGAATATTCCCGTTATTAAATGATCTTGTCTTTAGAAGTTTCAAATTGATTTTGTCTTTTGTTTGGAATAGAGGAGTGCCGCTGCCCAGAATCACGGGATTGACCATGACGCGGTGTTCGTCAATCAAATCCATCCGCATCAGCCCGGACATCAAGTTGGCGCTGCCGAAAATGGCAAGGTCCTTGCCTGACTGCTTTTTCAGTTTTGAGATTTCGTCGGCAACGTGATCTTTGACCAGTTGCGTGTTTTTCCATTCGGCTTTGTCCAGCGTTTTTGAAAAGACGATTTTGGGGATTTGATTCATCAGACCGGCGACAACCGGGTCGTTCTTCGCCGCGTCAGGAGAGGACCAGTAACTTGCCATGCCCTCGTACGTCACTCGTCCGAAGAGAAGCGCGCCGATTTCGTTGAGCTGGGCGATGGCGAATTCATTGAATTCGGCGTCCACGCTGTGCCAACTGAGGTCCCATTTTGACGCCCCCTCAAAGAAACCGTCGAGCGATACCATGTTGAACGAAAACAGTTTTCTCATGTCATTCACCTGTAAGAATCTCGATTTTTGATCTTTTTAACTATAAACTGGAATCCGATTTTATTTGTTTTCCATGAACTTCTTCAACTCTGTGAGCATCATCTCCCAATTCTTTTCGGAATGTGAGCGCTCCTCTTCGTTGGCATTATTATCCTGAGTCAGCAAAACGTGAGTTTGATTTCCGTCGGCTGATAATTCGACCGTTACCGTGTGATAGTTTTCGGGTTTGTCGGGAACGCCGGAAAGGGGACTGAAATGAGTATATTGAATTTTTTGTCCTGGCTTGAGTTGGATGATTTTGCCTTTGTCTTCGTACGGCTTGCCCTGCCATTCACCCCTCCAGAAAATCGGGCTTCCTTCCTGCCAGTCCGAGACAACATTTGTGCCGAACATATATTGTTTGATGGATTGGGGATTGACCAGCGCGTCCCAGACTTTTGCGCTGGACGCATTGATACTTATTGATGCTTTGGCGATCAGATTTTTGCCCATAAAAGCTTCCTTTCTAAAAATCGTAAGTTGCGCTCGTTTATTAAGGTTGCTTTATGTATGTGTTTACCGTGGTGTTGGAGACACAACAGAGGCTTGAGATGGAAAGGAAGAATATGAAGCGAGCGGCGGCGCCTGACCCGCTCGTTGCAGTTGAACAAGGTAATCCAAGAATGGAACAGAATGTTGATGAGCAGTCCCCAGGATGCTCGAAAGAATCGCATGCGTCTCGGCTCCCGATTGGGTTTGGTTGCAGCCATTGGTTTTTCGGATGACCCTGGAAGGGCGCAGGGCGTTGACGGCGGGACGAATCATGCGCTCGGCTTGGTTGTTCGTAGCGTCCAATGCCTCGACATAAAGAAACCGCAGGAGATGAGGTTGGTGTTTGCGAAGCCGTTTGGCAAAGCGAGCGTTGTCGGGATCGGTGAAGCGCCGTTGATGAGCAATCAAACGCTCGTGCGCAGTTTGCAAAGGTAAATGGATCCAAGGCAGGCTTTTCAGCCTTCAGGTGCAGGGCATCTTGCAAGAGTGGGGTCATCTGCTGTGCAAATTGCAAAGCCCGCCCGGTCTTGCTCTCGCGCATCTGCTTCAGGTCGGTGAGCAAATGACTGACGCATTTTTGTTTCAGCCAGTCCCTCAATCGTCGCTCATCGTATGCCAGAAAGCCGTCGGTTGCCAGAATGCCTTTGAATTGCTCGCCCAAGATATCGATGACCACGTCGCTGGAGCGGTTGGTGCGGATATCGTAGACGGTAATCTCGCAATTGGTGAAGACCCACAGCCAAGCCGCCAAGGTCCCGATGTGCCAACCCGTCTCGTCTGCATGCACCACGCTGCATTGACGGATCAACTCGATCAATCGTTCATACACGGGTCGGGCCATGCCAGCCAATTTGCGATCGGCGCGGCACCAGCCACTGCGACAGACTTGCAGGCTGAAGCTGTCGTTCAGCGCTTCACTCACTTTGGCATACGAAACACCCAAACGATGCTTGAGATCGCTCGCCAGCGCCTTGGAGCGCGGCCCAACCATCACAGTCCCAGCCGCTCCCGTGGCGTGCGAAATTGGATCGGGATGCCACGATCGCATTCGTTTTCGGCAATGACAGCAATAACCACTGTAGGTCAAAAAGTGCGTGATCACCGGCTCCACTTTCGGAAGGTCAATCTCAAATTGCTCATGTTGCCGTCGCTCCCGCAACCGCCCGCCACACTTCGGGCAGCAGGGCAGTTCCGCCACCTTCGTCTCGTTCACTTCTTTCAAACTCGGCTTGGCGTGTTGCACAAAACGGCCTTGTCCCACTTTCCGCCCCGGATGCTTCGGATGCTCCACCCAATGCCGCCGTGCAAACGGCGTCGCTTGTCGCTTGCCGGCGCGTTTCGACGCAGGAGCTGTCACTTCGCAATTCTTTCACTTCCGCTTGAAAAAGCCCAACCTGTTTTTGCAGTTGTTCATTCTGTTTCCGCAACCCTTCATTTTGCTCGCGCAACAGTTCTATCTGCTGTCGGAGCCGTTCATTATCAGCCCGTACCTGGGCCAACTGCTGTTTCAGTTCTGCAAGTTCGTTTCGATCCAATCCCGTCCTGAGGTTCATCAGTGTACAATCCGCACTGCCTGGTTGGATCATTTTTTCAAGGAATTCGATCAAGTGATGCGTTTTCATCTGGCAGGTGATTGTATAAAATAATCACGGTCAGGGAAACAAGAATAACACCCATGAAGCAGGCTGCCAGAAAACCCATCGTGCCATAGTCGGGCAATTGGATTTGGTCAGGAAGCCGAAATAGAACAAACGTCAGAACGATATCGCGGGCCATCTGATTGACAAGGCTTGCGATAGCCAGCAGAATGAATGTCTTTTCAAGTCTCGATAAATTTTGGGCGGTCCCCGCGCTGTTGAAAATGGACGCTGCGACAGCGCGTTTTCCAAACCAAATGCCCGACGCATAAACCATCGCGGTCAATAAAAGTGTGAGCAAAGCCAGGACGAACGGGGATGTGATGCCCCACGAAGTCGCCATTCTGCCTTCCTGCGGCGCAAATAGTCCCAGGAGAGACTGGAGCCATGAAAGGATGTCGAGTAACGGAAGCATGAAAAGTCCGCCCAGCGCCATCCACAAGATCACTTTTCCAGCCCGATCGAATCTTTGTCCCTTCAAGCGGTTCTTCGACGCAAAGGCTGTCAAATGGGAAAACATCCTCCCGCCCATCCAAAGCGCTGGAATTACGGCGAGGAGGGCCAGAATGCCAAATACTGAGGCAAGAGTGTTTTCGGGGTTCGTCGTCACTCCTTTCGAGTTTTGCTTTTCCCCGCCGGTCCATTCGTATTTCTTTTTTACTATACAACACATTTGTCCGTTATGCAAGCACCGCTCTTTGCGTAATTGCTCTGGTAAAATTTGCCTGTCTTTGGATCTGATTTTTTGTATGCCCGATAACTGGCGACTTTTGATCACATCTCCCGCGCGCGGCGCGTGGAACATGGCTGTGGATGAATCCATCCTCGAACATATTGGCCGCGGCGAATCGATCCCGACGCTGCGGCTTTATTCGTGGGGACCGCCCTGCCTTTCGCTCGGCCATGCCCAGCCATTTGCAGATGTGGATGCAGCGCGCCTCAATCAACGCGGCTGGGATGTAGTGCGCCGTCCAACCGGCGGGCGGGCGATCCTGCACACCGACGAATTGACATATTCCATCATTGCGCCCCAGGACGAACCTCGTGTGGCCGGCTCGATCCTTGAAAGTTACAACCGCCTGGCGGGCGCGTTGCTGCAAGCCGTCAGGGCGATGGGGCTGCCGGTCGAGATGAAAGAAGACTCGGGTCCAGATCGCGACCCTGGAAGAACGCGGGGCTTACCGCCGAATCCCGTCTGCTTCGAAGTGCCGTCCGCGTATGAGATCACAGTCAAGGGAAAAAAATTGATTGGATCAGCGCAGGCGCGTCGCAGGGAAGGCGTGTTACAACACGGCTCTTTACCTTTGACCGGCGACCTGGCGCGCATAACCGACGCGTTGGTCTACGCCGGCGAATCATCCCGCCTCGACGCGGCGCAAAGGCTGCTGGCGCGCGCTGCGACGGTCGAATCCGTGCTTGGGCACCCGGTGCTGTGGAACGACGCGGCCCAGGCTTTCGTCTGGGCCTTCGAAGCAAAACTGGATTTGAGTCTCGAGGAAGGGAAATTATCCAGAAGCGAACTCGAACGCGCCGAAGAACTTGTTCGGGCGAAATATGCCCACGACGATTGGACGCAGCGGGTTTAGATTGGAGCCTTCGACTTTCAATTAATCCACGGGCGTTACCTGGAAGATCGTGTTTTGATAACCGAGTGCCGCGAAGAATCTTGAGAGATACGTCTCCGCATTTTGGAGCGCGGTATTCAGGATGCCGTCGCCAAGCGCCGCCTTTTGTATTTCATCCTGTGCCGACTGGCGGCAGGTGGTTTCGAGCGTTGCGTCAGGTTTGACCAGAACCCCCGTATCGCGGCTGTACACATAGGATTTATCGTTGTCCAGCGTTGCGATGAAAATCTCCGGCGGCGGGAGTTTTACGGTCAGCACGCCATTTGCCAGCTGCATGTCTCCCGGATTGATGTTGGACATATCTATCCCGGCAATCACAGTGCCATGACCGACAAAGAGTACCTTATCGCCGAATGCAAAACTGAATGTCCCTTGATTGACCTCGCATGTGACGACTTTCTCGACGCTGTACTGAATGGTCTCGAGCCGCGCCAGTGCCCGCACTTGTGTGATGTACGTGACCGGATCGGGGATGACCGTCGGTGTGGGATGCATCATATCCGAGACCTGTGTTTGCAGTGAAGAGTTGGCCTGTTGAAGCGGGTTAAGCGCCTGTTGTGCCTGCTGCGCAGTTTGCTGCACAGTTTGTACGATGAAATAGACCCCGGCGGCTACCACGATCAATATTAGAATGGAAAAGATACTGGAGCCACGGTTGTTATTCATGAACTTTCTCCTTGAACTTGTTCAATTATAGCAATGACTGTATCATTAACACCATACAACCGCGTTAGGGAACGGATGAAGAAATTCCTCCTGCTGATTTTCGTTGGGCTTTTCGCTTGCACGCTTCCCGTAGAGGGTGGTTTGATTCCCACTCCAGGACCTGTAGCCACGCCTACCGCAGCCGCTGCGTTTACGCTGACAGCGGCCGTACCTTCCCCGGACATCCCGCTGGGTTCCGCTAAAAATCCCTTGATCCTCGCCCTGACGCCATCCACGCACCCAACGCAGGATGTAATCAACGCCGGGAAGGTCCTGACCTCAGCATTGGAGAATTCAACAGGCTATAGTTTTGTTTCGGTCATTCCTCCAAATGAGACGGAACTGGTCAGGGCTTTTGGGAATGGCAGCGCACACATCGGAGTCCTTACGCCGTTCGGGTACCTGCTGGCGAGCAGCCAGGACTATGTCACCGCGGCATTTGCCCGTCAGCAAAATGGAAATACGTTTTACGGCGCCCAGTTCATCGTCCGGAGCGATGCGGGCTTTACGTCTTATTATGATCCGGTCAAAGCCCAAAACACGGCGGATGTCACTGCGGCCCTGGCTCAATTCGATGGAAAGAAACCATGCTGGGCTGATGAATTTTCTCCATCGGGCTACGTTGTCCCGCTTGGATTTCTTGGCGAAGCCGGGGTCAAAACACTCGAACCCGCTTTTGTGGCCGGCCAGCCGACGGTCGTGCGCGCGGTATATGCGGGAGGCATCTGCGACTTCGGCGCGACGTACATTGATGCGCGCGCCTATCCCGGCCTCGAAGATAGTTTCCCGGATGTGAATCAAAAAGTGATGATTGTCTGGCAGACGCCGTCCATCATTCCTTATGAGGTGCTGGTTTATGCGCACGGCATGACCGTTGATATGAGTCGTGTGTTGACCCGTGCCTTTGTGGATTTGATGTCCACGCCGGACGGAAGTTCTGCGATGCAGACCTTGTATGGATTCAATGCCATGGACGTCATCCGGGATGGACAATATGATGAATTCCGCAAGGCCGTCAAAGCCTCGGGACTGGATTTGAACATGCTGGTAAGATGATAAGATCGCCCATAATCCGTCTATCGAGAGGAGATGCAGTATGAATGAACGCTTATCGTTCCTGCAATTTTGCGTTTTGCTGATTGCTGCTGTGCTGCTTTCAGCAAATCGATTCGACCTTCACGATGTATGCAGATTTCGCGGCACTCCTCAAGAAGGCCGGCGTTGATCCCGCTTCCTTGATCAAGTAAGGTCCCGGCCCCGTTCGCGTTCGGACTTGAGCGTCTCGGCCAAATGATGATGAAAGTCACCTGTTTGTATTTCCAAAGGCAAATCGCTTGCCGAAAGAAATTTTTCAGGTTATGATGAGTTCAGTATGCGTGCGCATACAACCCCAATTTCTGTAGAAGGAGATGCAAATGAATAAACGCCTTACGTTCACTTTACTGGCGCTGATCGCTGCTTTTTCCATAGCGCTTTCAGCGTGCGGCCCGGCGGCCACGCCCACACAAGCGGCAACGCAGGCTCCGGCAACGCAGGCTCCCGCGCCGGCCACGGCGCCGGCGGTCACCGCCACTACTTCCGCCCCCGCATTCGGCACTGCGAATAATCCCATCGTGGTGGCCTTCGAGCCTTCCGGCACTTCGCAGCAAATCACCACCGGCGGACAGGAACTCCTGGATTTGCTGTCCAAGCAAACCGGCCTGACGTTCAAGGGCATCGTGCCAACTTCCTACGCTGCTTTGACCGAGGCCATGGGTTCGGGTAACGCCCAGATCGGCTGGATGGCGACCTTCGGTTACATCATTGCCCATCAAAAGGGCTACGCCGATGTGGCTTTGATCACCAACCGCTTCGGGTCCGATCACTACGGGGCGCAGTTCCTGGCCGCGAAATCCGCGGGATTCACGCCTGCGGCGGATACGCCCGCCACGGATGCCGAGGTTTCCACCCTGCTGCAATTCAAAGGCAAGAAGGCCTGCTTTGCCGACCCGCAATCCACTTCGGGCTATGTGATCCCGCTCATCTTCTTGAAGAAGGCCGGCTTGGCGGATGCCGATATTCCCAACCCGGTTTTCACGGGCGGTCATACCCAGGTGGTGCAGGCGCTTTATAACGGCGGCATCTGCGATTATGGAACTACGTACGTGGACGCACGCTCCAGTATTTCCAAGGATCATCCGGATGTGAACGACAAAGTGGTCGTGATCTTCCAGACCAAGGCGATCATCCCCAACGACAACATGTCGTACGCGCCGGATATGCCGCAGGATCTGCGCGACAAGATCACAGCCGCCATGCTGCAGATCGCTGGGACCGATGCTGGCAAAAAAGCCCTCAACGACTTGTACCAGATCGGCGGATTGGTGAAAGCGGACGATACCGTCTACGATGAGTTCCGCTCCTATCTGCAAGCCTCCGGCCTCGACTTGAGCCAGTTCGTCAAGTAATCCATATCGCCCAAGACCGTGGAGGGGAGGGAAGCCCGGCTTCCCTCCCCTCCATTTTGAATATCGCGCGGAGGTGTTTCATTGCTGCAAATCGAACATCTTACCAAGGTGTATCCGAACGGAACTGTGGCGCTCAAGGATGTTACGTTCACCGTTCAGGATGGGGAATTTTTGGTCATCATTGGTCTTTCCGGTTCCGGTAAATCCACGTTATTGCGGTGCATCAATCGTTTGATCGAACCGACCGAGGGCAGGGTACTATGGGACGGTGCCAACATCACCCGGGCCTCGCCTGCCGAACTCCGGCAGCTCCGCCGCCATGTCGGCATGGTCTTCCAGCAATTCAACGTGGTCAAACGCAGCAGTGTGATGACCAATGTGCTTTCGGGGCGGCTTGGATACGTCAATTCCTTTTCGAGCGTCTTGGGCCTGTGGTCCAAGAGCGACCGGGAACGGGCGCTCAAGGCGCTGGAGCGGGTGGGGATTGCCGATAAAGCCGATAACCGCGCCGACGCTCTTTCCGGCGGGCAGCAGCAGCGGGTCGGGATCGCCCGGACGCTGATGCAGGAGCCAAAACTGATCCTGGCGGACGAACCCGTCGCATCGCTGGACCCGGTCCTTTCCCATTCCATCCTCCGCTATCTCGAACAATTGAACAAGGAAGGCATCACCGTTCTTTGCAGTCTGCATTTTCTGGATCTGGTTCACCGCTACGCCACGCGCGTCATCGCCCTCAAGGAGGGAGTTAAGGTTTTCGAAGGCTTGCCGAAAGAAATTGACCGCGCCAAGTTCAAGGAAATCTATGGCGAGGAAGCGCAGGAGGTGCGCGCTACCACCGTTGAAGAGGGTTAACATGGCGGCCAGGCTTTCTTCCAATCCATCGAAGCGGTCCTCGATTACCGCTGGTTTGCTTTCTTTGATCCTGCCCGGCTTGGGACAAATCTATGCGCGGCAGCGATACCGCGGCGTTATCGTCCTCTTTGGCGCGTTTCTAGCCGTCCTGATCGCGTTTTGGTACGGCGTCCCAGCGTGGTATGCGGCGCCGGCGGTTCTCTGGCTGTGGAACGTTTGGGACGCGGTAGGCGCGGCGCGCGGAAAGCTGCGCTCGGCGTTCCTGCCTCTGTTGGCGCTGCTGGTGATGGGGTATGGAATTGGATGGCAGGTTACGGGCATCGATTTTTCCGCGCTCATCAGGAACTTGGACCGGGCGACCTCCATCGTCATCCCCATGTTCCACCCGGATTTTTTCTCGGGAGTCGAAACGACGAATAGTGCCTGGGCCCCCGTCGAAGTCCCCTGTGGACCGAATCCTCCCGAGGCGGTCAACACCGTCAATGGCATTCACGTTGCCATCTCTCCCAATTGCGGCAAGCTGAATCAGGAATTGACCGTGCAAGCCAGCGGTCTGTGGCCCGATACCCCGACCAATATTCAATGGGCGACGCCCATCGGGGATATTCTCCCTCTTGGGAAAGGTTTTATCACCGACCTTTATGTGACAACCGACGCGCAGGGGAATCTCGATACGACGATTCATATTCCGCCCAGCGCGCTTTCCGCCGCTCCCGATCCCACCTTGCCGCTCGAACATCGCATCTATCTCGTGCAGAGCCGTCCACGGCCCGGCTTCCAACTTTCGGAAAACGGCGGCTATGTTGTTCAGGGAATCATCCAAACCATTTTTCTGGCGCTGATCTCCACGACGTTCGGCGCGCTGGGCGCCATCCCCATCAGTTTCCTGGCTGCCCGCAATCTGATGGGCGGCCATCCGCTTACGTTATCCATTTATGTCATTGTCCGCACGCTCCTGAACATCCTGCGCTCCATCGAGCCGTTGATTATTGCCATCATCTTTGTAGTGATCGTGGGGCTGGGTCCCTTCGCGGGCGCGATCGCGATCACATTGCATACCATCGCCGCGCTGGGCAAATTGTATTCCGAAGTGATCGAAGGCATTGACCCCGGACCGCTGGAGGCGATCCGGGCCGTCGGCGGAAATTGGATCCAGATGGTTCGATATGCGGTCATTCCGCAGATCGTGCCGCCTTTTGCCTCCTTCACCTTGTTCCGCTGGGACATCAATGTGCGTACCTCGACCATCATCGGTTTCGTCGGCGGCGGCGGGATTGGCTTCTATCTCTATCAATGGATCATCAAAGGCGATTTCGAGGCGGTGAGTTCCTCGTTTATCGCCATCGCCGTCATCGTCGTTACGCTCGATTTTGTGAGCGCGCGCGTCCGGGCCAGGCTGGTGTAACATGGATGCGCGCCGTTTCAACCTCCGCCGCTGGTTTGTCACCGGCTTCCTCCTCCTGCTCGTTGCTGCCGCGTATGGGATTGGCTACCGCGAGACGGAAATCAACCCCGTCAAACTCATCACCTCGCTGGGCAAAAGCCAGGCGATATTGAATGACCTGCTTCATCCCGATTTATTCACCCACCAGACTCACGACACCACTCTCGATATTGTTTTCCCGGTCCCGTGCGGGTCGGCACAGCCGACTCAACTGCCTGATAACCAGGCGCACATTTTTGCGAACGTCGCCTGCGCCAATCCCGGCGATACCGTCAGCGTGAGCGGCACAGGAATGCAGCCGGATACGGATGTAAAGATCCAATGGCTTCTGCCGAATGGAAACGCGCTGTTCTCGAAATTAGCTCGGACGGATGCCCATGGAAATTTTACGGCGCAGGTGCAGGTGCGCCCGATCAACACGACGACCGGCGGGATCCCAAGTCATTTGCAGGCCCTGACTGCCGTCCCCTTCGGAGGGCTGCTTCCCAGCCAGGCGCTCAAGGATGTGATCAACAATATCATCGTGACCGTCTTCATCGCTCTGCTGGCCACGACCGCCGGGACGATCATCGCCGCGCCCATCAGTTTCCTCGCGGCCCGCAACATCATGGGGCACAGCAGGCTGGGAACTTCCATTTATGTGATCGTACGCTCCATCCTGAACATTACGCGCTCCTATGATTCGCTGGTACTGGCAACCGTGTTCGCGCTGTGGGTGGGGTTTGGCGCATTTGCCGGGGTGCTGGCGCTGACGGTCATCACGATGGCTTCGCTGGGTAAGTTGTTTTCGGAGGCGGTCGAAAGCATTGACCCTGGCCCGCTGGAGGCGGTCTCCGCCACGGGCGCCAGGCCGATCCAGGTGGTGGTATTCTCTGTGGTTCCGCAGATCATCCCGGATTTCATCTCATACATCATCTACCACTGGGATATCAACGTCCGCATCAGCACCATTCTGGGATTCGTGGGCGGCGGCGGCATCGGCTTCTATCTCAGTCAGCGCATCAACGTGCTGGAGTATCAAAAAGCGGGCACGGCCATCTGGGCCATTGTTTTGGTCGTGTGGGCGATGGACTTCTTCAGCGCAGAAGTGCGTAAGCGATATACGTAATCAGCAGCATACCCCTCTCCCAAAGGGAGAGGGGATAGGGGTGAGGGAATTTGGTAGAATTCTGCCGATGTGGAAACGATATCTCAAATTCCTGCGAAGGTTGATTCTGGCATTCATTGCAGCCGGACTGCTTGTATTCTTTCTCCCGCGCATCGTTACGACGATTTCCAGTTGGACGCGCATTTACCAGGTGAATGACGCGCCGGCGGAGCGCGTCGCCATCGTCTTTGGCGCAGGTTTGAACCGGGATGGGACTCCGACTGCGATTTTGCGCGACCGCGTCGAAACGGCGGCACAGCTTTACTTCAGCGGCAAAGTCCAAAAATTGTTGATGAGCGGTGACAACCGCTTCGCGAATTACAATGAGCCGGGTGCCATGCGCGATTACGCGATCCGCCTCGGAGTCCCGGAAGATGCGATCGTCCTCGATTATGCGGGCCGGCGCACGTACGATACCTGTTACCGCGCCAGGGCCATCTTCGGACTCGATTCGGCTTTGCTCGTCACGCAGCAGTTTCATTTGCCGCGCGCGTTGTTCTTATGCAACATGCTCGGTGTTCAAGCTATCGGCGTAGAGGCGAACAATTATCGTTACTGGCCCCCGCTGATGTGGATCTGGAACATCCGCGAACAGCTTGCAACCGTCGGCGCGTTCGTGGACGTTTATCTAACCAAACCTTTGCCGGTGCTGGGCAAACCCGAACCGATCTTCCCGGAAAAATTCTGAACGATGGTTGTATAATTTGCAGCGAAAGCGAGCAGATATGGTTCAAATCCGCGAACTGCAAGCGCAGTACGTTACCGATGAAAACGGCAAGAAGACTGCCGTCATCCTTCCCATTGAAGAGTTCGAAGAGTTGATGGAGGATTTGGCCGATCTCGCTGTCTTGCTCGAAAGACGTGATGAGCCAACGGTTTCTTTTGACGAGGTCATTGCAAAGCTGAAACGTGATGGCGTCCTACCAGGTTGAGTGGAAACGTTCCGCTGTCAAGGAACTTGAAAAATTGCTGGGACAAATCATTCCGAAAATCGTCTCGGCAGTTGATGAATTATCGAATGATCCATTTCCTCAGGGCGTTAGAAAACTGGTTGGTTCCGAGCATACCTATCGTATTCGCGTGGGAGATTATCGTGTGATCTGCGATATTTTTGAATCAAGATTGATCGTCGAAATCATTCGCGTTCGCCACCGCAAAGATGCCTATAGGTGAAAACAATGACCCGCGATGAAGCTCTTGCTCTTGTGCGTGAATATGTAAAAAACGAAGGTCTCGTTCGTCACATGTTATCGGTGGAAGCGTGCATGCGTTTCTACGCCGAAAAATTCAACGCGGATGTGGAAGCGTGGGGATTGATTGGACTCATCCATGATTTCGATTGGGAGATTCACCCAACAGCCGAGGAGCATCCCGCCAAAGGCGCGCCGATCCTGCGTGAGCGCGGCGTGCCGGAAGACATCATCCAGGATATTTTGAGTCACGGCAGTGGGACGGATGTTCCGCGCGACACGCCGCGGCGCAAAGCGCTGATGGCCTGCGACGAAATTACCGGACTCGTGACCGCCGTTGCGCTGGTTCGTCCCTCTCGTTCTCTTCTGGACCTCGAGCCGTCTTCCGTTAAAAAGAAATGGAAGGACAAGGCCTTTGCCGCTGGCACGGACCGCGAAGAAATGGCCGAAGCCGCGCAGGATTTTGGAATCGAATTGTGGGAGCATGTTGAGAATGTCATCACCGCCATGCGGCGCATTGCACCTGAGTTGGGTTTGGTTGGGAACGTTCAATAACGCGTAGGGGCGGAGCGTCACTCCGCCCCTAAAAATTTGGCTCACGGTTTTCGTACAGGCAGAACCTTCGGCAGTCTTTCCAGTTGTTCCTTATCCAATGTGATCAATTCTGTTCCAAATCGCAAAGCGACTGCTGCATAGACTGCGTCGCTACCGCGTAAGCGGTTCTGCGCGGCAACTTCTACAGCCAGGTTCGCAAGGCTGGTATCCACATCAACAAAAGTAGTGTTGGGAAAATTATGTAACTCCTGCACAAAGGCTAAACCCAGTTCAGGCTTGCCTTGTCCGCGCGACAACGCGGCAGATATTTCCGGCAGAACGATTATTGGCACAATGATGGGAATCGCTTCATCGCGAACATGGAGCATAAAGGCTTTGCTGGCTTTATGGGCAGGTTCCGTTGGGGTAAACGCGCTTACGAAAACGCTGGCATCAATGGTGACAGTCGAAGTCATCGGCGCATCTCTGAAAGGATTTCCACCGCGCTCTTCTTGCTTTGCCAGCCTTTGCCCAATTCCTCGCCGATTTTTATCAATCGTTCCCACACTTCATCCGCGGAGGGCTTTGTGACGTCGGCATCCAGAGGGATGATCAGCGCCGCAGGTTTGCCGCGCTGCGTGATCACGTAACGGGCGCGTTTTTCCCTCACCGTGCGTACCACTTCGGATGCGCGGCTTTTCAATTCGCGGATGCCGATTTCCCGGGTTGTGGCTTTCGATTTCTTCATGTGGTCACCTGTGTGACCACATCATACTTCTCCAGCGGATATTCGTCAAGCTGAACAAAAATCCCGCGCCCGGCGCGGGATTTTTACTCTTTCTTATTTCTTCCCCTTCGGGGACGATGTCTTTCCCTTTTTCTTCGGCTTGGAATCTGCCTTCTTGCTTTTTCCTTCTTTCTTCTCACTTCTCGCTTTCTTCTTTTTGCTCTTCTCTTCCTTCGCTTCTTCTGCCGCAGCTTTCTTCACGAATCGATCCACAGTCCAGCCCGCATTGACGGCCACAACCTCCTCGCCAGCTTTGACTTCCACCACCGCGTCGCCTTTGGTTGCGGCGCGCTTGCGGACGTTGGCCGCGTCCAACCGCGTGGACTTCGGCGCGCCCTTGGATAAGTGAACCGTCGCCATTGTATTTGCTTTGCCGGTAACGACTCCTGCCAGTTTGACTTTCTTTGGCAAAACCCAAACGCGAACGCCTTTGCCATACCGTCCCTGCGATGGGAACTCTTTCGATTCGACTCGTTTGGCTTTGCCATCCGATGCCAACAAAAGGACTTCGCCTTCCGTTGGCAAAATCTCCACGCCGATCACTTCGTCGTTATTATCCAACTTGATTCCGTTGACGCCCGCCGCGACCAAGCCCATCGGGCGCACATCTTCCTCACTGAATCGAATCGCCATGCCCTGCGCGGTGACGAGCAAAATGTCCTTCTTGCCGTTCGTCAATCCGACCCAGCCCAAGCGATCCCCTTCGTTGACTTTTGCCAGCGTAAACGTCTGCGCCGAGGGACCGGGCAATTCGCTGACCAGACTCTTTTTGACCATGCCGTTATGTGTCGCTGTCAAAACGCAAGTGTCTTCGGGATATTCTGTTTTGCGCGCCGGGAACGCGAACACGGCCGCCAGCACATCGCTCTCTTCCAGCGGCGAGACTTTATAGAACGGCGCGCCATCGTGAAGATGTCCGTCTGCGCCGATTTCAGGGATCACATGCAATGCAATCGCCGCGGCTTTCCCGCTTTCGGTGGCGAGATATAACGTGTCTGTGGTCGAAGCGCGCACCAGCCAGCGCGGCGCGTCGTTGCCGCTGTGACGCGGCGGTTTGTCCTCGTGCGTGCGTGCGACGATTCCTTCCGCGGTGACGCCAACGTAAACCATTTGTTCGGGAAGCAAATCGGTCGCAGTCAATGCGGCGGACTTTTGTTTTCCGCCTTTTAGATTCACAATTTGTGTGCGGCGGCGATCACCAAATGCTTCTTTAACCCGCAATAATTCTTCGGCCACCACGCCGCGCATTCGTTTCGCAGATTTCAGCAAGCCTTCCAAATCTTTGATCAGCGCGCCGACCTCTTTGTATTCCGTCTCGATCTTCTTGCGTTCGAGCGCGGCCAGACGCCGCAACTGCATGTCGAGGATGGCGTTGGCCTGGATCTCCGTCAGCTTGTAGCGCTTCATCATTTTGGCGCGCGCCGTTTCGACGTCCGGTGCGTTGCGGATGAGATTGATCAGCTCGTCGAGATTTTTCAGCGCGACCAGATATCCTTCGAGGATATGCGCGCGCTGCCGCGCTTTTTCCAGATCGAATTCCGAGCGGCGCTTGATGATCGTCAGGCGATGTTCGAGATAAACGCGCAAAGCCTGCTTGAGCGTGAGCATGCGCGGCTCGCCGTCCACGAGCGCCAGCATGATGGTGCTGAATGTGGACTGCATCGGCGTGCGTTTGTAGAGTTCGCGCAAAACCATATCCGGCTCGGCGTTCTTCGTGAGTTCGATGACGATGCGCATGCCCTGGCGATCGGACTCGTCGCGCAGATCGGCCAGCCCTTCCATGTGACCTTCGCGCGCGAGTTCAGCGATGCGCTCGATCAAACTGGACTTGTTGACTTGATATGGCAATTCAGTGACGATGATACGACTCTTGCCGCGCTCCATCTCTTCAATGTGGACTTTAGCCTGCACCGTCACGCGTCCGCGCCCGGACCCGTAAGCGGACTCGATCCCCTCTTCGCCTTTTTCCTGCACGATCACGCCGCCGGTGGGAAAGTCCGGCCCTTTGACGAATTCCATCAATGTATCGAGGTCAATGTCATCCATCTTCTCCCAGTGATCGAGGAGATAAACCAGCGCATCAATGATTTCGCCCAAATTGTGCGGCGGGATGGAGGTTGCCATGCCGACCGCAATGCCGGTCGCACCGTTGACCAACAGATTCGGAATCGCCGCAGGCAGAACGCTTGGTTCTGTCAGCGTGTCGTCGAAGTTGGCAGTGAAGTCAACCGTGTTTTTGTTAAGGTCAGCAAGCAGATCAATGGCAGGCGATGCAAGACGCGCTTCGGTGTAGCGCATGGCCGCAGGCGGATCGCCGTCAATCGAACCGAAGTTGCCCTGACCATCCACGAGCAAGGTGCGCATCGAGAAATCCTGCGCCAAACGCGCCATCGCTTCGTACACTGCCGCGTCGCCGTGTGGATGATATTTGCCAAGCACTTCGCCCACGATACGAGCAGATTTCTTGTAAGGCGAATCGGCGCGAATGCCCATGTCGTACATCGCGTACAGAATGCGCCGCTGCACGGGTTTGAGTCCATCGCGGGCATCGGGCAGGGCACGCGCCACGATGACCGACATGGCGTAATCGAGGTACGCCTGCTGCATTTCGTTATCAATGTCTATTTTGCGAACGAGTCCAAGTTCCATAAAAACTCCAAAATCTTTTTAACCACAAAGGACACAACGTGACACAAAGGAAAAGATTTAACCTTCGTGCTCCTTTGTGTCCTACGTACTGTGTTCTCTCAATGGGGTGGTGAATGTATGTTCTATTTGCGTGCCTATCTTACGGGGAAAGAGGCGCGGCGTCAAGTGGAAAGCCCCTCGTTCCATCGAACAAGGGGCTTCGCGTTTTGTCTTTTGCGTTTTGTTTTTATTCTATCACAAACGCCGCTTCCTTCACTTCTTCCTGTTTCTTGAACTGGCTCATGTACAGGTTGTAGTAGAAACCCTGTTTCGCCATCAATTCGTTGTGCCTGCCGCGTTCGATGATCTCGCCGCCGTTGAGAACAAGGATCATATCGGCGTTGACGATGGTGCTTAAGCGGTGCGCGATGACGATGGAGGTGCGGCCTTTGAGCAGAATGTCGAAGGCGTTCTGGATGAGGCGCTCGGTGCGCGTGTCAACGGAGGAGGTCGCTTCGTCGAGGATGAGGATGCGGGGATCGGCCAAAGCGGCGCGAGCGATCGAGAGCAGTTGCCGCTGTCCCTGGGAAAGACCCGAGCCGCGTTCGCCCAAAATCGTCTGATACTTTTGCGGCAGCCGTTCGATGAACTGGTCGGCGCGCGCCAGTTTGATGGCGGCCATCACTTCATCGTCGGTCGCATCCGGCCGCCCAAAGCGGACGTTCTCCATCACGGTCGTGCTGAACAGGAATGTATCCTGTAAAACGATGCCAACCTGTTTGCGGATCGAATCCGTCGTCACGTCGCGCACGTCCACATTATCAATGCGGACGGCTCCGCTGGTCACGTCGTAAAAGCGCGGCAGAAGATTGATGATGGTGGTCTTGCCGGCGCCGGTCGGCCCGACGATGGCGATGGTTTGTCCGGGTTCGGCGGTGAACGAAACATCCTTGAGCACTGGCACGCCGTCTTCGTATTCGTGCGAGACGTGATCGAATTCCACTTTGCCTTTGATCTCGGTCATGGCTTTGGCGCCGGGCTTGTTTTGAACCGCTGGCACTTCATCGAGCAGGCCGAAGATCCGTTCCGCGCCCGCGATGGCGTTCTGGATGTTGGTCCACAAAACCGCGATCTGTTGAATTGGCTGGTTGAAGCGCTGAACGTAGGCAAGGAAGGTGACAATCAAACCGAAGGTCACAGTTGTGCCAAGCATGCTCTGGCCTTTCAGCATGAACCATCCGCCCACACCTGTGACGATGGCAAGCGCGATATAACCAAGCGCTTCCAACGTGGGTGAGAGCGCGGCGGTAAAGGACACGGCGCGGATGTTCGCGTCGCGGTTGGCGGCGTTGACCTCCTTGAAGTTTTCGATGTTCTCATCGGTGCGATTGAAGGCCTGCACTTCACGAACCGCGGCGATGCTTTCCTGCAACTCCGCATTGACGTTGCCGATCTCCGTGCGCGTCTTGCGGAAGGCTTTGCGCGCCTGATCCGAGAAATAAAGCGTGGCGAGGAACATGATCGGCGAGACCGCCAGCGATAGCAAAGCGAACGGCGCGTTGCTGGTGAACATGCTGTATGCAACCCAGACCAAAAGCAGGACGCCGCTGAACACGTTGACCAGCGCGAACGAGATGGCTTGTTCGATGGCGCTCGTATCATTGGTGATGCGGCTCATCAAATCGCCGGCTTCGTTCACCGAATAGAAACTGAGCGAAAGCTGGTGCAGTCGTTCGAACACGTCCACGCGCAGGGCGCGCAATACATGCTGTCCCGACCACGACATCGTAAAGAAGGTCAGGCCTGTAAATGCCGAACCGATCAGGAACAGCACGATAATGATAACGATCAAGCGCGTCAGGCCGGCGACGCGGCTGGCGTTCGTCATGGAGGTCAACGCGGCCGGGACGAAGCCGCCAAGCCGCATGGCGCTGGCGACGATCCATTGCGTGCCGCCGAGTTTGCCCGGATCAGACACCAGCCAGCAGGCGGATTCCGATTGCTGGACTTGCGCGCTGGACGCGGACAGGAACGCGTCGAAGCTGCTGTTGCTCGCGCCGAGCGGGACGAGAAAACAATCCGTTGCCTGGCCGATCAAATCCGGCGTTGTGACCTGTGTCCAGGTGGCGATCACCACGAATAAGATGGCCAGGAACGCCGCAAACCCGAAGCGGCCAAAGTAACCGACGAGTCGAAGCAGGGTATCGCTCAACTTGCGCGGCTTGAGCGTATCCTGATTGAGCATGTTGCCGAAACGACCGGGTCCGCCCATCATAGGTTTACCCTCCTTGAACCTTCCGAAGGTTGGTGACCGTGTTCCTGTTCATACGCCAGGATTTGTGAGTTATAAATTTCTGCATAGATGGGTTCATTTTCCATTAAGTCTGCGTGCCTGCCTTGGGCAACGACTTTGCCTTTATCAAGCACGAGGATTTTGTCTGCGCTCATCACGGTGCTGATGCGCTGGGCGATGACGAACGATGTGCGGTTTTCCATCAGCTTGTCGAGGGCGGATTGGATCAACGCTTCCGTCGCGAGGTCCACGCTGGAGGTCGAATCGTCGAGGATCAAGATGCGCGGGTCGAGCAGAAGGGCGCGGGCGATGGCGACGCGCTGCTTTTGTCCGCCGCTCAAGGTCGTGCCGCGCTCGCCGACGTGTGTGTCGTAGCCGTCGGGGAAGGACATGATGAAGTCGTGGGCCTGGGCCGCTTTGGCCGCCGCGATGATTTCGTCGTCGCTCGCATCGGGCTTTCCAAACGCGATGTTCTCGCGGACGGTTCCGCTGAATAATGTTGTCTCCTGCAAAACGATTCCAATTTGCTTGCGTAATGATTCAACTTTGATGTCGCGCAGGTCATGACCGTCCACCGTGATCCTGCCTTCGGTTGGATCATAGAAGCGCGGCAGCAAATTGATGATGGTGCTTTTGCCTGAACCAGTCGCGCCGAGCAGCGCGATGCGTTCGCCGGGCGCGGCTTCGAACGTGACATTAGCTAGAACCGGTTCGCCGCCGTGGAAATAGCGGAAGGTCACATTCTCGAATTTGACTTCGCCTTTGACGGACGGCAATTCGATCGCCTCGGGCTTGTCCACGATGTCAGACCTGGCATCCAGAATTTCGAAGATGCGATCCGCTGAGGCCGCGGCCTGGCCGAACTGCGTGATGATGAATCCAAGCTGTGCGACCGGGAAGAACAGGTAAACCAGATACAGCGAGAATTCCTGCCAGTCGCCGAGCGTCAGCAGGCCGGTGATGATTTGCTTGCCGCCCACATAAAGGATCGCGGCCTGTCCGAGGTTGGCGACCAGGAAGATGACCGGGAAGAGGAATGTGAACAGCTTGGCAACCGAAATGGATTGGCCCATCAAATCGTCCGCCGCAGCACGGAATTTCTTTTGCTGCTGCTTCTCGCGCGTAAACGACTGAATGACTTTGATGCCAGCCAGATTTTCTTGCAGGATGGTATTCAACGCGGACAGCTTGATCTGCACTTTCGTGAACATCGGCTGGGCGGCATTGCCAAAAATAAGGAACATCACCAGCGCGATCGGCAGGATGGGCATGGCCGTCCAGGCCAGCGGGACATTGGTCGAAAACAAGATAATGATGGTGCCCACCAGCAGGATGATTGCGCCAACCAGTTGCAGCAAACCCTGGCCAATAAAGAGGCGCAATTTTTCGACATCGTCCGTGGCGCGGATCATCAATTGTCCCGTCTGGTTTTGATCGTGATACGAGAATGACAATTTTTGAATCTTGGCGTACAAGTCGTTGCGCAGATCATAAGCCACCGATTGCGAATTCTTCTCTGCCCAAAAGGCCTGCAGGAACGCGAAGACGCCGCGAAATGCCGCGAAGATCGCGATGGCAGCGATGGACCAGATCAGGGCCTGCGGCGCACTGTTCAGGTTGGCATTCAATCGAGCGACAAGCTGGGCCTTCGTCCACGTGGTTGGATAATTCAATGCCGAGAGAATTTTCGGTAAAGCCTGCGGCACCACGCTGGCCGGAATCTGGTCGAGCGCCTGTAAAATTTGATTCGCCACATAACCACTCGTCACCGCGTTGATGATGTTGGCGATCATGGAAGGCACGGCCAATTGCGCCAGCGTGGCGATCACCAGGAATACATACGGCAGTGCCGCGTCGCCTTTGTAATGCGTTAAATATCGGATGGCCCGTCCGACCGAACCGGCGCCGGGGCGTTTTCCGTTTTGACGCGTCATGGGTCGTGTTGCTGTTGCTTGCATGGATATCCTTTCGATAGTAGGTAATAGTAAATATCTATCATCTCGCTGAGCGGAGTGACGCTAGATGCGTCACGAAGTCGAAGCGTTGCCGCTTTCGATTCGCCCTTCGACTTCTCTACGTTCCGCTCAGGGCGATAATTGAGTTATATATTTTGAATATGAATTGACTGTGAATGGTTCGCAGATTTATGTGGACTGATCGAGCTTGCGTGCCGCTTCGGTCAAGACTGTCAGCGCCTCAGCGGTTCTGACGCGTTCTTTCTCGCTGAGACCTTCTGCCAGTTGATCTATCCAGCGATAGCGTTCGCCGATTCCTTTTTCGATCATGGACTTGCCTTTCGCCGAAAGCTGGATGTGTTTTGCGCGTCGGTCATGTGGATCTTCGCTGCGCTCAAGCAGCCCGGCCTGGACGAGGTTGTCCACGTGCTGGCTGGCGGCCGCGTTCGTGATCTCGAATCGTTCGCTGATCTCCGAGAGTCCGCACGCGCCGCGGTAATACAGCTGCATCATGATGCTGAACTGCGGCATGGATAAGCCGGTAGCCTTGGCGTGATGCGACCAGCCGCGCATCGAGCGCTGCGTCGAGACGTCCACCCACGAGCGGACGGCTTGTGTGAAGGAATCGGATTTGGTCATGGTTAAGCCTGCTTTTTGGTTAAGTGGGCTTAACTTTATGCGCGAGTTATAGATTTGTCAAGTAAGGGGAGGTTAGAGAAGTGTAAGAAACTAGGAAGTAGCGAATAGAGAATAGGATAAGGGCCGAACGGTTTGCGGTAACCGCAAGTGGGTGGGACGAGATTCGGCTTGGGAGCAGTATAAACCCGGAGCCAGAAAAAGGCTCGCAAATCGCGCCGAGTCCCACTTGTCGTCTGCACCTCCGTATGATGGGGCATCATGTTTCACAGAAGAAACAGAGGCGCAATCGGAGTATACTGCAAGTGGCAGACTTACAAGCCGTACACAGCAGTAGAGACGCGCATTTGTCGTAGTCCCGAGCTGCACCGTGGTTTCCGATCGCAATGATCCATCAACTGGTGGCGCCTTGAGCGACCCCGATTAGAAAGCTATTACCCTTAAGTGGTCGGGTCTGCCTATAGAAAAATCGAGATAGATGAATGGCGTCGTTTTTCCAAAATAGGCGGGACACCCTTTTTGTGGTTAATGTGCAATCGAATTTTTCTTTGCAAATACTCTTATTCTGTTTCTTAGAACGCTGTGTTAGCGATATTTTTATATTTCTTCTGTAGTTACTCAAATTGTTGCTTATGTTGTTGCTAATAGAAATACTTCTCCGCTTGCTGGTAAGAAATTATCGGTTCTGTTCGTAAAGTAATATTTTTTGATATCTTTTGCTGATATTATATTAGAATTTTTAAAATCTGCTTCACGAGCTAAGGCCAGTATTTCATCAGGCGTAAAATAACTTAACATCGGGGTACCTGATTCACGAGTACCTTTCTTTGCTAATTCTTGTATAGGTTTATCTTCTTCATCAAGGAGTTCTGTTGGTAAGGAAAACCCCATGGCAAGTTTTGAGCCGGGCTCGAGTGACGCAGTTTGCTTCAGCATGGAAGTAATTGCTTCTTTTGTGAGATATACACTGACTCCTACGCAGACTATAACAGAAGGTTTTTTTGTGTCGAATCCTGCTTTCAATAACTGATCCCACCAAGAAGAAATTTCAAAATTTACCGGAACGAAATGCAAATATTTCAGAACACCAAAACCAAGTTCGATTAATCGTTGCTGTTTCCAAGCCAATGTATCAGGCTGGTCAATTTCAAATATCTGAATGTTTGAGGCAATATCCGGTCTGCGTTGGGCAAACGTGTCAAGTCCCGCACCGAGAATGACATACTGACCAATTCCTTTTTTAACCTGTTCAATAACCAAATCATCGATAAAACGGGCACGAGCCACAATAGAAGCCCGAAGGCGTTTTGTAAAGTTCACATCCATATCGGGTCGTTGTTGCCAATCATCGGGTGGAGCTATCAATTTCAAACCAATTTCATCTTCAAGTATATGAGGCTTTGCGTCCATTTGAATGTGCAAAGCTCTCCACAAAGCTATTCTTACTGCTGTATTATCTGGTTCTATGATTTTTTTATTTTGTTCCATATTTTACTTCTCCTTATTATCGCTAACTTCAACTTCCTTTAGACGGTCGCCATATAAAAATGCCAATTGGAACATTAGGCGGCGAAAGATTAATTTGAGTATATCACTTTCGCCGATTCCCGAATAACGAATAGCGAGTTACTTAGCAAACATTTCCGCAAGAAGCGCCAGAACCTCTTTTTGGGTCGCTGAACTGATCTGTCCTAATCGTTTCACCAGCCGCGTTTTATCCATCGTCCTGATCTGGTCGAGGACAATCTGTCCATCTTTGCCCTGAAAGCGGCATGCGACGCGGGTTGGATAAGCGCGCCCCTGCGTGGTCATTGGAGCGACGATCACGGTTGCAATATGGCGATTCATTTCATCGGGTGAAATGATAAGGCAAGGACGCGTCTTCTTGATTTCACGGCCAATGGTTGGGTCGAGGTTGACCAGATAAACATCGAACCGCTTGACTACCACTGCCATTCTTTCCTATCCCATTTTGTGGGTGCCGGTTTATCAAGCAGACGGTCATCTCCGTGGATTGCCATTGCGCGGAATTGTTCATCCC
This sequence comes from Chloroflexota bacterium, assembly GCA_021787595.1. GTDB lineage: Bacteria > Chloroflexota > Anaerolineae > Anaerolineales > Villigracilaceae > Fen-1038. The sequence goes on along the minus strand of JAJYLQ010000001.1, from coordinate 164,399 downwards.
AGCCGTAGCGTGGACGCGATAGAGAGCGTATGACAAGGTGATTGCCCTCGACTGCGATTTCCACCTCATTGTCCAGCCCGAGCTGATCAATTAACAACCTGGGGATGCGAATCCCGCGTGAATTGCCGACCCTGACGATTTGCGTTCTGATTGTATTCATATCTGCCTCGCTTCCTGATTCGTGCATACATTGTAATCACAGGCAGCGAAACGGTCAATTCGTGTACCGTGCCTGCCGACTCCCGAATCCCAATTTTTATTCCCGAATGCGGATCGTGTTTATAGATTCGCCATGGGAAAGTGCTGAAGATTTTTCGTTCGTGCTTCGTTGTAACGGGGTCGGACTTCGATCATGCGGGCCTCCTCAACTGACGAATGTCGGCAGACAAGTATGCAAGTGTGCAGGTAAACAAGTAGACAAGTCTCACTTTACCTGTGTACTCGTCTACTGTGTACCATCATCATACAGTGAAAAGAATAATGGCGATCAGTGCACATGCAATACCAGTCCATTGCGTGCGCGTCAAACGTTCTTTCAAAATGATCCAGGCGAGCACAACTGTCGAACCGGGATAAAGTGAACTAAGCACGGCTGAGATGTCGAGCCGTCCCACTTGTCCGGCGAGAACGTAAAAGAAATTTCCGCCCACATCGAGAATACCATTCAAGATGATAACGGGCCACGCCGCGCGAACCACAGCGAACGGATCGCGGCGGATCAGGATGAACAATGCGACGACGATCAATCCAGACGCGCGCGCAAAAACCATCGGCCAGAAAGTTGTCTCGCGCGTGGCGGCGTTCATCAGGACAAAGTATAAGCCAAAGCCAACTCCGGCAAGCAGAGGCAGTTTCAAGTCCGAAAGATGCGTGAAGATATCCTTGACTCCATCTTCACTTTGCGAGATCAGCCAGATGGCGGCGAGTGCGAATCCAAATCCCAGTAATGCAAGATAACCGGGAAATCCCTGAGTGATCGTGCCGACGATGACCGGCAGCGCCGCAGCCAGCAGCGCCGATACCGGCGCGGCGATGCTCATCTTGCCTTGAGTCATCGAAAGATATAACAAGACAATGCCGAAGGTTCCAAGCGCGCCCGCTGCGATGGACAAAAGGATTGACTTGAAATCAGGCATTGGCTGCGGAGTTGCAAATACAACGATAAGCAGAAGCACCAGCCCGACAGCTTCGCCAAACACCACGGCGCGATAGGTACCGGTTCGGCGCGAGGCGATGCCGCCCGTGAAATCGCCCGCGCCCCAAGTGATCGCGGATGTAAGTCCAAGAAGAATGGAAAGCAACGTGTTTCCTCTTTGTGGATTCAATGAATGCGCGAGGATGCCTTTTTGCCATCGAGCGAATAGACATCGTAATCCGCCGGCCGCATTTCCGTTCCGAAAAATTTTTTGAGATTACGATTCATGATGGCAAGCACCTCATCCAGTTGCTCGCGTGTCTCTGTCTCGCCTCGGTAGATTTTCTCCTTCACCCCATTCTCGCGTTGAACAAAATGCGCCCATTGGTATTTTCCTTCCTTGGTTTTCTTGGCGAGGAACTTGTAGATGCCCGTCTGCGGGATGTGTGCGGACGCGCAGGCACAGGCGATCTCTTCGCCTTCATCAATGTTGAGTATAGCCTGGGCTTTTGGTTTCATGGTATTTCCTGATCTCGGATTGTGACTCGGATTGCGGACTTCAGTCCGCCTTTCTCGGCGCGGCGGAATGAAGTCCGCTCACCACTTCTTCTTAAAACCTGTCGTCATCAAACAAATCATAGATTGGAAAATCCTGGATGCAATTTTCCAACCATCCCTCGCCATCATCGTGTAAATAATGATGGTAACTGGAGAAACGCCAGTCTCCCGGCTGCGGTGTGTATCCATGTTTGACGGGATTATAGTGAATGTAATTGAAACGCGTCCAGAAATCGCGTTCGCCTCGGATGCAGGTATCCCAATAACTATACCAAACCGTCCGCCCTCGCGCCTGATCAAGAACATTCAATTGGTGCGATGTCCGCCCGTTGAGACGCTTCATAAGACTCGCAAGGTCATGGCCGCGACTGGGAAGGAAGAGGAAATGGTGATGATTCGGGAGCGCCACCCACGCGATTAATTTGACCTTGAATTCTGCAACCAATTCCTTGAACGCCTTTGTCCAAAGATCGAGATGTTCGTTGGAGAATAAAACATGCGCGTGGTTGACTGTGGAGGCAGTCACGAAATACCAGGCATCATCCGCATAGAGATGCGGCGGGCGGTGCGGCGACGTTGACCATTTCATGCATTCTCCTTGAGCTGCAGACTTCGAATTGCTGACTTCGAATTGCTGACTTCGAATTGCTGACTCCGGATTGCGGACTCTGGATTGCGGACTCTGGATTGCGGACTCTGGATTGCGGACTTCAGTCCGCTTGCCTCACTCCGCTGATTGCACTTTTTGCGGACTAAAGTCCGCGTTCCGCCTTTCCCGCGGCTTTGGCGCGCTCCAAAACTTTTTGCGCGTTCTTCAATAACGGCATGTCAATCATCCTGCCGTCCAACGCATACGCGCCTTTGCCCTCTTTTTGACTGGCTTCGAATGTTTCGACGATTCGTTTGGCATGGGCGATGGCTTCGTCGCTTGGCGTGAACGCGGCTTGTACCGGCTCGACCTGCGCGGGATGGATGATCTGCTTGCCGGTGAATCCCAACTGCGCGCCGAACTCGGATTCCTTTCTCAACGCTTCGAGGTCTTTGAAATCAATCGCAACGATATCAATGGCTTGCAATCCAAACGCCGCGCACGCGGCGATAACGGCCTCGCGCGCGTAAAGCAGTTCGACCGCGTCTTTCGTGCGCGTCGCGCCGACCGACGCCGCGTAGTCCTCGCCGCCGAAGATGATCGCGTCCAGGCGCGGATGCGATGCAATTTCCTTCAGGTTCAAAATTCCTTTTGCGGTTTCGACGATCACCAGGATCCGAATCGAATGGACCGGCCAGCCGTATCTCAACTCCGCGGCTTCGATGATCTCGCTCGCCCATTGAATTTGTTTTGGCTCTTCGAGTTTTGGAATCACAATCCCATCAGGATGAAATGGCAGGACAGCTTCGATATCTTCCTTCTCAAATCCCGATCCGACCGGATTGATGCGTGCCAGTTTTTCTGACTTACCGAAATCCAATTCCCGCAAAGCTTTTGCAATCGCGGCGCGCGCCTCGGATTTGTGAGTGATGGCTACGCCGTCTTCCATGTCCATGCAGATCGAGTCCACGCCAAGCGTGATGGACTTGGTGATCTTCTTCCAGTCATCGCCGGGCATGTATAAAAGTGCGCGTCGTGAGTGCATGATCTCTCCGTTTGAAAGTTGGAAGGTTTAAAGTTGGAAAGTTAACGTGCTAACCTTCCGACTTGCCAACATGCGAACGCTTGAAGAACATCGCCGTTCGTTCGAACTCCACCACAATTGTACCGTCGGGTTTCTTGCCCCAGCATTTGATTCGCACGATGCCGACTTCGGGCCTCGACTTTGACTCGCGCTTCTCGATGATCTCGCTCTCGGCGTAAATCGTGTCGCCGTGAAAGACGGGATGCGGATGCACGACTTTATCGTATCCGAGATTCGCCACAATCGTGCCTTCGGTCAGATCGGGGACGGTCAAGCCGACGACCAGCCCAAACGTAAACACGCCGTTCACCAGGCGATGACCAAATTCGGTCTTCGATGCAAAGTCTTCGTTGACGTGCAGCGGCTGCGTATTCATCGTCAGCGCCGAGAACAGCACATTATCCATCTCGGTCACGGTGCGCCCGCCGTGCTTGAACTTCATCCCGACTTCGAGCTCGTCAAAATATTTGCCTGTCATAATTCTCCTTCGGAGATGGTTAATGGTTCATGGTTGATCGCGGCTTGACCATTTCCACAAACCCTGATCCATCAACCATGATCCATTAACCATGATCCATCTTCACCAAAATTTGTTCTCGCTCTACGGTCTGCCCAACCTTGACCAATAGTTCTTTCACCACTCCATCCCTCGGCGCTTGAATGCGGATTTCCATTTTCATGGCCTCCAGCACCAAAAGGGTTTGACCTTTGCTGACTGCCTCGCCTTCGCTGACATTGACGCTTCGTACCTGACCCGGCATCGGCGCGGCCAATTCGGACGCGTGCTCGCCGCCCGCGCCGCTTCGTCTCGTCCCGGACGATCTGGTCAACAAAAAAGTTTGACCATTGATCGTCGCCCAGCGCTTCGCACCGTCGGATGAAACATAAGCAATGACATGATTGCCGTCAATCAACAAATCCAATTTTCCGTTTTCCGCGTGGACGATTTCAACCGAAACAGTTTTATCTCCAATGGTCGCGATATAACCTTTGCCGCTTGGAGTTAAGTCAATGGCGTTTTCATCAAAAGTCGTTTTCATCAGTTTCTAAACCCACTTGCCACTTTCCATGGACTGTATGGGTCAGGCTCATTTGAATTTGCGTTTTGCGTTTTGCGATTTGCGATTGTTTGGTCTGCGAGCGCAGCAGCGATAAGAGTTTCAAACGATGGTTCGGTTGGCTTCCAATTAAATTTTGTCTCGACCCAGCGCGTGGTCACCTCGCCATTTTGAAAATCAGGATGAGACAACACAGCTTGCATGAAATCAATGTTGGTTGTCACGCCATGAACGACAAATTCTCGCAGCGCGGCTTGCATCCGTTGAATGGCAGCTTCGCGGTTTTCCCCATAAACAATCAATTTGGCAAGCAGCGGGTCATAAAAATGCGTCACTTCGCTGCCCGCGGCAAAACCTGAATCCACGCGGATGTTGGGTCCGCGCGGTTCGATGAATTGCAATAACTTGCCTGTGCTTGGCAGGAATCCGTTGGCAGGGTCTTCGGCGTAGACGCGGCACTCGATGGCATGTCCGCGTTGCGAAAAATCCTTTTGTGGGAATGGGAATTTTTCTCCCGCGGCGACCCGGATTTGCCATTGAACCAGATCGAGTCCGACAACGAATTCTGTGACGGGATGCTCGACTTGCAAGCGCGTGTTCATCTCAAGAAAGTAGAAAGTGGAAAGACTGGGATCGAAGACGAATTCGACCGTTCCCGCGTTGTGATAGCCAACCGCCTTTGCCGCTGTAACCGCGGCTCGTCCCATTTGCTCGCGCAACTCTGGCGAGAGCAGAGGCGATGGCGTCTCTTCGATGATTTTTTGGTGACGGCGCTGCACCGAACATTCACGCTCAAAAAGATGAACAAGGTTTCCATGCTTGTCGCCAAAGACTTGAAACTCAATATGATGTGCGTTGGGAAGATATTTTTCGATCAGCAAGCGGTCATCGCCGAATGCGTTCAAGGCTTCATGACGCGCAGCTTCGAGCGATTCTTTCATCTCATTTTCAGCGTTGACGATGCGCATGCCTTTGCCGCCTCCGCCCGCCGCGGCTTTGACCAAAACGGGATAACCAATTTCCTTTGCGGCTTTCTTGAAATCATTTTCTGATTCGATTTCCTCGAATCCGGGAACGGTCGGGACGCCCGCTTTTTTCATGCTGATCTTTGATTCGGCTTTGTCGCCCATGGCGCGGATGGAGTCCGCTGAGGGGCCGATAAAGGCCAATTTGGCGGAGTCCACTGCGGTGGCGAAGGAAGCGTTCTCCGACAAGAATCCATAGCCGGGATGGATTGCGTCCGCGTCGGTCTGTTTTGCGGCAGCGATGATTTTGTCAATATTCAAATAGGATTCTTTCGGCGCGGCCGCGCCGAGCAGAATCGCTTCGTCCGCGAATTGGGCATGCAAAGAATTTTTGTCGGCTTCGGAATAGACCGCGACGGTTCGAATGCCGAGTTCTTTGCAGGCTCGCATGATGCGGATGGCGATCTCGCCGCGGTTGGCAATGAGAATTTTTTTGAACATAATTTTTTATATGTCATTGCGAGTGGCGCTTTGGCGCCACGTGGCAATCTCAAGTAACTTGCAACCCTGAACCCTCACAGAGCAAAGGGCTTAGGGCGCAGGGCGTTGACATTCTCCTATTCATCTCTTCACTCGCGTCAATTTGGATTCAACAGCTTTGGCTTCGCCGCCTTCTGGACTGATGTTGTAGGCCGTGATGATGAGATGATCTTTATCAATAAGTTCGACTTCCGTGCGCCAGTTCCAATCGGGTCCGCCATCGGTATCGGGATAACTGCCCAGGACTGAGAATCCTTTTTGCTTTGTGTCGCCGGTACAAAACATGATGGCGGTGTTGTTGTGAAATGAATCCACCCAACTGGCTTCGTAACGGTCGAGTGTGGTGTTGTAGCCAAAGGTGAAGATGCCGTGCTGCGCCTCGCCGTCCATTGAGCTTTGATAGAGATACAGCGCGAAACGGCCATCCAGCACGAGTTGGATACTGCCCTGCGTTTGCGATTCCACCGGCGTGCCTTCAGGCTCGAGCCAGGTGAGCGTCCTGCCTGTCCAGCCGCCGACGAGCTGGGAGAAAAAGTGATGGGGACTGCCTGATGATTTTTCGAAGGACATGAAAGATTTCCTTTAGAGATTGGTATTGATACACAAAGAAAGATGAAAGAGGAAAGAAAGTTAAAGCATTGGGATTTCTACGTCAAGCGAGAAGTCTGATAATTGTGTGTTGTATTCAGCCTGTTCTTCGCGGATGGCATTCTTTCGCTGATGAGAAATCATAGGAACTAACATGCTGATAATTTGGGTAATCAAGTTCATTCTATGTTGAATGACTTCAACAGATAAAACATGACGGGCCTTGTAGTACCAGTCTCGGCTTTCCCGCGCTGACCCAAGCGAGATTTCAATAAAGCGAGCGCGGTCGAGGCCCTTGCTTCGCGAATATCCTTCGGTCAGATTCGCACTGATTGAGCCGAGCGAGCGATGGAGTTGGTCAGCAATACTGAACATAAGTTTTTCCTTCGATAATTTCAGAACATCTTCCCATCCGATGTCATCAGCAAACAAAGCAAGCCGATATACTTCAAGTTTCCAAATTGGATCATTGGTGATTTCACAAGGAACGCTCTCGAGCCATTCGGCGTACTTCATGATTGCAGACTCCTCTTTCTTCTTTCATCTTTCCTACATCCGAAAGACTCCAAACCCTTGCTCTTCCATCGGTGAATTCAAAGCAACCGACAATGCCAATCCCAAAACTTGACGCGTGTCCACCGGATCAATCACACCATCATCCCAAAGCCGCGCGGTGGAGTGATAAGGATTGCCCTCGTTCTCGTACTTTTCCAAAATGGGACGCTTGAACTCGTCGGCTTCGGCTTTCGATAATTGCGGTTTGCCTTCGCGCGCGAGTTGGTCTTGTTTGATGGTGAGCAACACGTTTGCGGCTTGCTCTCCGCCCATGACGCTGATGCGCGCATTGGGCCACATCCATAAGAATCGCGAGCCGTAGGCGCGACCGCTCATCGCATAATTCCCTGCGCCGAACGAGCCGCCGATAACAACGGTCAATTTGGGGACACGCGTCGCTGCCACTGCATGAACCATCTTTGCACCGTCCTTGGCGATGCCGCCGACCTCGGCTTCACGTCCCACCATGAAGCCGGTGATGTTTTGCAGGAAGACGAGTGGGATTCCACGCTGATCGCACAGTTCAATAAAATGCGTCGCTTTGAGTGCGGACTCGCTGAACAGCACTCCGTTATTGGCGATGATGCCAGCAGGATATCCGTGAATGTGCGCAAAGCCGCAAACGAGGGTCGTGCCGTAGCGCGCTTTGAATTCTCGGAACTTGCTTCCATCAACCAAACGCGCGATGATCTCGCGCACGTCGTAAGTCTCGCGGAAGGTGGAGGGAAGAATTCCATAAATCTCCTCCGCCGGATAAAGAGGCTCTTCGGGAGGAAAAGAGGAAAGAGGAAAAAGCCACGTCTTTCCTCTCTCTTCTTTTTCCGGAAAAGTTTCCACGATCCCGCGCAGGATCTCGATTGCATGATCGTCGTTATCCGCAAGATGATCGGCGACGCCGCTGAGCCGCGTGTGAACGTCTGCGCCGCCGAGGTCTTCCGCGGAAACGTCTTCGCCCGTCGCGGCTTTGACGAGCGGAGGCCCGCCCAAAAAAATCGTCCCCGTGCCTTTGACGATGATGGCTTCGTCGCTCATCGCCGGGACGTATGCGCCGCCCGCCGTGCATGAACCCATCACCGCCGCGATCTGCGGAATCTTTTTGGCGGACATGCGCGCTTGATTATAGAAAATTCTTCCGAAATGATTCACATCGGGAAAGACTTCATCCTGCAGCGGCAAAAACGCGCCGCCTGAGTCGACGAGGTATAAACATGGTAAATGATTCTCTTCGGCGATCTGCTGCGCGCGCAAATGCTTCTTGACCGTCATCGGGAAATACGATCCGCCTTTGACGGTCGCATCGTTGGCGACGATCATGACCTCGCGATGGCTGACGCGTCCGACGCCGGTGACGATGCCTGCGCCCGGTGCCGCTTGAGTTTCACTGTTGCTTGCCTGGTCACCATATAAGTCCCACGCCGCAAGCGCCGAGAGTTCAAGGAACGGCGAACCCGGATCGAGCAGACGTTCGATTCGGTCGCGGACGAAGAGCTTGCCCTGTTCTTCCTGACGCCTACGATACTTCTCGCCGCCGCCCGCGCGGACGAGGGCAAGTCGTTCCTTTAATTCTTTGGCAAGCGCGCGGTGACGTTCGGCGTTGGCTTTGAATTCTTCGCTATCGGAGTTGATGTTGGATGCAAGGATTTCCATGCGGCGAGTTTAGCATATTTTTGGGCGAATATCCCTTCGAGGTATAATCTAAGAAGGCAAAGGTCATGGCAAACCCTGAATTCGAATTGAAGGGGGACAAGGGAAGCCGAATATCAAGGGGATCGCTCGTCTGAGGCAGAACGGCGCCAAACGCGAAAGCGGCAATAAGAAGAGCAAGAAGAAGGATGTGCCGATCCAGCGGGAAGAAGTGGCGAATGTGGATCGAGCCGGGCCGCCAGCGGATGCGAAAACGGGATGTGAGTTTTACCCGAAAGGTACTGTCACTTCGCGTCCCACGCTCCCCGCCCGGCGCACAAGCGCTCGTTTCTCATGTTGGTTTCCCTGGCCGGAAGTAGAGGCGGTCCCCATCTACTTTCGATACAAACCGAACTTTTGAATAGGGCGTGATGGAATGATTTGAATTACAATTCCGGAGTGAATTAAGTTTTTCCTTAAACGATATGCAGAAAGTCGAACCTGTCCAGGCTTTTGATCAGATCAAACTTCTTTCCGACTCGCGCCGGATGATGATCCTGCGTCTGTTGATGGCGGAACCGGCAACGCTCACGCATCTGGCGCGGACGCTGAAGCGGTCCCCGGCATGGATTCGTCACCACATCAAACTGCTTGAGTCCGTCAAACTCATCGAGCTGGCTGAAATCCGCACGACCGGCACCGTGACCGAAAAATATTATCGAGCGAAAGCGGGTGCATTTCTTTTACAGGAATTGATTCTGCCGAAAGGCAAAAAGCCGGCGGTGATTTTTTCGGGCAGCCATGATCTTGCTTTGGAAAGTATTGCCGAACATCTTGCCAAACATATTTTGTTGCTCAGTCTGCCCGTCGGCTCGCTGGATGGACTGATGAATCTGCGCCAGGAGTTGTGTCACATTTCCGGCGCGCATCTGCTTGACGAAAACGGCGAATACAACATCCCTTTTGTGCGGCGTCTCTTCCCCGACCGTGAAGTGGAAGTCATCACGCTTGCCAACCGCACGCAGGGTCTCATGTTCCGTGTGGGGAACCCGAAAAGGATCAAAAAAATTTCCGATCTTGCGCATTCCGGCCTTCGATTCGTGAATCGCAATCCCGGTTCGGGCACGCGGCTTTGGTTCGATCATGAGTTGAAGAAATCAGGCATTCCTTCAAAAGCGATTCGCGGTTATGACCGCATTGTCAACACACATAGCGAAGCCGCGTCGCTGATCGCAAACGGAAAAGCCGACGTTGCGCTGGGCCTGCAGGCCGCGGCGCACCAGCACGGACTCGATTTTCTTCCGCTCTTCGAAGAACGCTATGATCTCATTTTGCCGCGCGAGCAGGAAAAACATTTGACTCCGCTGCTGAATTATTTGCAAACCTCCGCTTTTCGCGCCGAGCTTGACTCGCTCACCGGCTACAACACCATTCACAGCGGCGAACAAATTCCCCTTTGAGGTGAAGCAATGAATCTGCTCATTGGCATTGACGATACTGATAACCTGGAAAGCCGCGGCACCGGGTACCGCGTCCGGCAGTTGGCGAATTGGCTGGCGGAGAATCGGCTCGGCGTTCCCAGGGGAATCACGCGCCATCAGTTGCTGGTGGATCCGCGCATTCCATACACATCTCACAATAGCTCCGCTTGCATGTTCATCGAAACAGATCATGTTGAAGATGTCTGGGAGGCATCGAGCGAATTTCTTTTGCGGGAAAGCGCTTCGGGCTCGGATGCTGGATTGTGTCTCGCGGAATGGAATTCGATCAACGCGGAGGTCATCGCTTTTGCGCGCCGCGCCAAGCTCGAAGTGTTGGCCATATCCGAGGCCGGGCAAACCGCCTCGAGGTCCGCGCTGCGACTCGCAGGCTTGACCGGAACCGGCGGAGGCATCATCGGCGCGCTGGCGGGAGTCGGCTTGCGTCGCGAAGGCAACGATGGACGTTTTCTGTGGCTGCCGGGTCTGCGCGAATTAAAAGGCAGATATCGAATTGATGAAATTCATGCAAAAGCAAATGTGGACCGAGTCTGCACGTTGAACGATGAAAACCTTTCGCCCGAAACTCTGATTGACGTTGGCGAATGGGCGCGTCCTGTTTTGCGCGGCGGACAAGCCACACTTTTTGTCGAAGAACAAAATCATGAGTGGTCCATCCTCCCAAAAGATCGTGTCAAAAATCTTTCCAACTAGCTTGCATTGGGCAGCATTGCCAGCCGCTTCATTTTTGGAATGACCGGCAGATGGCTGACGCGCTGGCTGCATTTGGCGCGCGTGCCCTGCCGTCAAAATTTAACCTTTGTAGGAGAAGCAATGAAACACACAACTCGTAATGTTCTTTTGATACTCGGCTTGATCGTTGCGCTGATGCTTTCAGCCTGCGGATCCGCTGCGACGCCCGCGCCGACAGCGGCTCCGGTAACGCAAGCTGTTGCCGCCACCGAAGCCCCGACTGCAGCGTCTGCGCCGACCACCGCGCCGCAAGTCACGCTGACGATCTTCGGCGCCGGCACATTGGCGGCTCCGTTCAAGCAGGTGGACGACGCGTTCATGAAACAGTATCCGAACGTCACCATTCAGGCGCAGTTCGGCGGCAGCGTCAAGATGGTCAAGCAGGTGACCGATCTGCACCAGATCGCCGATGTGGTCGCGGTGGCGGACTACAACGTGATCCCAAAGTATCTTTTCGGCGCGAATGGCACGACTGCGTACACCAATTGGTACGCCGGTTTTGTAACGAACGCCATCACTTTTGTTTATACGGACAAGAGCAAATTTGCGAGCGAGATCACGCCGCAGAATTGGTACCAGGTGCTTTCGCGTCCCGGTGTTCAGATTGGACGTTCAAATCCAGACACCGACCCATCCGGTTATCAGACCGTGCAAATGCTCAACCTCGCCGAGAAATACTACAACCAACCTGGTTTGGAAAATGCCATTCTCGCCAACGCGCCCAAGACGAACATGCGCGACACGGAGACGGAACTCATCGCCGCATTGCAATCCGGCCAGATTGATTATCTCGCCATTTATCTTTCCGACGCGCGCCAGCACGGCTTCAAATATTTGGATCTTCCGCCGCAGATCAATCTGAGCGACGCGAAATATTCTTCGTCGTATGCGCAAGCCTCGGTCCAGACCGCGAACGGCACGCTGACCGGTTCGCCCATTGTCTATGCCGTGACCTTGCCGAATAACGCCGCGCATCCCGATTGGGCAGCGAAGTATCTGCAATTCCTTCTCGGTCCTGATGGACAGAATGCAATGAAGAGCAGCGGCTTCGGAACGCTGGCGCCTGCATACGCGAACGATGTCAGCAAGGTGCCCGCTGACCTTCAATCGCTTGTCGCGCCGTGGCCCGGCCAATAAAAAACGTTTCGCACGTTATTGCAATGTGATGTAGTCAGGAAGCCATCTCTGACTTGCAATGGAGAGATGGCTTTCCTGTAATTCAATCGTTCTAATATGACGCCCAAAACTCTTGTGCCTTCGCGCGGCCTGCTCCTGACGTTCTGGTTGATCGGCGGGATTTTGCTGGCTTTCATTTTGATACCGCTCTTGCAGCTGTATGCCGCCCAAACCCCGGCGAGTCTGGCACACGTCGCGGGCATGGCAGAAGTGCGGGATGCCATCTGGCTGAGCCTGGTGGCTGCGTTTTTTACGGCCACTTTCGCCGGGATCTTCGGCGTGCCGCTGGCGTATCTGCTGGCACGCACGGCCTTCCCCGGCAAAGCGCTGGTCGAGGTGATCGTGGACCTGCCGCTCGCCGTGCCGCATACCGTTGCCGGCATCGCGCTCCTGTTCGTCTTTGGGCGGACGGGTGTGATCGGCGGCCCGGTCAGCGCGTTGACCGGTTTTCAGTTTTGGGGCACGATCGGCGGCGTGGTGATCGCGATGCTGTACGTCAGCGCACCGTACACGGTCAACGCCGCACGCGTCGGCTTCGAATCAGTTGACCCGCGGCTGGAGAAAGTGGCGCGCACGCTCGGCGCGAACCCGTGGTCGGTCTTTCGCCGCGTTACGCTTCCACTGGCGCGCCGCGGCATTCTCACCGGTCTGACGCTGACGTACGCACGCTCGATCAGCGAATTTGGCGCAGTCATCATCCTGACCTATTATCCGATGACCGCACCGGTGAAAATCTACGATCTCTTCCTGCAGTTCGGCTTGGGGGATTCCTCCGCCATGGCGGCACTTTATCTGCTCGTGGCGCTTTCGCTCTTTATCCTCTTCCGCCATCTCGCCTATGGACGCGTGGTGCCGGGCGGTCGTCAATGAACGGCATCGTAGTCAAAAATATCTCGTTGAATTTGGGCGCGTTCGCGCTGCACGATATTTCTTTTGAATTCGATTCGGGCGAGACGTTCGTCATTCTCGGTCCCAGCGGCGCGGGCAAATCGGTCCTGCTGGAAACGCTGGCCGGTTTCTATCATCCCGATGCGGGTCAGATCCGAATCGGCGGGCGCGATGTGACGACCATGCCGCCGGAAGCGCGCCGCATTGGTTTTATGTTCCAGGATTATGCTCTCTTCCCGCATCTCACTGTCATGCAGAATGTTCAATTCCCGCAGCGGGCGGATCCATCCCGCGTGCGCGAAGTGCTGGCGCGGCTGGGTTTGGAACATCTCACGGATCGCAAACCCGTGAACTTGAGCGGCGGCGAGAAACAGCGCGTCGCACTGGCCCGCGCACTGGCCGCGGACCCCGCGCTGTTTTTGTTCGACGAGCCGCTTTCGGCGCTCGATGCCCGCACGCGTGACACCTTGCGCGAAGAACTGAAAACGCTCCTGCGCCAGCTTGGCGTTCCGGCGATTTACGTGACGCATGATCAAGCCGAAGCGCTGGTGCTGGCCGACCGCATCGCGGTCTTGCGCGATGGGCGGTTGCAGCAGACCGGTAGGCCAGCAGAAGTTTTCAATGCGCCGGCCAATGAGTTCGTGGCCAATTTCGTTGGCGTGGAGACGATGCTTCCGGCGCAGATCATGAAGGTGTCCGACAATTTTGTGAGCATGACTGTTGGTGATAAAACGTTGTATGCGCTTGACCGCGGTGTAGATAGAACATTGCGCTCGGTATTAGCCTGCATCCGTCCCGAAGATGTTGCGCTCTCGCACAGCCCATCATCCGACGCCGGCGCGCGCAATCAATTCACAGCACGCGTGGTCTCTGTCTCCACACTCGGACCGCTCTTCAAGATTGCTCTCGACGCCGGCTTTCCTCTTGTGGCGTATGCCGCCAAACAGTTGTATCTCGACCTGAAATTATCCCCCGGCGCGTCCGTCACCGCATCCATTGACGCAACTGCCATTCATCTGATCGCCCGCTGATGGCTATTTAACGGCTTGCCCCGCGATCGCTCGCGGGGTAGCCAAAGACCAACTCAGAGGGAGGAGAGAGAGTCTGCCAAGTGGGCTTGGATAAGCCCAACGAGGTTTTCTAGATTGGATCGTGGTCGGGGTTCGTGCCGCACCACACGCAAGCCTGCTGATCGAACTGGTTGCAAACCATTGCGTTGGAACAGCGGCGGGCGACCACTCTGGGAGGCTGGTCGGGCAGTTGCTCGGCTGGATAAACCACTTCGGTTTCCAGTGCGATTTCGTGCCTCACATGTTCGCAGTACTGGATCTTGCTCACTTGCCAGGTACGGAAGGCCATTTGAACCTCCAGATTATGCCCCAAGTGTACGGGATGTCAGACGTGCCTGCCAGTGACACGCGTCACAAGCATTTGTGACAAACCGCCCTAATTTAAGACTAAAACGACCGAGTTTATTGTGACTCTCCTATTTTGTGAGGCGATAGATGACGCCCCGCCTATCGGCGAAATAAATTTCGCCCGATGGATCCTGTCCGAATGTAGTGATATTCGCTCCCGTCTCATACAGGAGTTGTGACTGCCAGCCGCTATTCGAGCGGATCAGCCCCCAAATTTTTCCACTGCACTCATCGCCGTAAAAATAGACTCCCTGCCATTCGGTCATTGCGCCGCGATAAACGTGTCCGCCGATGATGGCGCAGCCGCCAGCCGCGTGGCTGTATTCTGTTACGGGAAATGTAAAGTTCACACCCGCAGGAGGCTGTCCCGCGTACGGATGCATTCCCTCGTAATAATTCCAGCCGAAGTTCAGGCCGCCGGCATTGGCCGGAACTACATCCACTTCCTCCCAGGTGCTCTCTCCAACATCGGCGATGTACAGATTGCCGGTTGGAACATCGAACGAGAAGCGCCACGGATTACGCAAGCCGTATTCCCAGATCTCGGGCCTGCCTCCGCCGCTGGCGAATGGATTGTTTGCGGGAATCGAATATGGATCGCCGTGATCCACGTCAATGCGTAAAATTTTTCCGAGCAGGACATTTTTATTCTGGCCATTGCCGTGCGGATCGCCCTCCGAGCCGCCGTCGCCGAGTCCCATGTAAAGATAACCATCGGGACCGAAAACCATCTGACCGCCGTTGTGATTGGAAAACGGCTGCTGGACGCGAAGCAAATCCTTTTCGCTGTTCGGATCGGCAATGTTCCCGTTGGCAGTGAAACGCGCGATCACGGTATTTCCATTCACATCAATATAGTTGACGTAAACGTACGGATTCTGCTTGAAGTTTGGATGAAAGGCCAAACCCAGCAATCCCTGTTCGTTGCCCTGGCTGTCCACTTTGGGAATGATGTCGAGAAATGGCGGGTCGAGCATTTGTCCATTTTCGATAATCCGAATGCGTCCTTCCTGCTCGATGACGAACATGCGCCCCGAGCTGTCATCGGGGAACTCAAGGCCAATCGGCGAGGCCATGCCGGTGATGACGGACGTCCAATGATAATTCGATGGATTTGGAAATGCGCTGGCGTTGAACGGCGCGATTGTCTGCGTGATGGGTACCGTCGCTGGCGGGTTGGCGGGAGTCGCCTTCAGCGGGGCAGAAGTTTCGGTAACGGGGGCCGGTAACGAAGTCGAAGCAGGAGGCGTATTTGCTGGCAGACTCGCGCAGGCTGTCAAGAAGCTTACCAATAAAAATGTCAGGGTGCGTTTCATTGTCTTATTTCTTTTCGTTTTTGACTTCCACCGAGTCGGCGTCAACCACATCCTGGTCCTCTACGATGTCCATGTTGCTGGTCAACTTCCTGACATGTTCCTGCACAACGTCGGGCGGACAAAGTTCGATGAACAAATAATTGGTGAGCCAGAGAACCGCGGCATCGTCCAGTTCGCCGATGATGGGAAGCGCAATATCGGGAATGAGATCAATCGGCGAGATTAGATAGAGCAATCCGCCGATGGGAAGGATTTTCAGCCAGGGACTGACGCGCCGGTCGCCGATCAAACGCAGAATCAGCTTGACCCGCAAAATGAAGTCGCGCATCATGCCTCCCTGCGGCGGAATGATCGAACCTTTTTTAGGAGCCATATCGCGTTCCTTTCATGGAGGAAGTAAATTATACACGCGGAAATTTCTGCACCCGCCGTGTTAATTCACGGTTCATTGGAAATTGCCTTGATGAACCAGCATATTTGGCGGCATGATGTGGGTCAAAATTGGTAATTTGACCTACGGCCAACAGCGTACCACGGCAAATCCCAGAGAGCCTAACATTACAGCGCAAAGTCAAGCAATCGTTCCCTGCCAATTCTCCCTCACCCTTTCCCTCTCCCAAAGGGAGAGGAGACTCCCTTCCCCATTCGGGGGAAGGGTTGGGGATGAGGGCGAAAACGGTAGAAAAGCCATGAGCAGAACCCTCAAAACTCTAACTTTGCGCTGTAATACTAATTCACATACGAAAACACAATCCTTACAGTGGCGGGGAATCAACGCTTCTGCGCGTATAATCGAGAAAATGCCTTACTTGATTGACGGTCATAACCTGATCCCCAAGCTTGGCCTGCGTTTGGATTCGCCCGATGACGAAATGGAATTGGTCGCGATCCTTCAGGAATTCTCGCGGCTATCGCGTCACACGGTCGAAGTTTATTTCGATGGCGCGCCGGCAGGCCAATCGGGCATGCGGAAATTCGGCGTGGTGATCACACATTTTGTCCGGCTTGGAACGACCGCGGACTCCGCCATCAAAGCGCGGCTCCAACAAATGGGGCGCGCCGCGCGGAACTGGGTCGTAGTCAGTTCGGATCATGAAGTGCGGGATGCGGCGCGGGCCGCACATGTGAGCGTCACTTCCTCCGATAGGTTTGCAGGGCTGCTAAAAGGAACCAGGCCGTCAGCTTCGGGTTCAAGCAGGGAAAGCGAGATGTCACAGGAAGAATTGGAGGGCTGGTTAAAGCTGTTTGGCAGAAAAGAATAAATTCGGACAGTTTGTATCTTGTTTCTCTAATGCGAGTTTAATGTTATATGGATAAATTGGATGTATATTAGGCACACGACACCTGCCCTCCCTTTTACTGGTATTAAAGGTGTCAACCACCGATACTCGGTCCGCATGCCCCCCCCATGTTGACTGACGGTGGTGTCCCTCCCCCCTCAAGGTTGTCAGTGGCGCCATTGGCGCCACTGACAATCGTTTAAGCAGACCTCACCTCTAGCGCTTTGCGGGCTTCGCGGCCCTCTCCTGAAAGGAGAGGGTAAAATGATTGCATGAGTACCGCGTATACATTTGTTCCTTCTCCATTGCATTTTTATTCCGATCATCCTGAACAACCCAGCCGCTTTGATCTATTAACTCCTCGACTCGATTCATTTGATGCACAAAGATTAAATGCGATACCCGCAGCACGCGATGAAGTTGCACGGGTTCATCATCCAAAGTTGATCTCATCGTTGGAAGAGATCTGCAGGGAGGGACCCGCGGTCATTGATTATGCTCCGACGTTCGTGACTCGATCCTCGTTCGAGGATGCGCTCCTCGCCGCGGGCGGGACCTTGAGCTGTGTGCGCGCCGTCTTGAGCGGATCCGCCCGGAATGCTTTTGCCCTCGTCCGCCCGCCAGGGCATCACGCCGAACCGGATCGTTCGATGGGATTCTGCATCTTCAACAACATCGCCATCGCGGCGCGTGATGCACTTGTCGGGGCGACTGGCCAGTCACCCCGACAGCGCGTTGCCATCGTGGATTACGACGCGCATCACGGCAATGGGACACAAGCCGCGTTCATGGACGACGAACGCGTGGCTTATTGCTCAACACATCAATGGGGAATCTATCCCGGCACAGGCTGGTATGAAGAAGCGCCGCATGCCAGGAAAAGAATCGTCAATGTGCCACTGCCTGCCGTTTCAGGCAATAAAAGTTTTGAACGAATTGCAAATGAAATCTTTGTGCCATTCATTCAAACATTCAAACCCGAATTGATTTTGGTCTCCGCCGGCTTCGACGCGCATTGGAATGATCCCATCACCACGCTTGGATTGACCAGCGCAGGCTTTTACATGCTCTCGAAGAAACTGGTTGACTTAGCCGAAGAGCATTGCGGCGGCAGAATTGTCTTCGTGCTCGAAGGTGGATATGACCCAGCCAATCTTGCCAATGGCACGGCGGCAGTCTTTGCCGCGTTGACGAATAAACCTTTTATTGATCCCGGTGATGCTTCGCCGCGCAAAGAGACAGACGCAAGCGAGATGATCGAGAAGGTTTGTGAGTGGAATGGGTTCCTCAAATAATCGTTAGGCGTGAAGTTGATAAATCAATAAGAATTGGATTATGCTATACTTTGAACAGACATGCCCGACATCAAGCCTATTTATGATTTTGTTTTTACCGACCATGCGTTAACTGAAATGGCGCGGCGCAATATCAGCAGAGAAGATGTCAGAAAAGTGTTGGCAATGCCTGAACAGATGGAAATGATGCGAGAAGGACGAGCCGTGTATCAATCGCGATCTGAAATAGGCGAACCGCCAAGGATTTATCTTCTGCGTGTCTTCGTAGATATTGACCGCAGACCGCCTTATGTTGTCACTGTTTACCGAACCAGTAAGATCGAAAAGTATTGGAGATAAGCTATGAAAGTCATTTATGATCGCGGGACGGATACGCTTACTATTATTTTCGCCGAGACTCCCGTTGCGGAAAGCGATGAGGATAAGCCTGGTGTGATCTTGGATTACGACAATAAAGGCAATCTCGTTTCATTGGAAATATTGGATGCCTCACAGCGAGTCAATGTGCCGAGCAAGATAGAATATCAAGTCTCGCCGACGACAGGATAAGCGTGATACAAGAACTCGGAGGTTTGATAAACCTCCGAGTTCTTAATTTCCTTCAATTAACAGATGCAAACGAGATGATCGAGAAGGTTTGTGAGTGGAATGGATTTGCCATTTAATTTCTATGAGGGTTGATTGGCGGGGAGAAGAAATAAATAACATCACTGGATGGCATCAAGTTTTATAGTCAAGCCGCTTGGGTAAATCTATCATATCTCCATTCAAGTGCTTCTTTGCTGGGCCAATATCTCTGTGAAGAGGGCAGTAATAATTTAGCATTATGGATACCCTGTAATCCTTGTCGCAACATAGGGCCGTCTTCCTCTGTCAAAATATCAGCTCGAACCTTGATTATGTAATCTGGCGTTATGCCCAACATGAAACTGTCAAAAGCCGCATGATGCAATTTGCAGAGAGCGATACCATTATTTATTGTTGGTTGGCTATTCGGTAAGTTGTCAGGAATAATGTGTGCGGCATCAAGCAATTCTCTATGGCGTAAGCGGCAAAATGCACATTGAGATTGATAAGCGTCAAGAACTCTCTCACGGAAACTGCGTTGGTGTAATCGTACTTTTACTGTCGCCGTAAGATACGCTCGACGAGCATAAGAGTTATCTCCGATTTGCGCCGGAGCATTGGTTGTCATCTCTAAAGAAGACAATTCATCCACAGCTACTTTAAAAGAGAGATTATTTGAATCATCGTCAACGATGTAAACCGGCCAGACAGCCAAATATTTACCCGGGTCAATGCCGTGAAAATAGACCAAAGGACGTCTCAATTCAAAAACCTTTCTCAATCCTACGTTGTCTCTATGATTCAGATCTTTTCCTCTATATCGATAGATTAGAAAATTGTCTTTTCCGAAATAATCGTCATAGTGGCCTTTTGGTGCTGTTGTAATTGAAATCGGTAATTCAAGAATCTGAGGCTTGAAAATTCCTTGAGGTGCAACCAATGGAATACGCTGACCTTGAAACTCAAAACCTTGTTCGAGTAATTTACGCGACAGAACATCGCCATATGAATTGACTTGCTCGGAAAGCCAATTGAATGCAGCAATTCGAACTTGAAGGTCAATATCCATTTGGAATCTTTTTCCCCTCAAATCCATGAAACCTTTATCTCATCTTCTAATGTTCTAAACTCCTTATCTCCCGTAACCAACTCCGCTTTGCGACTCTTTGCCAATGCCGCGGCAAAACAATCGGCATAAGAGATATTTCCACTTACTTTGAATGCAGCGGCTTGGCGCGTCAACGTCCAGTCTGCTTCTATGATCTCAATTCCCATCCCTTTAATTTCGTGGATGTACTGATCTGCAATCTCGGGAGAGTTGTTGCGGGCAATGGAATACCAGACTTCTCCCAAATTGACGACGCTCATTAAAAGATTGGTATCACTTTCCACCGCCTTTTGAATCAATCCCCTCACAAAGTCAGCGCCCGGCTCATCTTCAAAAAAAGCCATCAGCGCGTAAGAGTCAAGAACTTTAGCTGCCATGCTTATTTTTCCCTTTCCTTATCTTTGCGGCGTTCATCCATCAGCGTTTTCAGCCCGCCTTTACCTTTTAGCGAGCCTTGCAAATTCTTGAGATATTGTTCAGTCACAGGTTTCAAAATGATGGCATCCCCAATATCCGTAACGATAATCTTGGTGCCATTTTTTATTCCGTACTTCCGGCGCAGGGAGGCGGGGATGACGATCTGACCTTTTATCGTTGCGTAAGTTTCCATATCAATAATCTCCTTATTATGGAAACATCCTACTACAAAACAAAAAGTAAGTCAATACTTGTAAAAGTACTACTTTTCGGCAAAAATATCCAATCGAGCTTGATGCTTCCAATTTCTCCTCCTTCCACACACTCGCGCATTGCTTTCAAGACGAACAAGAAACAAAAAAACAGGACTGACAAAAGCCAGTCCTGTTCATTCTTATCCCAACTTCCCCACCGCCCTCTCCACTTCCTCCAAAATCTCTCCCGACTTCACCAGCGCTTTCATCTTGTTGTGATCGTTATACAGCGGGCGATCCACTTCGAGATGCTCCACATGTTTGCGGATCACTTCACGCGCTCTTTGCGTGCCGCGCCCCGGCGTGAATTGACGGAAGTCCAAAGCTTGCGCGGCCGCCATAAATTCGATACCCAACACGCCGTACGCGTTATCCAAAATCTGTCCATTCTTCAACGCGGTGTTCATGCCCATCGAAACGAAATCTTCCTGATCCGCCGCGGCCGGGATGGATTGAATCGAGGCGGGCGCGGATAAAATTCTTTGCTCGACGATCAAATGGTCGGCGGTGTATTGCGAGAGCATCAAGCCCGAATAAAAGCCCGGTTCGTGCGCGAGAAAATCCGGAAGTCCCTGAGAAAGAGCGGGATTCGTTAAACGATTGAGTCGCCGCTCCGCTAAAACACAAATCATCGTGATGGCCGCGCCCGCCATGTCCATCGGCAATGAAACGGGCGAGCCTTGAAAGTTCGCGCCGGTCAGAGTCAATTTCATTTCGGGAACAAAGATCGGATTATCGCCGACGCCGTTCAATTCGATCTCGACTTGCGAGCGCGCGTACGCAATCGCATCACGCGCCGCGCCGATCACTTGCGGCGTCGAGCGCATCGAATAGGCGTCCTGCACTTTGGTTTTCATTTTGCCCGTTGTCAAGTCCGAGCCTTCGACAATTTTTCGAATGTTATTTGCCGATGTGATCGCGCCTTTAAAGCCGCGCAGTTCATGAAGCTTGGCAGTGTAAGGCTTCATGTTTCCCAGCAGCGCTTCAATGGACATCGCCGCCGCGATCTCAGCCTGCTTCAAGAATCTTTCCATATCGTAAATGTGAAGCGCGGACATCGCAGTCAACACATTCGATCCATTGATCGTTGCCAGACCGTCGCGCGCTTGCAAGCCGGGGATTTCGATTCCAGCGCGCCGCATCGCCTCTCGGCCCGTTAACCGCTCACCGTTAAAGAATGCTTCGCCTTCGCCCATCAGCAGCAGCGCGGCTTGCGCCATCGGAGCGAGGTCGCCGCTCGCGCCGACCGATCCTTTTTGACAAACAACCGGCGTGACGCCTTTGTTTAGCATCTCCACCAGCGTTTGTGTGATCACAGGTCTGCAACCCGAATTGCCGTGTGCGTGGACGTTGATCCGTCCCGCCAATGCCGCGCGGACGTTTTCAATCGGCAATGGCTCGCCGATGCCGGCCGCATGATTGTAAATAAGATACTTCTGAAATTCCTTGACTTGCTCATCGTTCAAAACTTTTTCCGAAAATTCCCCGATGCCGGTATTCGTACCATACATGATTTCTTTCGCCGCAAGTTTTTCCTCCAGCATCGCGCGGCAGACTTTGATACGTTCCAATGCCTGCGGAGCCAATTCAACTTTCTCGTTATCGCGTGCAATCGCAGCGAGTTTTTCAATCGTAAGCGATGAACCGTCGAGAGTGATGGTCATGAGCATTCTCCTTGAATGTGAATGCCGTTATTTTACTCTAAAGGCGAAAGACCAGAATATTGCGCCCAATCGGACGCTGCCGCGTTAGTATCTTTTTCCTATTGTGTCTATTCCGGCCTTGCAATATAGTATCGGTCAGTCACGATCCTTATCGGTTGGTGCTTTTATTAATGAAAGGAGAAACCTATGAAAGTTAAATTTGGATTGCTTACCTTAGTCGTGCTTGCATCGCTTGCCTGCGGATTGCTCAACAACGCTGTCAATCAGGCCGTGGGTGGAGGGGAGAATTACCAAACCGTCTCAGACCTGTGGAGCGATGTCCCGCGCATGGACGGCTTGCAGCCCTCGCAAGCGGATCTGCCTCTGCCCGTCAAACTGGTCATGCGTACGATCATCGGCAACCTGGGCCGCCTCAACCCGCAAGGCGAAAATCAAACCACCGGTAATATTGACTGGATCGTCTTCACCACTGCCCAATCCCCACAGGATGTCCAGAACTTTTATACCAATGCGCGCATGACGGCCAGCGGCTGGGATGACGCCGGGCAGGCATCCACGTGCGTGAGCGGCAGTGACTCCGCTTCCTCCCAGGTGGGCATGTTCTGCGCCTTTGAAAAACAGAAGGAAAACATCCAGCTTGCCATCATTGTTACGCAGGATACAACCACCAAGCAAACCAACGTTTTCTTCCTGCGTCTTCAAGAATCGCCTACACCGGTGCCGACGCAATAAGCGATGAAAATCGCCATCTTGAACATTCTTTGCGAGATCTCCGAGTAGAGGGACTCGGAGATTTTAATTTCAAGTAGAATCACGCGTTGATCACTATGAAAACACGGAAATACTTTATCGTCTTTGCCCTGCTGATTCTGGCTCTGGCGTCGGCCTGCCAAGCGGTTGCGCCCGTTCAACCAACCGCCATACAGCCAACGCCTGCCCAGTTACCCACGCCTGACATCGCCGCTACGCAAGCCGCGCAAATGCAGAACGCGGCGCAGATCAAATTGAGCGATAACGGAAAAACGTTCACGTATCATCTCACGGATCGGTTCTCCGTCTTTCTCGACGACACAAATTATCCCGTGAAGAATCTGACCTGCACACCGGATGGCATTATCGGTTATGTTTCCAACGGTTCACTCCGGGGGCCAAATAAGTATCCAATCATGTTCGAAGCCGCGGCGGAAGGTCAGTGCGTATTGAAAGATGGCAATTTTTCAGTGACCATCGTGGTCGCAAAGCTGTAAGAGACTGTTTTGAAAGTCATGAACCCGCTGGGTCCTGTCATTCTGAGCGACCGCAGGGAGCGAAGAATCTCGCTTTTCAAGCCAGTTTTCCATCAAAATTTGAGATTCTTCGTGGCGCCCCCGCGTGTGCGGGAGTGCCACTCAGAATGACATGTGAGAACGAGTCCTAAAACACTCTCTAAGGCGAAGAGTAATGCAATTTGGTTAGTCGTTGCATCGCGGTGTAAAATCAACAACATCATTTATCATTTTACAGGAGAGAGATAATCATGCCAGAGGAAAAAGAATATCTTCCACAGCGCGCCATGTCCATCCAGGCTCACCCGGACGATCAGGAGTTTTCAGTCGGCGGCACGCTCGCCAAATGGTCGAAGGCTGGATGCGAAATCGTATCGGTGGTCATCACCAGCGGCGACTCGGGTTCGAACGACCCAACGAAAGATGGCGCTTATAAACCGGTTCTAGCCGAATTACGCGAAGGCGAACAACGCGCGGCCAATAAAGTTTTAGGTGTGAAGGAAACGATCTTCTTGCATTATCCGGATGGCGAATTGGTTCCGACCATTGGCCTTCGCAAAGAGTTGACGAAGCTCATTCGTCAATACAAACCGGAGGTTGTTTTGACGGGCAGTCCCGAAGGCTGGTTTTACGGAAGCGATTACATCAATCATCCCGATCACCGCGCCGCGGCCGAAGCGGCAG
This sequence comes from Chloroflexota bacterium, assembly GCA_021787595.1. GTDB lineage: Bacteria > Chloroflexota > Anaerolineae > Anaerolineales > Villigracilaceae > Fen-1038. Next base: position 140,141 of record JAJYLQ010000001.1, on the reverse strand, counting down.
CCTACGCGGTTTTTCCGTCAGCGGGGACGCGGCTCATTTTTCCGGACCTGCTGGCGGCGGGGTACGAGCCGCACAACGTCAAACGTTTGTACATCCATGAAAATGAAAAGGCCGATACGTGGGTTGACATCGGCACGACCATCGAAACAAAGATCGAAGCGCTGAAGAAACACGTCAGCCAGCTCGACACGTACGAAGTGGACAAATGGATCTATGAATGGGCCGAAGAGTCGGGCAGGCAAAAAGGGATCAGATATGCCGAGGCGTATCGCGTGATGATTTTGGAGAACGAGGAAGACAAAGGTTGATGCAGCAAAAAAACAACGACGAGATTATCTTTCAGATCGCTATTACTTCGAGCATCCTGGCGGGATTGAGTTTTGCGTATGCCGCCTTTGTTTTGTTTCTTCAAACTTCTGTCATCAGTTTGAGCAGGCTTGCGATTGCGTTTATCCTGTTCGCTGCTTTTGCAGCAGCAAATTATTTTTCCGCTTTTCATCTGAGGGCAAGACTGGGGACCATTTCGAGCAAGCCGGTTATCAGTCTTTGTTTTCTTCTGCCGCTTTTATTTCTGCCGTTGTTCTATACACTGCCCGCGTATCCGGTCCATCCGCTTTTGCGCCAGTGGACGGATGTGGCTGTGCAATACGATGTCAATGCGGATTCGCATCCACTAAGTTTTTCAAAATCTGATATTCGATTGCAGATGGGGAAAGATGTTTTGGATGCGCGCTCTTTCCGCGTGGTTGGAACGTGGAAATCAACCGGCGATACGTTCATTCTGGATCCGGGAACGGGCGCCTCGCTTCATTGGGTTGGCGCGGCGACTGATTCCATGTCCCTGACGCTTCGAGCCCCGGCCGCCAGCGGAACCGTGACCGTTTATTGGGATCAATCGCGCAGTACTTTCGAATTATCGCCAGATGCGCCGAAGCAAATCAGTTTGAACAAAAAATTCGCCGCACCGTTTGGCGTCAGCGCGCTGTTGTTTTTGTCCTTTTACATTCTTCTTGTGTGGTTTTTATTTTTGATCGCAGTTTTGTTCGATGGGAGAATCAAATTTGCTCGATGGATCGAGCGCGCAGCGGGTTCACGCGCTTTGATTATTTTGCTTGCGATCGTCCTGGCGGCTGTCACCGTCAAGCTTCAACTCGACAGTCTCAACGGCGGCGCGGATAATTATATCCACGGCGAACAACTGGAAAGACACAATGCTGTTTTACAGGGCCAGGCGCCAAATCCCTGGCAGTACCGCGTTCTATCGGAATTTGTCGCGGAAGGTTCCATTCGCTTTTCTCAATTTTTGAAAATTCAAGACCCGGTGAGCTTTGGCTTTATTTCCCTTCGAGTCTTGCAGAACATTGCCATCTTTCTACTGGCATTTGCTTTATATCAAAAAATTTCCAACTCAAAATGGATTGCGCTGGCCGGCTTTCTCCTGTTTGCCAGCAGCATGAAGAATGCGTTTTATGATAACGACCTTTCGTTCAATACCTATTTTGATTTGATCTTCTATCTGCTCGCTGTCATCCTGATCCTGAATCGAAAATATTATTGGGTCGTTCTCGTGACGTTCTTTGCGGCGCTCAACCGGGAAACCAGCGGCTTGATTCCTTTTCTGCTGCTCGCGGCCGCGGTCAATGAGCAGTCATCCTGGAAGAAGTTCCTGCCGTTTCTCTTATCTATTTTCGCCTTCGCAGTTGTATTTTTCGGGCTTCACATTCTCTATCCCGCCCGCCCGCTTTATGTTCCGTATCAGCAAATGCCCGGCTCCCCGCTGCTGACCTATAACGTAACTCGCTCCTTTACATGGGATCAGCTGTATTACACGCTGGGACTTGTTCCCATCATCGGCTTGCTGTTTATCTTCAATTGGCCGCGCTTGTGGCAGTATTTCTTTTTGATCATGGTTCCCGCCTGGTTTGCGATTCATTTCGTCCTCAGCGTGGTCGGCGAGACGCGGTTATTCCTTGTGCCACAGGCGATCCTCTTCATCCCCGGAGTTTTGTTCACGTTGAATTATTCCCGGGATTTCAGGAAAGCTGAGATACATCCTTTGCCGCTGAATTAGCCTTTTGTGGCCGGCGTGCCAGCTGAACGATGATCAGCAATGCTGCTGCCTCCAGGAAAAGCAAAACCGTCAGTAAGATCCAATGATCGCGCAAGCCGTGAACAAAGGCCTGAACGGAATCAAAGGCCGCGATCCCTGAAAGCGCGAACATCACGCTGAGGAAGATTGCATTTTGTGCCCTGTCTGTGAATTTCAGGCGGGCCTTGAAGAATTCCAGCAACTCCAGCCAGCCTGCGCAGAGCAGCAAGGCTGTCGGCCATATCGCCGGGTAAGCGTAACGCGCCCAGGGGTATAAGGGCCTTAGCCTCTCAAAATCTGACGCGCCTCTCGTCCATGCGACGACCCACGGGATGACCAGCGCCAGCCCCAGGACAAAGACGATATCCCACCGGATGCTTTTGCGTTTGCTCCATAATGCGAGGATGGTGCCGCCGATTCCAAGAATGGTTATCAATGTCAGAAGCAGGTTTACGGGACGCCATGGAATGGGAACTTTATCTCCGGCCAGGCTGGCCCAAAACGTTCTGAACATTGTGCTGAAGGATTCCTGGTAATACCAGCCGGTTCCCGGCCAATCTTGAATGGTTGCCAGGATGAGCGGAGGGTTGAATCCGCGAATTGATAAATGTCTTGTCGTGAGGCGGTCCAGCCACGGGCGGAATCTAAAATCAGCCTGCTGCGCCGAGCCGTTCCGGATCAGGTTTTGAAACGGGTAATCATCCCATCTGCCGGTGGTCCCATTCGGGTCCATGAATTGGGGCGGGTTCCCGCTAAATTCTCCGGCAGTGAGCACCGTGCCGTTGAAATATATCCGGTTGGTCGAGAGGGACGGATATTGGATGTAGATTGCCGCGTTGGCGGCATTCGATGGCACAGAAATCGTCTGGCGATGGAAGATGGGCTGGCTGGTTACATCCAATTGAACAGGAGGCGAATTCACAAAGCTGTTTTGATCCGTCAGGAAGCTGACAAACGGCGATCCAAGTTGCATATCGTGATCGGCCCAGATCCAGAATCCCAGTGTGACAGTTTGGCCCTGCAGGGATTGAACATCTTGCGGCGGTATGAATTGCAAAACCTGCCCGCCAGAGTCTGTGCCCGCACCGCCAATCTGAAACGCGTAATTACTCGCGGGCGAGGCCGTCGTTTCGACACGCGGCAGTGATGACATTGATGGCGTCTGATACCAGGCTAACGGGCTTCCCCATTGAAGAATTGCAAATCCTGTAAGCAGAAAGATTATTGCGGTCAATCCCAACTTTATCCGCATGAACTTGCCGGGTCGAATGGCAAATACCAACACAAATGGCGTGAGCAGAAACGCAAACCAGCTTGTGTTCTTGCTCAGATAACACAGGACAAGAGTGAAGGCCAAAAAGATGATTCTTCCGACTGAATAACCGCGTTTCATCAACCTCAAGCCGGCCCACAAGAAGAAAGAGGCCGCCAGAACTGCGCTGACATCGTTATTTACAGCAGTCATTGTGTCAACGAAAGCAGGCAGCAGGGCGAGGAATGCGGGAACCATCCAGCGTAATGGATGGTTTATGGGAACGACTTCGCCGAGCGCGTACCAGGCAGCAAGAATAGTTAGCAGATAGAGCATGAATGATATTGAGCGCGCCGCGTAATATTGGACAAGAATGTCCGCTCCATGCAAAAATCGAAGTGGGAGAGACGCGAGAAAATAATACCCGGGCGGATCTCCCACCTGCGGCACGCCAATGACGATCGGCCCGGAGCCGGAAAGATCGGGATGGAAATTCCGGATCTGATACCATCCAAATTTCATCAAAGAGTTTCCTACTTCCCGGCGCATCTCCTGGTTGTATTGTCCCGCCTTGGGCCAGGTTGGAAGATTGGCAACCAGCCAGGCGTACTCGAAGTGTCCGGGTTCGTCGTAGTGCCACCAGGGAGGGATGATGATGGCATAGATAATTCCCTGAAGCAGGCCGAGAAACAGAATCGAAATGAGGATATGTTGCCGTCTCCAAATCCCTCGCAAAGAAGTGATGGCTGAGTTGATGGACTGCGCGCTCGCCTGAAAATTAGGTCTGGGTTGCATAACTTATTTCCCCGAAGGGGTGGCTTTGATTATAACTCTCTGGACCGGGCAGGCATGAAAGAACTGTGAGTTTTAGCGTTTGAACGATGTTTCGCGTTGAATTTGCTCCCACTGTTCTTCCAATTGGAAATAAGCGAGCTGTTCGTCCCTTGACGCACGGGTATCTTTATGGCAATATCCTACGGCTGTATGCCCCATTCCCTGATCTCGAATCTATAAAGGCTGGTATGGAAATTCTCAAAAAAGGAAAAAGCTTTACTCCGGTTGTCATCACACCGCCGGCCCGGCTGGAACTGCCGGATTTCCGCGAACTCTGGGAGTATAAAGGACTATTGTTCTTCCTGGTGCGCCGCGATATCATGCTGCGTTTTCAGCAAACGGTCGCAGGTTTTTTGTGGATCATCTTCCAGCCGTTGATCCAGATGCTGATTTTCTATGTGCTTTTTGGCCTGTTGGTCCAGATTCCGACCAACGGCGTTCCCTACACTCTTTTCTTCCTGTCCGCCTTTGTGGTCTGGCAGTTTTTTACCCAGGTTGTCAACAACAGCGCCATGAGTCTGGTGGGGAATATTGGCATCATCATCAAATCTTATTTTCCCCGGCTTGCCCTGCCGCTTTCCACTGTGGCCAGCGCGTTCGTGGACTTCGGGGTTTCCTTTGTCGTCCTGATGGTTTTCCTGCTGGTCAATGGCGGGTATCCCATTACGTTCCGTTATCTATTGCTTCCGATTCTGCTTATATTGACCGCCATTTTTTCATCCGGGGTGGGGCTGCTCTTCGGCGCAATGATGGTGGTCTTCAGGGATATGAAGAACCTGTTGAACTTCATCGTCATGATCTGGATGTATGTTACGCCCATCATGTACCCCGTCTCCATCGCGCCGGAAAAATACCGGATCCTCTTTTATATTAATCCAATGACCAGCCTGGTGGATGCCTATCGCTGGGTGTTTTTGGGGGATGCCGGCGGCCTGCCCAGAATTAATTATCTGTTGATTTCACTCGTGGTCGCAGTGATTATCTGGCTCAGCGGCGCCATCGCTTTCCGCGCCATGGAAAATAAAATAGCGGACGTTATGTAATATGAGCCGCTTAGCCGTCAAAGCCGAAGGCATTTGGAAGGAATACCAGATCCGCCATACACTCGAGGGCCCGCAGACCTCCTTCAAGGCGGTCGTCAATGCGCCGTTTAACTGGCTGATGAGGCGCTCGAATAAATATGCACATATCCAGCGCTCCGAACCTTTTTTCGCATTGAAGGAAGTGTCTTTCGATGTGGAACACGGCGAGTCGGTGGGATTGATCGGGCGCAACGGGGCAGGGAAAAGCACCCTGCTGAAGATGCTGTCCCGAATTACACGCCCGTCCAGGGGAAGAATCACGATCTATGAGCATGTCAACTCTTTGCTCGAAGTTGGCACTGGTTTCAATGTCGAACTTTCGGGGCGCGATAACATTTTTCTCAACGGCAGTTTTCTGGGGATGAGAGTCTCCGAGATCAGGCAGAAATTCGATGAGATTGTGGCGTTCTCTGAGATCGAGCAATTCATAGACACACCCGTGAAGTATTATTCCAGCGGCATGTTCGTGCGCCTTGCCTTCTCGGTCGCTGTTCACTTAACGCCTGAGATTCTGTTGTTGGATGAAGTGCTGGCTGTTGGAGATTCCAGCTTCCAGCATAAGTCCATGGCGAAGATGAAGGAATTGCTCGGAAGCGGTGCGACGATCATCTTTGTGTCTCATAATGATCGGGCTGTCCGCGATATCTGCAAACGCGCCATCTGGCTGGATAAGGGCGAGGTCCGAATGGACGGGCTTTCTGTTGACGTAGTGGAAAAATATGTCGAATCGCTGGGCGGGTAGGTAAAGAAAGTTGCCTTTTGAGCGCGGCCCCGCCCGGGAAAATCCCGCTGACCCCGCCCAATCAGATTTCATGGTCAAACTCGATATCGTCATTGTCAATTGGAACGCAGGCGGGCAATTGCTGGAATGTTTAAAGTCCATTCAAAGCCTGCCATCAGGGAACGTTTTTCATTTATCAACCTGTATTGTTGTTGATAATGCCTCCTCTGATGGTTCTGCTGAAAGTTTGGACGGTTTCAAATTCAATCTCATCGTAATCAAGAACCAGGAAAATAAAGGTTTTGGAACAGCCTGCAATCAGGGAGCGGGAATCGGGACGGGAAAATATATTCTCTTTCTAAATCCCGATATTAAATTATTCCCAGAAAGTCTTTCCAAATCCATCGTGTTTTTGGAAGATCCGCAGCATGAACAGGTGGGCATTCTCGGGATTCAACTTGTAGATGAGAATGGCAATATCCAGCGCAATGCAGCCCGCTTTCCTGCGCCCTGGTCTCTGACTTATCAAATGATCGGTTTGGATCGCCTTTGGCCTTCCCGCTTTCGGCCCTACATTATGACCGACTGGGATCATCGAGTAAGCAGGGAAGTGGAACAGGTGCAGGGCGCCTTTTTCCTGGTGCGGCGGAATGTATATGAAGCGTTAGGTGGCTTTGATGAGAGATTTTTTATGTATTACGAAGATGTGGATTTTGCTTTTCGCGCAAAGCTGGCGGGCTGGAGAAGTTATTATCTTGCTGACGCGCAGGCCTTTCATCGGGGCGGAGGCACGTCCGATCAAGTCAAGGCGGAGCGGTTGTTTTATTGGATGACAAGCAGATTGCAGTATACGAGGAAGCATTTTGGCCTGCAGTCTGCCAAATGGATTCTAGTTTCGATGTTGTCTCTGGAGTTTGTGGCACGTATAAGCAGGAATTTAGTTCACCTTTCCGGGAAACACTTAATCGAGACCCTCCAGGCTTACGGGATGTTTGTCAAAACAGGACCACGGCTTTTGAACGAAAAATAATCTCTTTCCAAGCCGTAAATTCTCAATCGGTGGGAAACGGGGATGTTTTTTTCTTCTTGCCCGAAGCGCTCGATTCTCGTAGAATTGACAAAAAGCTAAATGGAGAACTGGTATGAAGGTTGGCATCCTGGCAGGTGGATTGGGAACCCGTCTTTCTGAAGAGACTACCATCAAGCCCAAACCCATGGTGGAGGTGGGGGGACAGCCGATCCTTTGGCACATCATGAATATTTATGCCGCCTATGGATTCAAAGAGTTTGTGGTGGCCCTTGGGTATAAAGGTGAGCTTATAAAGGATTACTTCCTCAATTTTCGCCATCATGCCTACAGCCTGACTGTCGATTTGAAATCTGGTTCCGTTTCCATTCATGAAGGCAACCATGAAGATTGGATCATTCATCTGCTCGATACCGGTGCAGATACCAATACTGGCGGGCGCGTAAAGCGGATTGCCCAGTTCATTGGAGACGAAACTTTCATGCTTACTTATGGCGATGGCGTCAGTAATATTAACATACCAGCTCTGGTTGATTTTCATCGAAGGCAGGAGACACTGGTTACGCTTACTGCAGTGCGTCCTCCAGCGCGCTTCGGGCAGATGGTGATTGAAGACGGACATGTTACCGAATTCAAAGAAAAGCCGCAGATCGGTGAAGGCTGGATCAATGGCGGCTTCTTCGTGTTGGAACCGGGCATCACGAAATACATCGAAAGCGACCGCACCGCCTGGGAATTCGAATCGCTCGAACAATTGGCCGCCGAGGGACAAGTCAGTGCCTATCAGCACGATTCTTTCTGGCAGTGCATGGACACACTGCGCGACGTTCACCTGCTCAACAAACTGTGGCAGGAAGGAAATGCCCCATGGAAAATCTGGTGAACCCCGCTAAAAGCATCGGGGCAGGCCGCGCTTTCTGGCAGGACCGTCCCACCTTTGTCACCGGGGGAACGGGATTGGTCGGGTCGTGGCTGGTGCGCCGTTTAACGGAAGCCGGCGCGGACGTGGTCTGTCTCGTGCGTGATTGGGTCCCGCAGAGCGAACTTGTGCGCGCGGGGCTGATCGAGCAGGTCAAGGTTGTGCGCGGAGATGTCCGCGACCGAGAAGTGCTGGAGCGAAGCCTTGGCGAATATGAGATTGACACCGTCATCCATCTGGCCGCGCAGACCATCGTCACGATTGCGAACCGGAATCCCGTCCCGACTTTCGAGACCAACATCGCCGGGACGTGGAATTTGATGGAGGCCTGCCGCCGCAGTCCGACGGTCAAACAGATCGTGGCCGCGTCGTCGGATAAGGCGTATGGCGATCAGGAGGTCCTGCCGTATGATGAGACCACGCCGCTCCAGGGACAGCATCCTTATGATGTCTCCAAGTCTGCCGCAGATTTGATCGCGAAGACCTACGCGGTCAGTTATGAATTGCCGGTGGCGATCACGCGCTGCGGAAATTTTTACGGCGGCGGCGACTTGAACTGGAACCGCATCGTGCCGGGTACGATCCGCTCCATCCTGCGCGGGCTGCGGCCGGTCATCCGTTCGGATGGGCAGTACGTGCGTGATTATTTCTATGTGGAAGATGGCGCCGCGGCCTATATGCTGCTGGCTGAGAAGCTGGCCGCGTACCCTGAACTGCGCGGGGAAGGATTTAATTTTTCTTATGGCAATCAGGTAACAGTGTTGGAATTGACGCGGCGTATCCTTGCCTTGATGGGATCTGACCTGGAGCCTGAAATTCGCAATGAAGCCAGCAATGAAATCCGCAAACAGTTTTTGAACGCGGACAAGGCGCGTCAGGTTCTGGGCTGGTCGCCGCTGTTCACATTGGAACAAGGATTGGAAAAGACAATTGCATGGTATAAGGATTTTTTGATGACGGAGTCAAAGTGATAAAACGGGACGCGCAATTACGCGCCGATATTTTGAAGCTGGTCGAAGAATATTATGAAGCGCGCTTTGCAAAACGCGACTTCAACCCCGATACCGATTTTGTGCATTACGCTGGCCGGGTCTTCGATGCGGACGAGCTGGTGAAGCTGGTTGATTCCAGCCTCGATTTTTTTCTGACCGCCAGCCGATATTCGGACCAGTTCGAGAATGACTTTGCCGAATTTTTCGGGCTGTCGAATGCGTTCATTGTCAATTCGGGTTCCTCGGCCAATCTGGTTGCCATCACGGCGCTGACTTCGCCCAAGCTGGGCGAGCGCCGTTTGCTTCCGGGCGATGAAGTCATTACCGTCGCGGCTGGTTTCCCGACCACTGTTGCGCCTCTTGTGCAAAACCAACTTGTGCCCGTATTCGTGGATGTCAATTTGGGCGATTACACTGCCATCCCTTCACGCATCGAAGAAGCGATTGGCCCGAAGACGCGCGCGATTGCGATGGCGCATACGATGGGAGTTCCGTTCGACTTGGATACCGTGATGCGCCTTGCGAAGCAGCATAATCTGTGGGTGGTGGAGGACAACTGCGATGCGCTCGGCTCGCGCTACCGCGGACAGTTGACCGGTACGTTCGGCGATATCGCCACCGTATCCTTTTATCCCGCGCATCACATCACCATGGGCGAGGGCGGCGCGGTGATAACCGGCAGTGACCTGCTCGGACGGATTGCCCGTTCCCTCCGCGACTGGGGACGTGATTGTTATTGTGCCGGCGGCGAGAATAATACCTGCGGCAAGCGTTTCAGCCAGCAGTTTGGGACCTTGCCGTTCGGCTACGATCACAAATATGTTTATAGTCACATCGGCTATAACTTGAAAGTGACCGACATGCAGGCGGCCATCGGCATGGCGCAGTTTGCCAAGCTGGAAGGGTTCATCGAACGCCGCAAGGCCAACTTCCGAAGCATCCACGCCATGCTCGAACCTTATGAGGATCGCCTCCTTCTTCCCCAGGCTGCGCCCAATTCCGACCCGTCGTGGTTTGGCTTTGTCATCACAGTCCGCGAAGATGCCGGTTTCACTCGAAATGATCTGACCCGTTTCCTCGAAGCCAACCGCATCGAGACGCGCAATCTTTTCAGCGGCAATCTGCTTCGACAGCCGGCCTTCATGAACATCGAGCACCGCGTGGTCGGCGATCTGACCAACACCGACATCATCATGAACAGTACTTTCTTCATCGGTGTTTATCCCGGCATTGATGAGTTCCAGCTCGAATACATCAGTTCTGTTTTTGAACGCTTCATGCAGGGAGAACGAGTAAATTAATGCCGCAGAAGATTCGTTGCGAAGTCGTGGACCTGGTAGATCACGGCGAACATGTTTATTCGGTATTTTTGAAACCTGATTCTCCTGCGCCGCGTTTCTCGGCCGGGCAATTTTTGCATCTTGCTTTGGACTCATTTAATCCGGGCGACTTCTGGCCCGAGTCGCGTGCCTTCTCCATTGCCAGCGCACCGACGAATCGCAATCTTTTACGCATCACGTACGCGGTCAAAGGACAATTTACGACGCGCATGGAATCTGAATTGCATCCCGGCTGCCAGGTGTGGATCAAATTGCCCTACGGCGATTTCATTGTTGATTCTGAAAACGATGTCTGTTTGTTGGCAGGAGGAACCGGTGTCACGGCATTTACAGCATTTTTGGGCGGGCTGGCATCGGATTATCCACATTCTGTCTATGTTTTCTATGGCGCACGCAATCCCGAGTTGTTGATCTACCGCTCGCTCATCGAGTCTGCTGCTGAACGCTGCGCTAACCTCAAGTCATATTTTCTCGTTGAAGAGGGCGATGTCCCCGAATCCGTTAAGGGACGCATCAATCTCGATGTTGTCTGGCAAAGGATCCCTGACCCGTTGTCGGTCATATATTATTTGTCCGGTCCTCCGGTAATGTTAAAGGCACTTTCCGATGCACTGGAAAATCGGGGAATCCCGCGGACACAGATAGCAATAGATGCCTGGGAATAACCATGGATAAGAACCCGCTCGCCGACGATCTTGATCATATCCTCGTTCATACGCGTGATCTTTGGGAAGAATTGCGCGGCCAGCGCATTTTCATCACAGGCGGGACGGGCTTCTTCGGTTGTTGGTTGTTGGAAAGTTTCATCTGGGCAAATGAAAAATTGGACCTCGATGCTCGTGCGACCGTGTTGACTCGTTCGCCGGCCGCTTTTCGAGTCAAAGCTCCGCATCTCGCGGGACACAAAGCGGTCGCCCTTATGGAAGGCGATGTCCGTACTTTTGACTTCCCTGCAGGTACGTTCTCGCATGTCATCCATGCCGCGACCGAATCCAGCGCAAAACTCAACGATGAGAATCCGCTGTTGATGCTGGATACCATTATCGAAGGCACGCGTCATACTTTAGAGTTTACGAAAACATGCGGCGCAAAAAAATTTCTGTTAACGAGTTCCGGCGCGGTCTATGGAAAACAACCGCCCGAATTGACTCACATCCCCGAAGATTATACCGGCGCTCCCGATCCGATGGATCCGAAGTCCGCTTATGGTCAAGGAAAAAGAATTGCGGAACATCTATGCGCGCTGTACGCGCAACAAACAAATATCGAAATGAAGATCGCCCGTTGCTTTGCCTTCGTCGGGCCATATCTCCCGCTAGACGCGCATTTCGCCATTGGCAACTTTATCCGAGACGCAATGAACGGCGGACCCATTATAATTAAGGGTGATGGCACACCTTATCGTTCCTATCTTTATGCGGCAGACCTCACCATTTGGCTATGGACGATTTTATTCAAGGGTCAGTCCTGCCGCCCGTATAATGTTGGAAGTGATGAGGCATTTTCAATTGCGGAGGTTGCAGAGCAAGTGGCACAATGCTTTTCTCCGGAGTCTCAAATTGAAATTCGAGGTAAAGCCGATCCGCATAAAAAACCAGAAGGATATGTGCCATCCACAACAAGAGCAGAAAGTGAACTCAAACTAAAAGAGTGGTTTTTTCTTCGGGAAAGCATCCAACATCTAATTAAGTTGTATCAGAAGAATGAATTATGAACATTGAACCACTAAAAATTCCAGGCTGTTTTCTTATAAGCGCAAAAACAATAAATGATGACAGAGGGTCCTTCGTAAAGACATTCGTTGCCGCACAATATAAAGAACTCCAGCTCTCCGTTGAATTTGAAGAAGAATACTACACTCGCTCCACAAAAAATGTGTTGCGAGGAATTCATTATCAAACACCTCCTTATGAATATTGCAAGCTCGTTACTTGCCTTTTTGGGCATGTTCGGGATGTGATTGTCGATTTACGAAAGGGTTCACCGCAATTTAAGAAATACCAGTCTATTGAATTAAATGACCAAAAGAGCGACATACTATATTTGCCTCCAGGGATTGCACATGGCTTTTTAGTTTTAAGCGAAATGGCCTTAATAACTTATAAAGTGACTAGCGTCTATGCGCCAACAAATGATACCGGGATTCGCTGGGATTCCATTGGCATAGATTGGGGAATAAAGAAGCCGATTATCTCATCAAGAGACGCATCGCTCCAAACTTTGGATGAAATAGAGAGTCCATTTATATTCACGCGAGGAGATTGATTCATGCAGAAAAGAGTTCTTATCACAGGCGGCGCAGGATTCATCGGTTCAAATTTAGCCCGCGCTTGTTTTAAAAAAAACTACGAAGTAGGTATTATCTATCAACCAGAGAATGGGCTAACACAGATTATAGATATTCTTCCGAAAATAGAAGCTTACCCAGTGATCGGCAAACGCAACGAAGTATTTGACATCATTACAAAGTTTAATCCTGATTTAGTGTTCCATTTGGCTTCTGTGTTCATCGCCAACCATAAAGCAGACGATGTTTCTACACTTATTAATTCAAACATAGCATTCGGCGCTCAACTTCTTGAATCAATGGCGCAGCTCAAGGCACCTTATTTAATTAATACCGGAACATCCTGGCAGCATTTTGAAAACGACGAATATAATCCTGTCAATCTCTACGCCGCAACCAAACAAGCGTTTGAGGATATTTTAGGATATTACTTAAAAGCAACACCGCTTAAAGCAATCACCCTAAAGCTCTTTGATACCTACGGTCCAGGAGATCAGCGGCCCAAATTATTTAATGCACTCCAGCGCGCCGCTCTAGAAAAAACGCCATTAAGTATGTCGCCGGGAGAACAACTTATTGACATTGTTTATATTGACGATGTGGTAAACGCGTTTATAGTCGCGGCTCGCAGATTATTCGATAAAAGAGTAAAGCATCATGAAATCTACTCTATATCTTCCGGTCAACCGATCCGGTTACGCGATTTGGTGAAACTCTATAAATCCATTACGGGATATGAAATTGACATCGTTTGGGGAGGAAGACCATATCGCAACCGGGAAGTTATGATTCCATGGAAAGGCGGAAAACATTTACCCCTATGGAAGCCAAAAGTCAGCTTGACGGAAGGAATCACAAATTGCAAAAATCTACGCGCCGCGCAAAATTCTCAACCAAAAGTTTCTGTATGTATACCGGTGTACAACTGTCAAGAGTTTATCGCTCAAGCGATTGACTCTGTGCTTCAACAAACCTTTTCGGATTTCGAATTGCTCATTGTAGATAATGCATCTACAGATGAAACGTTAAGTGTGATCGCGCGATATACGGATCCGCGTATCCGATTATTACGCAACAAAAGCAATATCGGTGTCGAAGGAAATTGGAATAAAGCCGTCACCGAAGCGCGCGGAGAGTACGTCAAACTGCTCCCAGCGGATGACTTCCTTTATCCAGAATGCCTGGAACGCCAAATCAAAGTTCTTGAAGCGCCTGACAACAAATCGGTATCGTTGGTTACTTGTGCGCGTCAAATTGTTGACCCGCGCGGAAAAGAAGTGGTAATAAGGAAATTTCTAGGAGGTGAACGCAAGTTCAAGAGTCAAAGTGCAATCAATCGTCTCGTGCGCGCTGGAACCAATCTGTTAGGAGAGCCTGCAGCGATACTTTTCAAACGTCAATTTTTAGAAAGAACCGGCAAGTTCAATGGTGCGATAGGCTATGTTATTGATATAGATCTATGGGCGCGGATTCTTCTATATGGCGATTTATACACACTTCCTCAAACACTTTGTGCGTTCCGTTTGTCATCCGGATCAGCTAGCTTGGAACTTGCCACTATCCAAAGTAAACACTATGCCATGTTTATCAACCAACTTGCAAATGATCCGCGCTTCAACATCCAGTGGAAGGATCGTCAACAAGGGATTCTTACAAGCAAATTTCTTGGAATAGCACGCAGGTTATTTTATCTTTTCTACGTTCACAATTGAAATGAATCCAATGGAAAAAGAAAAAAAGATTGAACTCCTTGTGCTTGTAATTTTCACAGGATTTATCTGTGCGGTTGTCTTTCACTTGGCAAACCATTTTATGGGACGAGGTTATCCCTACGACACATTCCTCTTCCGTTCAGACGACCGCTTCATGGATTTTTTCAATCCGCTTCGAGGTTCCTCCGATCTTGATCCCTATAACCCTGCGCGAATTAATTATATCGGCGGTTATCTTCCGTTTGGGTATCTGGTTTCATTTCTTTTCTCACTTACTCGACCATGGATAATTTCTCTTGCTATATTTATTACACTTTTCATTACATATTTAATATGGTACATCATCAACACGCTTTACAGAAACAAGAAACTAAATTTCGCCGAAAGATTAAATGCTCTCACATTAGTATTACTGACATATCCCATTTTGTTTATTTTGGACCGCGCCAATTTTGATATTATCGTATTTATCTTTATTTCTCTTTTTGTTTACCTCTATCAACGCGGCCGGTTGACACTCGCCGTCCTGCTTTTAGCATTTCCAATCGCGATGAAAGGATATCCATTAGTTTTATTGACCATTCCCCTGCTTGATAAGCGCATTCGGGATATTCTTCTAACTGGCGGATTAACTTTTGCCCTGGAAATTGTCAGCCTTGCAGTGTTCAAAGGCGGATTAGCCATTGAATTTAGCAAAATGTTAGCTTCTTTTGGCACATCCTATTCAATTGCATTCGGAAGCGGAAGTCTAGTACGTTTTAATTCTTCTCTCTTCACACTTCTACTATTCCTTAAACCATCTCTTATTACCTCATCGTGGTTCAATCGCGCATACGTGCTCTTAGTAACCGCATTCTTTTTTATAATTACATTCGTAATCTACAAAAACAACTATCCCTTCTGGCGCAGGCTGTTGATCATAACGCTCATGATGATCTTATTTCCCCAATCATCGGGAGATTATCGGTTATTAATGCTTTATCCGCCGCTATTACTCTTTCTCGCACAAAACGAAAAATCTTCCATAGATAAGGTAACCACAATATTACTGGGCTTAATCCTTATCCCAAAAGCTTATTATGTGTTTTATTCCGATGTCAACATTGGAATTATACTAAACCCCATGCTTTTGACGATTTTGCTGATTATCGTCTCAATCCCGTTGAAGACACAACGCAGAACCGACTGACTAAAATTCTAAAACGAATCGAAAGTTTAAAGATCGGTACTGATATGCGAGACATCGGCAACAAGAAAGTTTTTATTTATGGCACCGGCACATTCGCCCGCGATGTACTAGATGTTTTAACGCGGCACCACTTAACTGTGAGTGGTTTTCTCAATCATTATCCTCGTCAAATTACAATACAAGAATTGCAAATTCAACAGCCTGACACAATCCCAATGGATATCCGTCCCAACTCCGCGGTCGTCATCGGTATTCACAACCGCGATGCAAATATTGCCGCTATTATTTCGCGATTGAATTCATTAGGCTTCAAGCAGATCATTACTCCCATTGATTTATATGATGAATTTGCCGACAAACTTGGAACACGCTACTGGCTGACCAAGCGGACATTTTATGACGGCTATAAAGAAGAATTAAATTCAACGGCAAATCTTTTTGAAGATGTGACCAGCCGCGATCTTTACAACCAATTGATTCAATTTCGTTTGAGTGGTGATTATTCCATCCTGCCTCAACCTGATTTGGAACATCAATATTTTCCGCCTGATATTCCACTATGGAAAATGCCACTGCGCTTCGTTGATTGCGGCGCATTCGATGGTGACACACTAAGAAACTTTATCAACGCCGATATTCCTCTTGAGGCGGTCGCCGCATTTGAACCGGATGAAAACAACTTTCATAAACTCGCTCATTTTGCAAAGGAAAACCAAAAGCTTTTACCTAATACAACTCTCTGGCCCTACGGGGTTTATTCTTCAACTACGCAATTGAAATTTACAACCGGTCAGGGCGAAGGAAGCAAAATAATCAGTACAGGTGGGAATATACTCCAATGCGTTTCATTAGATGATGCCATTCCAAACTTTGCCCCAAACCTCATCAAGATGGATATTGAGGGATCGGAATACGAAGCGTTACTTGGCGCAAAGAATTTAATTAACAGGTATCGTCCCGGATTGGCTATTGCCATTTATCATTGTCCAGAACATTTATGGCAAATCCCTTTGCTAATCGAGCAGATGGCAAACAATGAATATACTTATTACTTACGCGCTCACGCTTTCAATGGCTTCGAACTCATATTATATGCTGTACCAAAATAAGCTATGATTCGCGTTTCAGATTACATTGCCAACAAATTATCCAATTTCGGTGTCCGCCATGTCTTTATGCTGACCGGAGGCGGCGCGATGTTTCTCAACTATTCCATCGGCACACATCCAAAAATCAAAACCATTTTCAATCATCACGAGCAGGCTTGTGCCATGGCGGCAGAAGGGTATGCGCGCATCACGAACACGCCCGGCGTAATCAATGTCACTACCGGTCCGGGCGGCATCAATGCACTCAACGGGGTGTTCGGCGCGTGGACCGATTCGATTCCCATGCTCATTCTTTCGGGACAAGTCAAGCGCGAAACTTATGTCCGCACTTACGATTTGCCCAATTTGCGTCAGCTTGGCGACCAGGAAGCGGATATCATTTCGATGGTACGCGGCATCACCAAATATGCAATCACGGTCGACGATCCCAAAATGATTCGCTATCAGCTTGAGAAAGCTTGGCATCTCGCACAGAGCGGAAGACCCGGTCCGTGTTGGCTGGATATTCCAATTGACGTTCAATCGAGTCAGGTAGATGAATCAACGCTGGAAGGTTTCGCTTCAGAATCGAAACCGGAGATGGATTCTGCTCAATTGGCTGAGTCCGTATCTCAAACGTTAGACCGGTTAAGAAACGCACAGCGTCCGGTTATCCTCGCGGGAACTGGAGTCCGTCTTGCAGGCGCGGTGGACATCTTCAATGAAGTAATTCATAAACTTGGAATTCCTGTCACCACGGGCTGGACACATGATCTAATTGATTCGGAAGACCCCGTTTTCTGTGGGCGCCCCGGCACGATTGGCACGCGTCCCGGTAACTTTGCGGTTCAAAACTCAGATGTGTTGCTGATCATTGGAAGCCGCCTCAACGTCCGCCAGACCGGCTACACATTCAAATCGTTTGCGCGTGCCGCATATAAAATTTGGGTGGATATTGACCCGTCAGAACTGCACCGCCCTACTGTCCAACCAGACATGCCCATCGTGGCAGACGCAAAAGAATTTTTGTTGGAGATGAATCATCAGCTTGACAGTTGCAATTGGGATCAAACCAAATATGCAAACTGGCTAAGGTGGTGCAAAGAACGACAAGCGCGTTATCCAGCAGTTTTACCTAAGCATCGAATCTTCAATGGGAAAATAAATCCCTATCATTTCATGGAAACGTTGTTCGATCAGCTCAATGCAGACGATGTTGTTGTTACTGGCAACGCAACAGCTTGCATAGTTCCATTCCAAGTTGCCAAAATCAAATTTGGACAGCGATTGTTTTCCAACTCTGGTTCGGCTTCGATGGGATATGATTTGCCCGCCGCAATCGGCGCGGCGGTTGCACGTGAAGATAAGCGCGTTATTTGTCTCGCTGGTGATGGAAGTTTGCAGCTCAATATTCAGGAATTGCAAACGTTGATCAAAAATAAACTCCCTGTAAAACTTTTTGTTCTAAATAACAATGGCTATCTATCCATCCGCACATCCCAAAAAGGCTTCTTCGGTTCAACAGTTGGAGAGAGTCCCGCATCGGGTGTTTCCTTTCCGGATTTCGAGAAGCTTGCCAACGCGTATGGGCTGGCTTTTACCAAACTCGACATGAAAGATTTTGCATTACCATTACAAAATGCCTTGGATACGCCTGGGCCAGTATTGTGTGAGGTGGTACTCGATCCCGATCAGGGCTTCGAGCCGCGTCAAAGCTCGCGCCAATTGCCAGACGGCCGTATCGTTTCTGCTCCTCTTGAAGATATGTTCCCATTTCTTGAGCGCGAAGAACTGCTCGGTAATTTACTGATTCCACCATGGGAGGAGTAATAGCTTCTTTTCAATTGCTGAGTTCAAGGCATATATCCTGAGATAAAATAAAAGCAAGAAACCGGAGGACCTGTGATCAATCGAGATGTTTTTGAAGATCTTTTTGTTCTAGAACTAGCCAATAATCATTGGGGCGATGTGAATCGCGGCCTGCGAATCATCAAGGAATTCGGGACGGTCGCGCGTTACAACGATGTGCGAGCTGCAATCAAACTGCAGTTCCGCGACGTGGATACATTCGTTCACAAAGATTTTATGAATCGAAATGACATTCGCTACATTAAGAAAACATTGGACACGCGTCTGAGTCGTGAAGATATAACCACTTTGGTCGAGGCCATTCGCCGCGCTAACTGTGTTCGGGTAGCTACGCCATTCGATGAGAAGTCCGTGGACTTGTGTGTGGAGTTAGGCATCGAGATCATCAAAATCGCCAGTTCCGATGTCACCGACTGGCCTCTGCTGGAAAAGATTGCCAAGACGCGCAAGCCGGTGCTCGTTTCAACCGGTGGCACATCTCTCAATGATATTGATAACATGGTGCTTTTCTTCGAGCATCGTAATATTCCACTGGCAATCAATCATTGCGTTTCCATCTACCCGTCCGAAGATGCGGATTTGCAGCTTAATCAGATTGATTTTCTGAAGAACCGCTACCCCGGCCATGTGATCGGACTTTCCACACATGAATATCACGACTGGCGCTCATCCATCATGATTGCCTATGCCAAAGGCGCAAGAACCTTTGAGCGTCACATTGATATCAAAACTGCAGATAAACCGCTCTCGCTGTACTGCTCCACTCCTGAACAAATTGCGGAATGGTTTCAGGCTTTCA
This sequence comes from Chloroflexota bacterium, assembly GCA_021787595.1. Lineage (GTDB taxonomy): Bacteria > Chloroflexota > Anaerolineae > Anaerolineales > Villigracilaceae > Fen-1038. Next base: position 120,941 of record JAJYLQ010000001.1, on the reverse strand, counting down.
ATAAAGCCCGCGAAATGTGTGGTGCGCCCGGAATTGAGAAGGCGCCATCCACACAGAAAGAAGTTGATTATCTTATAACTCTTGTGCGCGGTGTTTATGCCAAGCATGATCTACCGACCGGTCACGTTCTAACACCAGACGATTATTATCTCGCTATCCCGTTACAAAAAGGTCAGCTTTCCTGTCGCGAATTGCTGAATGATCAAGTGCTAGCTATGGAATGTAAGAAGGATGCTCCGCTAATGGTAGAGATGGTTGACAGCCTCTACAATCACGACGAAATTTTAAAGAAACAATTATATGAGCGCGGTTTGTAATTTGCCAAAAAGAGGTGCGACATGAAGCGTGTTAGCATCGTGACACCATGTTTCAACGAAGAAGAAAATATTCGGGAATTATATGATCGCGTTCGAAAAGTGATGGCGGGGTTTGATTACGAATACGAACATATCTTCATTGACAACGCCTCCGCCGACCGCACCGTTGAGCTTTTGCGCGAGCTGGCAAAACAGGATAAATGCGTCAAGGTGATTTTCAATACCCGCAACTTCGGCCACATCCGCTCGCCATACCATGCGCTGTTACAAGCCAGTGGCGATGCCGTAATTGTTATGGCCTCTGATTTGCAGGACCCGCCGGAAAAAATTACCGAATTCATCCACAAGTGGGAGGACGGCTATAAAGTTGTGATCGGGATTAAGACCAGCAGCCAGGAATGGGGGCTGGTTTATTTCCTGCGTTCCCTGTATTATCGTATACTACGCGGACTTTCCGATGTTGAGTTGATCGAAAACTTCACGGGATTTGGGCTTTACGATCAACAGGTGATCAAGATCCTGCGCGACTTCGATGATCCTTATCCTTATTTTCGCGGCTTAATTGCAGATATAGGCCTTCCCATCGCACATATCGAATTTTTACAACCGCGACGGCAGCATGGAATCACCAAGAACAATTTTTACACACTGTACGATATGGCCATGCTCGGCCTCACCAGTTATACAAAAATTCCATTGAGACTTGCCGCCATGCTCGGCTTTATGACAGCAGGGATCAGCTTTTTGGTTGGGTTGGCATATCTTATTTATAAACTGATCTTTTGGGCAAGTTTTTCAGTCGGTCTGGCTCCGGTGGTCATCGGTCTGTTCTTTCTAGGATCTGTACAATTGATCTTCCTTGGAATCATAGGTGAATATGTTGGCGCAATCTACACCCAGGTCATCCACCGTCCGCTGGTGATCGAAAAGGAGCGTATTAATTTTTAACCTTGTCAACCCACACTCCACCTATCGAATCAAGCGATGCCGCGCCTAAGAACAATTCTGCGAAAAGTAGACGCGCCTCTTGGGTATTTCTATTTGCCACTGTACTTGCAATCGTTCTGCTATATTTGACGTTGCGCGGTCTCGATTGGGGATCATTTTGGAACACAATCAGAAACGGGCGCTATGAGTTTCTGTTAATCGTCGTTCCAATTGCAAGTTTGAATTATTTTATTAGAGCCACGCGGTGGAGTGTCTTTATCCATTCCGAGAAAAAGGTCCCGGTGATTTCTGTTTTCTGGGCCAATATGGTTGGCTATATGGGGAATGCCTACTTACCGGCCAGAGCTGGCGAAATCCTGCGTTCGGCCTTCCTTGGACGGGAAAAGGGATTGGGCACCAGCTTCGTATTAGCCACTGCCCTGACCGAACGTGCGTTGGATGTAGTTGCTTTGGTTATCATTGGTTCAATTGCGATTCTTGACCAAAGTTCGCTTCCCTCCCAATTTCAAAATGCGGTCCGGGTCATGACAGGTGCTGGAATAATCGGGCTCATTTTCATTCTTATTATGCCTTATCAGCAAAAACTGTTCTTCAAAGTCTTGCATGTCTTTCCATTGCCCGAAAAGTTCAAAACAGCGCTCGGTGAACAGATTTCTCGTTTCATGATTGGAATGCGGTCACTGCAAAATCCCAAACGGGCGATTTCTTTCGCCATGCTAACCATTGTCATCTGGTTTGTAGATGCAATTACTAACGTTATTGGCGTGCGCATTATTGGACAAAATCTGAATATAGGTCAGGCGCTGATTCTACTTGCTGCTCTAGGACTGTCAAGTGCCATTCCGTCCACACCGGGTTATATTGGCGTATATCAATTCGTGGCTGTTACCGTGCTGGTTCCATTTGGTTTTTCGCGCTCAGATGCACTGGCATATATTCTCATTAGCCAAATACTAAACTATTTGATAATCACATTCTGGGGACTGATTGGTTTATGGCAGATTAATCGCCAAGGCAAAGAAAGTGCCATTCCTGATTAATCCAATCTTGATGACCAGGGCCCCTTTCCCAACGAACAAGTCAACATAACACCTGGCGCACCATTTCTTTTGCCGCATAGATGTCTCAAACATGTTAATAATGTATCTTTCAAGATAGTCAAGCTTTTGTCTCGTCCACTTGTGAAAGACCCTGATTGATAAGCCATCATCTTCTGGAAGCAAATATTTGTCCATCCCATTCTCCTCAATGTAATTTTGCCTTATGGATTCTTCGTGTACCGCAGCCCGATATACACATTGGCGTTCGACGAATCATTCCAACTGCGGCGCGTGCAAGCCCTCACCACTTCGACCTTGCTCAGTAAGCCTAACCTTCTCTTGCCCTTCGACTTCGTGGCAAAAAGCGCCACTCCGCTCAGGGCGACGGAAGAGGAGACATGGTCATTTCTTCTTGCTAAACCGTTGGATGCGCGCTTCGATATCGGTCAAAATGTTTTGCAACTCGCTCATATCCGTCTCGTTCAAGTGTTTTTGCAATTCCGCCATGAGCGGTTCGCGTTTGGGTTGATAGGCGTTCAACAACGTGGCTATATCGTTCTCGTAAATTCCCACGCGTTCGAAACTTCCCTGGCGATACAGCGAAGGCAGGGCAAATAATTTCAACAGCAGCAATCCTTCCACCGTGGCACAGGTAATCTTGCGATCCATGAACTGCTTTTCTGTGCTGTATTTCTTCGCTACTTTATCGAATAAAGGATTCTTGGTAAGCAGAATATCGATTTGCAGTTCACCGAATTGTCCGCGGGCGAAATACATATCCTGACTCAAAATTTTGATTTCAGGCAATTTCGTCAACGAAGACAAAGCCATGATGAGGTCAATATCCTGCGTATTGCGACCCTTAACATACGTCAGCAATGCGACACCGCCGACGAGAACGTAATCCACTTTGCGGGAGTCGAGCAAATTGAATAGTTGCTCAACCTGAGCCAAAAGGGAATCTGCATTCATTATGACCTCAGGAGGATTCTTAAAATTCAACGCGACCGCGTTGCGTAATACGCCGCCAATTTGAGATACGCTGTGGATCGTCATAGCCTTTACTAAGTATACACCGCCAAAGGCTTTGTAGTCAGTTTACGCGCATCATTTTTTCTTCTTGACCATTTCCTCCAATAATTCAACCAGTTTCTCGCCGATCGCGACGCGGCTGAAATTTTCCTCCAGATATTTTCGGCCGTTCAATCCCATCGCGCGCCTTTTCCGCGGATCATTCGCCAGCTTGCGAATCGCGTCTGCCATTGCGGATGGATTTCCCGGCTCAACAAACAATCCACACCCCGCGGTTTCGATCACTTCGCGGATCACGCCGTCAATCGCCAGCACCACCGCGCGTCCAGCTGCCATGTAATCGAAAACCTTGTTCGGATACGTTGTTTTGTATTCTTCGAGCGGCTTCAAAATTGCGATGCACGCGTCCGAGGCGGCAAGCGCGTTCGACATTTCTGATTTTGGCACAGGCGGAATGAAGGTTACATTCGTAAGTTTCATCTCTTCGGTTCGCTTTTGCAGCGCAGGTTTTTCTTTTCCGCTGCCGAGCAAAACGATTTGGATTTTCTTTTCGTCCATCAGCAGCTTCGCCGCATCAAGCACGACATCCAAATCGTTCGACACCCCGTGCGCGCCCGCGTAGAGTGCGACGAATTTATCTTCGAGATGATGTGCTTGACGAAAGTCCACGCCTTTGTTCGACGGATCGAACATGGACGGGTCTGCACCATTCGGAATCAATTCGACTCGGCTCGCCCCTCGACGGGCTACGTGCGCGATGAACCCCGGGCTGTTGACCATCAACCGGTCCGCGCGGCGGTACAGGAATCGCTCCAGCCATTCGGACATGCGAATGATGACAGGATTCTTCAGCACACCTACTGCGACTGCGAACTGCGGCCACAAGTCGCGCACTTCGAATAAAAACTTCGCCCCTTTGAGCCGCGCCAACAGCCAGGCCGTCACACCTTGAAAGATCGGCGGCGATGTGCCCCAAACGAGGTCAACATTTTTTACCTTCAATCCAATAAAGAATGATGAAAGCATGAAAGAGAAAAACGCGATGATGCGATGAAAGAAAGATTTGTGATGAGCTTCATAGACCGAAGCGCGAAGGATGGTTATGCCCTCACTCCCGTCCCCTCTCCCAACATTGGGAGAGGGGTGCAGGGGTGAGGGGCTCCCTGTTATATAGCTCACCGGGCTTGCGATCACCGTCACTTGATGTCCACGAGCCGCAAGCAGGCGCGCGAACTCATGATGACGCGTCCCGCCGGGTTCGTCGAGCGATGCAAAGGCTTGATGAATGATGAGGATGTGCATAATTTTGTATTATGTCATTGCGAATACTATGAGGAGTAACGCCCCCGCGTGTGCGGGATCTTCGACTTGGCGCCACGACGAAGCACTGCGCTCTTTCAGTGTGGCAATCTCCTTGAACGATCATTTGAATGTTATTTGAGATTGCCGCATGACGTTAAAGCGCCACTCGCAATGACATTCGAATATTACTTCGGAAAGATAAATTCACTTGTGAACGTGACGGATTTCGAAGGAGTCACTTCGACCGCCAATGATAACGCAGGGACTTTCACTCCGTAAGCCGGCGAGGCCCAGCCTTCAAAAGGCAAAACATCTCGCTGACCGTAAATCAATTCGCCAGCACGGACGAGAGAAGTTACAAGTTGCAGGTTGGAAGGTTCAAGACCGACTCTCAGGGTAATCCAGCCAAAAGAAGACTTTACGTGAATCCCCACTCCCCATTCTCCATTCCCTATTTTCCATTCCCCATCTAATAGAAGCCAATGAAGCCGAAACTTCCTCAACTTTCCAACGTTCAAACCTGTAACCTTCAAACCATCTTCAATGACCCATCTTTCATCACGATAAACCGTGACTGTCCGTTCATGGCGGACGCCGCGATAACCGTTGTGATAGGCTTTGATTTGGCCGACAACATTTTCATCTGTCGAAATTTCTGACTTTGAATAAGCATTGACCCAATCCAGCGTCAGGAATTTTCCGGCACGCGTCATCTGGTCGCGGCCGTCAACCGTCACAGTATTATGCACGCGCGTCGTCACCAGCGGATTGTCCCAGGGCGGCTCGGCATTATAGAGATACGTCCCCGCGTCCTGCGCGACGTTGAGTCCGCGCCACCACAAATCAAAATGCAACTGATCCATGTGCGATAAACGCGATTTGAATTGCGATGCGCGCAGATACGCCCACGAATTTTTTCCGCGCACATGATCAGTCAAATACGCGTCGGAATCAGAAGTCCGTTCGGATGCAGGCAAACCAAGCCACAAAGACAATTCATCCCAAGTGCCGGCGGGCAGCCCTGTACGCAAAAAAGCGCGGGCCGCGGCTTGAACCGTCGGACGGAAATCGTTGAGCGGAGTCGAACTCAAGGGCAGGATCAAAGCCCCATCGTTCGCACCCAGGTTCGGCGTCCGGCCCGAAGCGGGATCAATCATCGAGAACAGCCAATGCGCGGCACGCGTCAGTGCCTGCGTTGTCGCGTGCGGCCATTGCGGACTGAAGTCCGCGCTCCGGTCCGCGCTCCGAATCGCGTTCACCCACAACGCAACCTGCAGCATCACACGATGATAGTTGGTCGAATGCTGGATGTATTCGCCGTAGCCGCTGATCTGATTTTGGAACGACCAGTTGAGCCAGCGCCATCCGAGCGCGCGCCATTTCGATTCGTTGAAAAGGATTCCCGCGGTATAAAGCGCGGCGGCTTCGATGACGAGATGATTATTGTTTTGCGAACGCGCATAGATGAGGGTCGGTGGAATGCGGGATGCGTGATGGGCGATGGAAGTTATGAGCTGCGTGTTGCGTGTTGCGTGCTGCGTGTTGGCAAAGATATGCGCGCACCAAACTAACGCCATCATCCGAATCGCGACTTCCTGGCCGTTCATCCAATGTGGGCCAAGGTATGGAGGATTCGATTCGTTGAATGTTTCAAAATATTTCCAGAAGGCCCCGGCGTATTTTTCATCTTGAGTGATGTGATAGGCGCGACCCAACGTGAAAGCCCAACCGAAGCGAGCAGGTTCCCATGCAAACTTAATATCGTTATGAGGAAAGAGGAAAGAAGAAAGAAGCGAGTGATTTGTTTCGTATTCCGTCCAATGACGAAGAGGCTGATCGAACGTCAATTGAAGCGGAACAGATTCGCCGCCGAACATGCGGAACTTTCCATTGATGATCTCATCCGCTTCTTTAATGAGCGCGGCTTTACCATCGTCGCCGAAGGTTTGGAAGAGGTGATTACGATCAGGTAAAGAGAATAGCAAAGCGATATTCGATGATTCGATATTCGAATTTCGATTATCGTGTATCGTCCTTCGATAATATCCCGTCCACAATCCAAATTTGTATAACGCGTTCAACGCCAGTGGTTCAATGCCAAGCTGGAAAAGAAATTTAAGAGCAATGTTGAAACGCGAGAGACGAGGCACAGATAATTCCTGTTATTTAAATGTCTCAACCAACTTTCTAAGAATCGGTTTGAGAGGCGGACTAATTTGTTCTGGCAAACTCGAAAGTTCAAAATATCGAAACTTCCTGTGTTCCCCATCTTTCAATTTTATTTCGCCGCGCATGTCATGAGTCAGATAAACGACAGAGACATTATAGACTTCATCGCCATTGGGATAACGATAATAAAGTTCTGGTCCAGAAAACATTCCGAACAAAGCCATCGCGCCAACTTCAAGTCCTGTTTCTTCGAGGGTTTCTCGCTTGGCGGTTTCTTCAAAAGTCTCACCTAATTCCATCGCGCCGCCAGGGACGCCCCAAGCGCTATTGTCGGAGCGCTTCAACATCAGCAATCGGTTTTTGGAATCTAAGATGAGGACAGTCGCTCCAACCATCAAGAGCGGTTTATGGCCGACATATTTTCGTAGCCCTTTGATGTATTCCATAAAGGATTATTGAATATCAATTGCATTCCTGCTTCGCAGCGACTCCACCGCCGCGAACGTCGCCTTTGTCACGCCGATCAGTTGCTCATAAGGAATTGGCGGCTGGCTGCCTTCGCGGATGGCTTTGGCAAAGGCGAGCATTTCATTCTTCCAGCCTTTATCCTGCGCGCCTCTTATTTCTTTCTTCTTTCCATCTTCTATCAATTCCAACGCACGGAAATCATCCAGCACCGCGATCTTGCCGCCGCAAAAAACTTCGACGCGCTCCTTTGGGAAAGACTTGTCGCCGTTGGCGAGATAGTCCACAACGCCCATCGAGCCGTCGGGGAATGTGAAGGTCATCGAGACATTGTCTTCGCGATATTTGCCGTTATCAGGCAACGCATGAGCCGTCACGCTGACAGGCGGCGCACCGACGAGAAATGTAATGAAATCAATGAAGTGACAGGCTTCGCCGATGATTCGTCCGCCGCCCTGCTCGGGGTTTTGAGTCCAGTGATTCAAGGGAATGTAACCAGCGTTGACACGGTAATGCGCGTAAAGTGGTTCTTTGCGATCCTGGTAAAAAGTAGAAAGTAGTTGAGCAAGCGGAGCAAACCTGCGATTAAAACCAACCGTTAGCAAACAGTTTTCATTTTTCACTAACTGCTTACTGATCGCTGATAACTGATCACTGTTGATCGCCAGCGGTTTTTCAACGAAAACGTGCTTTCCTGCCTTCAAGGCTTTGATAACCAAATCCGCGTGCGTGTCGTGACGAGTTAGAATGGCAGCGGTGTTGATGTTCGGATCATTGATGATTTCGTCGTCGGATGAAGTAGCATACGCAAAGCCAAATTTCTTTGCGGAATGCTGCGCGTGGAGTCCGCCGGAAGAGGCGATACCAACCAATTCAATATCTTCGATGTCTTTGATGGCTGGCAATAAAGTCGCATTGGCGTAAAGTCCAGCACCGAGGACACCGAGTTTGCAGGTTGCAGGTTTGAACGTTGGCACGTTGAACCTGACAACCTTTGAACTTTCCAGCTTTCCAACTGATTCAGAATAAGCCAGCAAGACGCCAAGAAACGGTTCTTTCTTCTTTCCAGTAATTATTTCATACGCAGTCGCGGCTTGATCTATCGGAAAGCGATGCGTGATGAGCGGCTCGACTTTCAGCTTGCCATCCGACATCAGTTCAACAACGGATTCGATGTTGCGGCCTTCCGTCCAGCGCACGTAGCCGAGGGGATAATCGTTGCCGCTTTCTTCATAACTTGAGTCGTAACGACCGGGTCCATACGAACGCGAGTTGATGAATGACAATTCTTTTTCGTAATAAATCTTGCGCGGAATGTTGAGTCCAACTGCGCCGGTGGCGACGATGCGCGCACGGTCACGCGCGATGACTGCTGCGAGTTCAACCGGATCGTTGGATGAAGTATCAGCGCAGATGAGAACAACGTCGAAGCCGCGGTTGGCGGTGAAAGCCGCAGACGAGTCAACGGCCTTTGAGCGGCGGACTGCTTCAAGCCCGCGCTGAGCGCTGTCGAAGCGTCCAAGTGACGAAGCGAGGGCAACGCGCTTCGGGTCAATGTCAATGCCCAGAACGCTGCATCCCGCCGCGGACGCGATCTGAATCGCCAACAATCCCAATAAACCCAAACCAACGATAGCAACGCGCTCGCCCACTTGCGGCTCGGCGAGTCGAAATCCGTGCATGGCAATCGCGCCGAGCGTGGCGAAGGCTGCAGATTCAAAGTCAACATTTTTTGGAAGCGGCGTCAAAAGATTGCGCGGCACAACCGCATATTCCGCGTGAACCGCATAGCCGCCGCCCGCGCACGCCACACGCTGCCCAACCTTGAAGCCGGACATATTCGCGCCGAGCGTCGCGATCGTCCCCGCCGAGGAATAACCGAGCGCCATCGGCTGGTCGAGGCGATTGAACGCGGCTTGAACCGTTGGCGCAATTCCTTCGCGGCGCGCTTTATCGAGGACCTGCTTTACGAGATCGGGGCGTGAGCGCGCTTTGCCAACCAAACTTTTTTCCGCGAACTCGACGACCATCCGCTCGGTTCCCGCGGACACGAGGCTGGCCGCCGTTTTGACGAGCGCCATCCCCGTCCGCGGCGTTGGGATCGGAACATCCTCGACGACTGTTTTGCCATTTTTCATGTTTTGAAGAAGCTGTTTCATGTGTCAGAGAGTAGAGAGGATAATTAGAGAGCAGTGTTTTCGAGGTCAGTGGAATCTTCTAAAGACTCGACAATGTAAGGCAATGGATCGTCGTGAACAGAATAATTGGATCCAGGTTCATTAGCGCCTTGTTTGCTTTTCTTGAGATATGTAATATAGCCATTGAGCATTTTATCTATTTCTTCGCCTTCCGATTCAAATTGCTTATAAATAGCGTCGGGAATGAATTTCGCTTCAAACGCAAAAACCAAATGGCTCAAAGTTTCTTCGAACGAGCCGCGAGCCAGATAACAAAACCGAACATTATCTTGAAAATAAAATCGTCCATACCCTTCCGCAATATTAGCTGAGATGCTGAGAGAAGAGCGCCTACGTTGGGAGGCCAAATTCCACTTTTCTTCAGGAGGCAATGAAGGCAGGATTTTCTCATAAATTTGCAGAGCAAAATCCTTCGCTCGAACCCATACGTTCAATCTTTTTAGCCCATCTATACTCATCGGAACTCCAACTGATCTCTATTCTCTTCTCTCTATTTATCTGCCCGCAAAAGAGTATACCCTACTTACCAGTGATATAATCCGCAAGGTTTTATTCCATTTTGGGAGACTCCAGTGTCCGATCTACGCGTTCAGAAATTCGCAAAAATCCTGGTGGAACATTCCACCCGCGTCGCTCCCGGCGACCGCATCTTGATCGAGGCAACGACCGCCGCCGAGCCGCTTATCCGTGAACTCTACATCCAGATTTTGGAAAAGGGCGGGATACCGCATCCGATGATTGCCCTGCCGGGCATGATGCCGTTCAGCCAGGACGAGATGTATCTCACCTACGCCAAAGATACGCAGCTCGATTTCGTGCCGACTTTCTATAAACTGGCCTACGACCAGTTCGAGGGACGCATCCGCGTCCATTCCGCGACGAATACACGCGGGACGACAAACATTGACTCGGCGAAGGCCCAGCGGCGCGGCAAAGCGCTCGGTTCCATCACCGAGTCCCAAATGCGGCGCGGTGCGGAGGGCAAATTCAAGTGGGTCACCACGCTCTACCCCACCGACGGTTATGCCCAGGACGCGGGCATGAGTCTGAAAGAATATGAGGATTTCGTCTTCGGCGCGGTACACGCGCAGGAGGCCGATCCGATTGCGTATTGGAACAGCACGGCGGCTTCGCAGCAAAAGGCGATTGATTTTCTTTCGACAAAAAGCCAGGTCGTTCTGCGCGGCCCCAACGTGGATTTGACTCTTTCCATCAAGGGCCGCAAATTTATGAATTCCATCGGCGTGTTCAACATGCCGGACGGCGAAATCTATACCGGCCCGGTGGAGGAATCTGTCAACGGTTGGGTGAAGTTCACATATCCCGCGATCTATGGCGGCGTGGCCGTCGAAGGCGCGGAGCTGACCTTCAGCAATGGACGCGTCAGCCAGGCGAAAGCGGAGAAGAACGAATCCTATTTGCTCAAGATGCTCGAAACCGACGCAGGCTCGCGTTATCTTGGTGAGTTCGCCATCGGCACCAACTTCGATATCAATCGCTTCACTGGTAATATTCTCTTCGATGAAAAGATTGGCGGCTCCTTCCACATGGCGCTCGGCGCGGGCTACCCTGAAACCGGGTCAAAGAATCACAGCGCCATTCACTGGGACATGATCTGCGACATGCGAAAAGACGCAGAGATCACAGCCGACGGCCAGCTTTTCTACAAGAACGGGCAATTCGTTTTCAAGAGTTAGTTCAAACAATATCTTCGCCAATGCGGTATCGGGAGCGGCGAACGTAGGGACAATTTGCCAAATTGTCCCGCAAATGGCGAAGGTATTGTCAAAGTTCAAGGTTTAAAAGTTTGAAGGTTGAGAGCCGCTTGATGCGTTCTCAACCTTCTTCGTTTAACTTTCCAACCTGACAACGATCTATAAAATTACGCGCGCCAATATCCGCGCCGGATCGGTCGGACATCTTCCGAGGTCATGAACGCGTGCTCATCTGTTTGATGGACAATTTCCTCGGCATGAGCCACATCTTTTCGCAAAACGCTGACACTCAAAAGATGCACCATGCCATCCTTGCCGCGCGCCGGAATTTCCGTTACCGCGAAACCTGCTTCGCGCAAAGCCTGCGCCAGCGCCACGCCGCGCGCCGAACTGACGATGCTCAAATGAATATGTCCAATCGCGAGTCGTTCTTCGATCAACATCCCAACGACATTGCCGGTCGCGAATCCCGCCGCGTAGCCGAGGATCGTCAGCGGATTATTCAAATTGGATAATACGCGTGAGATGGCGACAATGTAAACCGCAGATTCAAAAAAGCCCAGCGTCCACGCGATTCCCTTGCGGCCGCGCACCACAAACAACATTCGCAGCGTATCCAGCGACATGTCGGTGACGCGCAATCCAAAGACCATCAGCGCAATCAGCCAATCAAGAGGAGTAAAAAGAAATGAGAACATAATTGGATCTCTGTCGGGGCAGACCTGCGTGTCTGCCCTGGGCGATCATATAGGATCAGGGCGATCACACAGGATCGCTCCAACATCGGATCGCCCCGACAAATGTATCATTTCACTGCAGGCACGTACAATCTTTCCACATATTCCTTGACCATGCGCCGCGTGCCGAATTGCGGAATGACCGTCTTCATGGAATCTTTTACGCGGGCAATCCAATCATGCGGAATCTCTTTCACATCGCGGTCATAATACATCGGGATGATTTCGTTCTCCAGCGTGTCGTACAAGCTCTCAGCATCCTCCCCGTCCTGAACTTCAGGCGAGTCAATATCCCTGTCCTCGCCGATGGCCCAGCCGTTTTGACCGTTGAATGCTTCGCGCCACCAGCCGTCCAGCACGGAAAAGTTCAAGGCGCCGTTGAGCGCGGCTTTCATCCCGGATGTCCCGCTGGCTTCCATGGGACGGCGCGGTGTGTTCATCCAAACATCCACACCCTGAACAAGATAACGCGCCAGATTCATATCGTAATCTTCGAGGAAGACCAGGCGTCCGCTCGTTTCGGCGCGCTTCACCTGACGATAGACCTGCTGGATCAATTGTTTGCCCGCTTCATCGGCGGGATGCGCCTTGCCCGCGAAGATGATCTGCACCGGCATGTTCGGACGATTGATGATGTTCAATAATCGGTCCACGTCGGATAAAACAAGCCCGGCGCGTTTGTAGGTTGCGAAGCGGCGCGCAAAGCCAATGGTCAGCGCGTAGGGATTGATCATCACACCGGAAGAAACAACCTGGACCGGATGATAGCCGCCCGCCTTCCAGCGGTCACGGACGCGCTCGCGCATGTAGAAAGCCAGTTTGCGCTTGAGATGCATCCGCACGTCCCACAAAGCGGGGTCGGGAATCTTATCCAGCTTCGACCACAGATCGGGATCGTCGAGGCGATCCATCCAGTCTTCGCCGAGATGCAGGCCGATCAAAATTCGCAGGCGGCGCGCCATCCAATTCGCGGTGTGGACACCGTTGGTGACGTACGTGATCGGCACATCGTCTTCGGCGCGGTCCGGCCACAGAAAATGCCACATGCGCCGCGCCACGCGTCCATGCAATTCGGAGACGGCGTTGCGCCCCTGCGCGTTACGCAGAGCCAGCACGCCCATGCTGAACGTTTCACCCGACGGAATATGATGCCGCGCAATATCAAAGAATTTCTCGCGAGGCACTTTTAATTCGGGCCATAAAGCCGCAAGATATTTGTCAATCAACCAAAGCGGGAATTCGTCGTTGCCCGCGGGGACCGGCGTGTGCGTGGTAAAGATATTTTGTCCGCGCGTCTTTTCGAGGGACTCCTCAAAGGTGCGGCCCGAAGCCACGAGTTCGCGCGCTCGCTCCAAAGTCAGGAAGGCTGCGTGACCTTCGTTCATGTGCCAGACCGACGGATTGTATCCAAGCGCGCGCAACATGCGGACGCCGCCCACTCCCAGCAGCACTTCCTGCATGACGCGATGATCGAGGTCGGACCAGTATAAACGCGCCGTCAGGCTTTTGTCAAAATCCGAATTGGACTCGACGTTCGAATCGAGCAGATAAAGCGGCACGCGCCCAACGCGGATTTCCCACAGCGCGAGCGACACATTCCGGTCAGGAAATTCCACATCCACCGTCATGCGATTGCCATCCTCCGCATAGACCTGTAACGCAGGCAAATCAACAAAGTCGAGCTCATTGTTGAGCGCATCCTGCCAGCCATCTTCGCTGATGCGCTGTGTAAAGAAACCCTGTGTGTACATAAAGCCGACGCCGACCAGCGGCAAGCCAAGATCGGAGGCTTCCTTTAAGTGGTCGCCCGCCAAAACTCCGAGGCCGCCCGAATAGATTGGCAGCGTTTCGTGCAAACCAAACTCCATCGAGAAATACGCGATGGGGCGATTGACCAATTCAGGATGAGCGATCAATGCCCATGTTTCAGTCTCTGACATGTAAGCATCGAAGCCTTCGAAGACGCGGTCGTACAACGCGAGATAGTCCTTGTCGTCCGCCGCCTGGTTGAGACGCGGCCGTCCAATCTCGCGCAAAAGCCGGATCGGGTTGTGGCCGAGGCGTTCCCACAAGTCATAATCGAGACGGCCAAACACGCGCGCCGCTTCGGGCTGCCACGTCCACCACAAATTGTAGGCAAGCTCACCAAGCCGATGGACGCGCTTTGGCAAATCGAAATGATCGGGCAATTTAGAACGAAAATTATTCATGGCGGCGGAATCATACCATACAGCATTACGTCATTGCGAGACCCGCGCAGCGGGTCTCGCAATCCCAAATAACAAACAACTGATTGTTCATGGAGATTGTGACGCCAAGGCGCCAAACGCCCTCGCAACGGCGTACCGTCGGCTTTTGGAATACAATAAGCCCATGCGAACCGTTCAACTCTTCATCACCTGCCTTGTTGACAGTTTCTTTCCCGAAGTCGGCGAAGCGATGGTGAACGTTTTGAATCGCGCCGGCGTGGAGGTGGACTTTCCGCGCGATCAAACCTGCTGCGGACAACCGACGTTCAACGCGGGACTTCGAGCGGAGGCGCGTCACATCGCGGAACCTACCATCCGAGCTTTCGAGAGACTCCCGAAGTCTCTTAAGACTTCGGAAGTCTGCGATGTTGTGATTCCCTCCGGTTCATGCGCGCACATGATCCGACATAATTACGAAGAATTATTCGCGGACGATCCAGTTTGGCTGCCGCGCGCAAAAGCATTGGCGGCACGGACTTATGAATTCACAGAATATCTTGTTGATGTTTTAGGCATTACGGACGTTGGCGTGCGCTGGGACGGCCCGCTGACGTATCATCCAACCTGTCATCTGCATCGCGGCCTCGGCATTGACCGCCAGCCTCGCGAATTGCTGGCGAATGTCCGCGGCGCGGAAATCCGCGAACTGCCCGAAGCCGAGGATTGCTGCGGCTTTGGCGGAATCTTTTCGGTCGAGCATCCAGAATTATCTGCGGAGATGTTGAAGCGCAAGATCAAAAATCTCGAAGCGACTCAATCTCCAACGTTGGTGGTCTGCGACGCGGGCTGCTTGATGCACATCCAGGGCGGGCTGCATCGTCAAAAGATGAATCAAAAAGTAATGCACATCGCACAAATTCTTTCGAAGAGTGAAAATTCATGAAACGTCTGGTTGGCTTTTTTCTCTTGCTAATCGTCGTCAGCATTGCTTGCGCAGGCACCAATCGCGCAAACGGCAATCCAACGTCAGCCTCTGAATCGCCAACGCTTGCCGCGGCATCGCCAGTTCCTGCAGAGTACCAAGCTACTTATAATGATCTCAGCTCGACGCTCGATTCGTTCATCAACACTATTCCGTCCAATAAAGGCGAACCGCTGATGTTGGGAACGGAATTGCTGTATGCGAACAGCAACGCGGGTGAAGCCCTGCTCCAGCCGGCTGTCCTGCCCATCGTCGAAAAGCAGCTCGATGACCTCCATGCCATGGGAGTCAAGGGCGTCGTCGTCGCGATCAAATTCCCGATGCTCGAGCCAGACTTTCCTCATTCAGCAGATTATTTACAGTTCTATAAACAGGTCGCGGCAGAAATTCACAAGCGCGGGATGAAATTCCTGGTCGAAGCCGGACCCGTTTTCTCGGGAACGATCTTTTCCTCGGTTCGAGTGGACTGGTCCAAATACAACAAAGACACATTCATCGCGGACCAGCAAAACGAACTCGTCACGATTGCCAACGAAATCCAGCCCGATTACTTGCAGATCGCCGACGAGCCCAGCACGATCGCCACGTTGAGCGGAGTCAAATTCACGCCCGCAGATTATGCCGCTTTCGTCCAATCCAGCGTGCAAAAGATCGGCCATCGGAGCGGCATGAAGCTTGGGGCGGGATCCGGCACGTGGGAAGATCCCGCGTATATGGACGATCTCATGAACATACAAGGACTCGACTGCATTGATATTCATGTCTACCCGCTTGGCAGGAATGCCGTCCTGTTGCAGCGCGCGTACGATACCGCTCTCAAGGCCCGCGCCAACGGCAAGTGCGCGGTGATCAGCGAAACATGGTTATACAAAATCAGTTCCAGCGAGATGACAACCCTGGGCGGGAACTTCGAACAAGTCTATATGCGGGACCCCTTCTCGTTCTGGGAGCCTGTGGATGAGTCGTTCATCCGCGCTGTGACAAAGCTTTCGCAAGCCAGCGGCATCGAATTCGCCTCATTCTATTGGACGCGCTATTTCTTTGCCTATCTCGACTACGACCAATACCACAATCTCCCACCACAACAGATCAATCACCAGGCCACTCAGGTCTCTATTGCCAACACCGAGAGCAACACGCTCAGCCCATTGGGTGTATTCTTCCAAAACTGGATCGCAGAACAATCGAGATGAATCCATCCCGATGATGTTTTTGTCCTCAGCCCGCAGTCCGCTCGGCCAATGGCGCGCGCAACTTTTGCAATCACGCGCTGGTACATAATAGTATGAAACTTCGAATTCCTCCCGCTCTTGCTCTCCTGATCGTCGCGCCCGTTTTCGGCGAAGTCGTTTCGGGCTCCACGCGCCTCAACGAATTTTTCAATCCAGTCACCTTCAT
This sequence comes from Chloroflexota bacterium, assembly GCA_021787595.1. GTDB lineage: Bacteria > Chloroflexota > Anaerolineae > Anaerolineales > Villigracilaceae > Fen-1038. The sequence continues at coordinate 104,449 of JAJYLQ010000001.1, read as the reverse complement.
CACTGAAGTCATGCTATACGGATGCGGCGCGATCATCGTGCGTGAGCTTGTCGTTCGTTGGAAGAAAGGCTGGCTGGCGATGCTGTTGCTTGGCATGGCTTACGGCATCTATGAAGAGGGATTGCTGGTCCAATCTTTCTTCGACCCCACATGGAAGGACCTCGGGGTTCTCGCCACATACGGCCGGGCGGCAGGCGTCAACTGGGTCTGGACGGAGCATCTCATCATCTTCCACGCGCTCATCAGCATTTCAGCCAGCATCACCTTCGTCGAGATTCTCTATCCCGGGCAGCGCTTTGACTCTTGGGTCAAGAGCCGTGTCTGGTGGATCGTCAATTGGGCGGCATTCATCGCTGTATTGTTTTTGTGGAAGATGCTCATCAAGTACAACTCAGGCATCTGGCAGATTGTTTCAACCTTGACCATTCTGCTCCTCGCGACATTTGCCCGCCTCTTTCCCGACCGAATCCTGCCGCCGTTAAATAAAACTGCGCCACGTCCCGCGCGTTTTTGGTGGGCAGGCTTTCTCGGATACCTCATCCAGTTCTTCCTCATTTACAGCATTTCATCGAGCGGAGGTCTTCCGTTTCCGATTCTGATGTCGCTGATCCTGCTCTTCGACGCGTTCGTGCTGTGGCTCCTTTTGCGTTGGAATGGCAACGGCGCATCATGGGATGACCGTCATCGTCTCGCGCTTTTGAGCGGCGCATTATGTTTTTTCCTCATCTTTCTTCCGCTCACATCCAATGGCAAATATCCTATCTCGTACTTCAGCAGCCCGTTATTTTTGATATTGTTATGGCTGGCATCGCGAAAAGTAAACCAGCGCGTGCTTGGAGAACAATCCGCCGCTCCGCTTACAGTTTGAGAATCATCTTCGATATAAATGTCCACTGCCTTCAGGGCGAAAATTCGCCAATCCATTGCAAATGAATCCCTGCAAGCCGCGCTGGATGCGAATGCCCAACGCCGCGTGCAGGGGCGAATCGCCGCGTTCGCGTCGCTGCCCGATTGGCGCGAGCGTCGCCAGCGCGCACACGCCGTCCGCGCGGATGTTATTTCACACCTGGATGAATATCTCGACCAATTCATTGCAAAGGTTTTAGAGAATGGCATCACGGTCCATCGCGCCAAAGACGCGGCGGAAGCAATAAATATTATTTCAAAAATTGTAGGGGCGGATGGCCATCCGCCCCTACCAAAATTGATCGCCAAATCAAAATCCATGGTGAGCGAGGAAATCAATTTCAATCATGCGCTCGAAGCCGCGGGGCATCGCGTCGTCGAAACGGATTTGGGCGAATACATCGTCCAGTTGCGCGGCGAAAAACCCGCGCACATCATCACGCCTGCGGTGCATCTGCGTCGTCGCGAGGTTGGAAAACTTTTTCAAGAAAAACTTGGCATTCCGTATACCGAAGATATTCCCACACTGACGAACACGGCGCGCAAGGTTTTGCGCGAAATATTTTTAACTGCAGATGTCGGCGTGAGCGGCGTCAACTTTGGTGTGGCAGAAACGGGGACGCTGTGCATCGTCACGAACGAAGGCAACGGGCGCATGGTCACGACCATGCCGCCCATTCATATTGCGTTGATGGGTATGGAACGGATCGTTCCAACGCTGGACGACCTCGCGCTGATGCTTTCGCTTCTGCCGCGATCCGCGACGGGACAAAAGCTCAGTGTTTATACCCAGCTGATTCATTCACCTCGCCGCGCGGACGAAGTGGATGGTGCGCGTGAAAGACATCTCATCCTCGTGGACAACGGCCGCTCGCGCCTGCAGCATTCCGCGTTGCAGGAAGCTTTGTATTGCATTCGCTGCGGCGCGTGTTTGAACGCCTGTCCTGTCTTCCGCGAATTGGGCGGGCACGCTTACGTCGGCGATGACGGCTCGATTGCGCCGTATCCGGGACCGATTGGTTCCATCGTCTCGCCGGGCTTATTAGGCTTGGACCGATTTGGACACTTAGCGCAAGCTTCTTCATTATGCGGTGCGTGCAAGGACGCGTGTCCGGTTGATATTGATTTACCAAAGTTGTTGACGAGAGTCAGAGCAGGGAATATATCAGAAGGCAGAAAGCAGGAGGCAGTAAGCGGTGAGCAGAAGGCAGAAAGCAGTAAGCAGAAGGCAGGAGGCAGTGGCGTTGGGCTTTCATTGACGAGCGGAATAGGATTGAAGGTTTATGGCGTAATTGCTTTGTCGCCGCGATTATTTGCACTTTCTCAAAAACTGGCTGGGATTGGATCGAGAATCGTTTCGCCGTTTTCACAGTGGATGTGGATTCCATCGTTCACGGGCTGAGGTTATGGCAAGGATTTTCCGCGCTTCACGACAAAGACATTTCGGGAAAGATTTCATAATGAAGAAATAATGAGCAAAGAAGTTTTAAGTAGGAAGAAAGAAGAAAGAAGAGAGGCCGAGTCGCCGAAAACGCAAAGCGCAAAATTGGTTGAAAGATTCGCAGAGGAGTTGACCGCCCTTGGCGGAAGCGTTTCTCGCGTGTCGGAAGCCGAATTGAATGACAAGCTGATTGAATTTTTGAAAGAAAGAAACGTCGAGGCGGCATTGATGTGGGATCCAGTCGAGAGCGTGGATGAAGCCCGTTTAACAGAAGCCGGCGTGAGGGCCGTCCGAAGCGTTGACCCGAATTTAAAAGCTGGTATTACAGGCGCGCTGTCCGCGATCGCAGAAACAGGAACATTGGTCGTTCCATCCGGCAAAGGGCAGCTGTTGAGCGCGTCCTTGTTATCAGAAATCCATATCGCGGTGATCAAGTCATCACAAATTGTTTTGTCGCTTGAAGAAGCTCTACAAAGAAATGAAGTACGAGAAGCATCAGCGGTCGCGCTCGTGACCGGGCCATCGCGCACCGCCGATATCGAAATGACGCTGACCATCGGCGTTCACGGCCCGAAGGAAGTTCATGTGTTCGTCGTTGACGGTTGATTATGGGGATGTTACAATCTTGCCCGCTTCGGCATAAGTGCCTCACGCCGACATGAGTCGGCGAGGCAGTAAGCCCCCATCGTCTAGTGGCCCAGGACGAAGCCCTCTCAAGGCTTAAACTGGAGTTCGAATCTCCATGGGGGCATCTTGATATAGGCACATTTTGTGTCCGAACTTGCCGTCATTTCGGTAGATTGAATAGATTAGAAAGGGGTTTATATGCCGTGGCGCTTTCGTCGTTCGTTCAAACTATTTCGGGGGTTGAAAATCAACTTAAGTAAAGGTGGAGTCAGCGCATCAGTTGGCGGCCGAGGCCACTCGTTGAACCTTGGAAAGCGCGGCATTCGTTCGACAGTTGGCGTTCCTGGTACAGGAATTTCATATACACAAACTGTCCTCAAAACACCGAGCGCTTCAAAATCAACGACATCTCATGCTTCACTGAATTTAGAATCAGAACCGCCAACGATTGGGTCATTAGATCAATCTTCCCGCCCTCGTTTCAAATTGCCAATAGGCGTTCTCATTGGGGCGGGAATCGTGCTGCTGATTTGCATTGGAATAACTTGCACTTCAGCCATAGTCAGCGTTATCAATCCAACGCCCCAACCAACATTTGATATGAGTGTAATAAACACATCAGCTGCCAAGACTGCATGGGCGCCGGTCACTCTTACTGCTGCATCTGTTCCATTATCAACTGCCACTTGCACTGAAACGCTCACTCCTTCATACACAGCAACTACTTTGCCAACACTTACATCCACCCCTACCACGATTAGCACTAGCGCACCGACGGCTACAAACACACTTGTTCCATTTCCCACGGCATTCATGTATCCAACACAATCATCGACAGGTGGCGGGTCAGGCGGTGGATGCTGTAGATATTGCACCAATAGCCAGCCTTGCGGCGATAGTTGCATCCCAAAAACCGATACGTGCCACAAAGCGCCAGGCTGTGCCTGTCCATGACCCATTCCCCATCGGCCCAGGCTTGACGCTCATCTTCGCGACAGCAGCGGCATCACGCAGGACATTCCCATAAAACAACAATTCGAGATCATCACCGAATATTGTAAAAAACACAAGGTTCATTGTGTCTGAGATCTACTTTTGAGGAGGAAGCATGACGGACGGCAGGAATTCGCGGGGATATTTGATCGGTGTCAGCGCGACGGTGCTTTTGTCGTTCACCGGCATTCTGATCAGTTATTTGAACACAGCTTACAATCTTCCATCGCTGGTGCTCGCCTTTTGGCGGGATTGTTTTGTCGTCTTCGGACTCATCGTTGCCTTCGCCTTGTTCAGCCGCAATCGTTTCCGACTCGACCGCGTACATTTGTCTTTCTTTGTTTTATATGGACTGACGCTTTCATTGTTCAATTCGATGTGGACGTTCTCTGTTCAATTCAACGGCGCGGCGGTCGCGACCGTGCTGGCATTCAGTTCGCCAGCCATGACAGCCATCCTGGCGCATTTCATTCTCAAGGAACAGATCAACAGAATCAAAACGATTTCGATTGTTCTGAGTTTGCTCGGCACGGCGCTGGTTTCCGGCGCGGTGGATCCCTCGGCATGGAAGGTCAACGCGGCGGGAATCCTGTTCGGCCTGCTGACTGGCTTCTTCTTCGCCTGCTACAACATGGTGGGCAAGACCGCCGCAAACAAATCCATTGATCCGTGGACGACCATGCTGTATGGTTTTGGCAGCGCGATCATTTTTCTCTTTCTTTTCAATCTCGCGATGAACATCTTTGGCGGACAATCTCTGTTCTCGAATTTCATGTGGCTTGGAACATCCGTTAGCGGATGGACGATTCTATTCTTCCTCGGCGCCGGCCCGACGCTCGGCGGTTTCGGGCTTTATTTGGTGAGTCTCAACTATCTGCCTGCCACTGTCGCCAACCTGATCGGCGCGCTCGAACCGGCCTTCACCGCCATTTGGGCTTATTTCCTCCTGGGTGAGCAGCTCACATTCGTTCAAATCATTGGCAGTCTTTTGGTGTTTACCAGCGTGATCCTGCTGCGCCTCGGGGAAAGTCGAGTCCCAGGCCCCGATATCGTTCAAGCAGCCGATTAGGGCTCCAACGAATAACAAATTGCCTGCAGCTCTTGACTGCCGCGACTCATCGTGTAAAACTACAGAAGAGCATGCTGCAAGAAGATCGCAAGCGCGAAAGGCGCAAAGATCAATATCAAAAAAGAAGCGCTTTTCCGTTGTGCATCTTTGCGGCCTTTGTGTTTGAAATTTTCGAATCGTAACAAACATGGCAGGTATCCTCGTCATCGGAAGTCTCAACGCAGATTTGGTCGTGCGTGCGCCGCGCTTCCCTGCGCCGGGCGAAACCATCAGCGGAAATGATCTGCAAATCTTTCCGGGCGGCAAGGGAGCCAACCAGGCTGTCGCCGCGGCGCGCCTCGGCGCGGATGTTGCGATGATCGGACGCGTGGGAAACGATCCGTTCGGTTCCAATTTGATTGACAACCTGAAACAGAATCGTGTGGACACAAGCCGCGTGCTGCGCGATGAATCCGCCTCGACCGGCACGGCGATCATCGTCGTGGATTCGAATGGACAAAACAGCATCGTGCTTTCGCCGGGAGCCAATGGCAAAGTTTCATCTTCGGATGTGGAACCCGCTTCTTTCCGGGACCCTTCGACAAGCTCAGGGCAACGCTTCAGCCTGCTCCTGCTTCAATTGGAGATTCCCACCGAGACGGTTTTACACTCCGCCCGGCTCGCCAGACAAAACGGATTGCGCGTCCTGTTGAATCCCGCGCCGGCGCGCCAACTGCCAGATGAATTGGTCGCGTTATCAGATTTCATCCTGCCCAACGAAACGGAATTGAGTCTGTTGGCAGGAAGAACGCCTGCACCTTCGGCGAATCAAACCATCAGCGATCTTGCATCCGTCGAAACGGCGGCCCGCTCACTGGTCACGCGCGAAGCGCAGACGGTCATCGTCACACTTGGCGCGGACGGCGCGTTGATCGTCAATCAAAATGGCGCAAAACATATTCCGTCCTTCAAGGTCAACGTGGTTGATACGACTGCCGCAGGCGACGCGTTCATCGGCGGGTTTGCAGCCGCATTATTGAACAACAAACCGCTGGAAGATGCCATACAATATGCCTGCGCCTGCGGGGCGCTGGCTGTGACCCAATTCGGCGCGCAGCCTTCGCTGCCAACGAAAGAAGAAGTCGAACAATTTGTAAGGGCACCGCGAAACGCACAATGACTCGGCTTTGATTTTGACCCGCTGTGCCCCTGCGTAAAACAAAATATGAATCTAAAACGAATTCTCTTCGACACCGATCCCGGCATTGACGACGCGCTCGCCATCCTGCTTGCGCTGGCTTCGCCCGAACTCGAAGTGGATGGCATCAGCGTGATCAACGGAAATTGTTCCGTGGATAACGGAGCAGCCAACGCGCTCGCGGTCCTTGAACTTGCCAAAGCAAATCACATCCCCGTTGCGCGCGGTTTTGATTTGCCTTTGGTCCAGCCTTCGTTGCTTGCACCGGAAACACACGGCAATACCGGACTCGGTTACGCCAAACTCCCCGCGCCAAAAACGAAACCAGTGGCACAACATAGTGTTGACTTTCTTGCCGAAAAGATTTTATCCGCGCCGGGCGAGATCACGCTGGTCTGCATCGGCCCGCTGACCAATGTCGCGGTCGCGATTCGCAAAGAGCCGCGCATCGTCCAGGCCGTGAAGGACGTCATCATCATGGGCGGCGCGATCCGGCATCAGGGCAACACGACGCCGGTGGCCGAGTTCAATGTCTACGTTGATCCGCACGCCGCACACATGGTCTATCACAGCGGGATGCCGATCACGCTCGTTCCGCTGGATGTAACGTACCAATGTATTTTGACGCCGGATGACGTCCGACGCCTGCAAAAAATCAAATCGCCCATTCCGCAATTCGTCGCCGACTCGACTCGTTTCTACATGGAGTTCCACGATGAATTCCAGAAAATCGAGGGCTGCGTTATTAACGATCCGCTCGCGTTAGCCTTGACATTTGCCCCTGAGTTGTGCGATTATGAGGAACATTACGTGGACGTGGACATTTCCGGCGGCGTCTCGATGGGCAACACGTACGCCGACTTTTACAAGATGACGAAGAACGCCGCCAACATGAAAGTCGCATTGGGCGTCCGCGCCAGGGACTTTGTCGAATTATTCCTGGAACGCATGGAGCAGTTGAGCAAAAAGATTTCAGAGTAGGAGGTGCCTCGAAAACGGCAGACACTTTCCATCCAGATTGAAACGCATTATTTCATCCAACTCATAAAAAGGAGAATGCAAAATGAAGTTAGTCGATTCAATCAAGAAAGATTTCAATACCGTCACATGGGTTTTGATTCCCGTCGCCATCGCCATCAACGTGGTCATGGGCGAGATTGTTGTCCTGCTCAAACTGCCGATCTATCTCGACTCGATCGGCACGGTGCTGGTTGCGGCTGTGTGCGGGCCGTGGGCCGGCGCGCTGACCGGCGCGCTTTCGAACACGATCTGGGGCCTGCTGATTGATCCGAACGCGCTGCCCTGGTGGCCCGTCGCCTTGTTCATCGGTTTCGTCGCCGGGTGGTGCGCGAAATTCGGCCTGTTCAAGAACTGGTGGAAGGTCGTCATTACCGGCTTCCTCGTGGCGTTGACTGCTGCGATTGCCTCGACGCCGATTGCCGTTTACATTTATGGCGGCATCACGGCCAGCGGGTCATCCTTCATCACAGCTTATCTGCTGCAAACCGGACAGGGACTGATCCCCGCCGTTTTCAGCACCAACTTCCTCGTCGAGCCGGTGGACAAAATTTCGACTTCTTTGTTGGCGTTCGCCATCATCCAGGGACTTTCGACGCGTTTCCTGGCGCGCTTCCCGCGCCCGGAGAATGTTGAGATCGAACAAGGCGCGACCCGCAACCAATTGTTCTACGCGATTGGCATTGTCGTTGTGCTGGTCCTGATCGCGGCTTTCATACTTACCAGGATTTTGACACAATAATTTTTGCCCTCACCCCTTCACCCCTCTCCCGCTGGGAGAGGGGACGGAGGTGAGGGAAAATTAAAACATGCGCGAACGTCTTTCTTTTTACGTCAAACGCGAAAGCTTCCTCCATAATCTCAACCCGCTGACCAAGTTGGTCCTGGCCCTTGGCTTGACGTTGATCGGCTTTTTGAGTCCGTGGTATTGGACGCCGCTTGCCATTATCTTTTTTATCATCGCCCCGCTAAGTTTTGTCGGAAAAGTTCAACGCGATTTTTTGAATGCAGCCTTTCGCCTCATTCTCCCTGCAACCGGATTTCTTTTCATCATGCAAGCGCTCTTCCAGCCGGTTGGGAAAACGGAACTGTTCAGCATCTGGTTCCTGCATGTGACGCGCGAGAGTCTGGCTTATGCTTTCGAAAATGCCACGCGCATCTTTGCGATGGTTTCCTCGTTCACGATTTTTCTGCTGACGACTCATCCCAGCGAATTGATGAGCGATCTCACGCATCGCGGCCTGCCGAGCCAGTTTGCCTACGTCATTATTTCCACGATTCAAATCATCCCACAGATGCAAGCCAAGGCGCAGACGATCATCGCCGCACAGCGTTCGCGCGGACTCGACACCGAGAGCAGTCTTTTCAAACGCGCCGGCGCGCTGGTGCCGCTGGTCAGCCCGCTGGTCTTTGGCTCCCTGGTCGAAGTGGAGGAGCGCGCCATCGCCATCGAAGCGCGCGGCTTCACTTCCAGGCATACAAAAACTTCCCTGCGCGAAATCCCCGACAGCAGCTTCGACAAGGCCCTCCGCTGGATTCTTCTGCTTCTCGTCGTCGCAATCATCGCGGTCAAAATATGGCTATCGTAAATCTCAAAGGCGTTACCTATAAATATCCGCTGACGGAAACGCCGGCGCTTTCGAATATCAACCTGAAAATTAACGAGGGCGAGTTCGTCGCCGTGATCGGTCCGAACGGCGCGGGAAAGTCTACGCTGTGTTATACATTAGCCGGATTCGTTCCGCACTTTTTCAAAGGCGATTTGCAGGGAAGCGTCGAAGTGGCGGGCGTTGAGACAAAAACGTCCACGCTCAGCGATTGGGTGTTGAACGTTGGGCTTGCTTTTCAAAACCCGTTCAACCAGATCTCCGGCGCGAAATATACCGTCTACGAAGAGATTGCTTTTGGACTGGAGAATCTTGGCATCCCGCGCGGCGAAATGAAAGAGCGCGTCGATCAGGCCCTGACGTTGACCGGCATCCGCGATTTAGCCGACCGCTCGCCCTATTCACTTTCCGGCGGACAACAGCAGCGCGTTGCGCTGACCTCGATCCTGGTCATGCAGCCGAAGGTTCTCGTGCTCGATGAGCCGACTTCACAAATGGACCCGATCGGCACGCGCGAGGTTTTCGGTGTGATCCGCTCACTGGCCGAACGCGGCATGACCGTGATCATGGCCGAACATAAAGTCGAATGGGTCGCCCAGTTCGCCGACCGCGTGATCGCGTTGTACGAAGGCAAGCTGATGATGGACGGTAGGCCGGGCGACGTGCTGACGTCCGAACGTCTCGTTGGAAAAGGATACGGCATCTCGCGTTATACGTCCGCGGCGCGTGAAGCATCAAGGCGCGGTCTATGGCCCAGGAATCGAGAATTGCCCGTCACGCTCGATGAAGCGGTCATGGGATTTGGCGGTTTCCCCCTCCCGCGGGGAGAGGGGCAAGGGGTGAGGGGAAAAGGTCGCAAATGAAGATCGAGATCAAAGACCTGCATTACACCTATCCGGCTGGTGTGGAAGCATTGCGCGGCGTTTCGCTGACGATTGATTCAGGCGAACAAGTTGCCATGGTTGGACAAAACGGATCGGGCAAGACAACACTCGTCAAACATTTGAATGGTTTACTGCAGCCCACGTCCGGGTCCGTGTTGATCGGCGATTTGGACACGAAGAAAGTTCCCGTTGCAAAACTGGCCGTTCACGTTGGTTATGTTTTTCAAAACCCGGATGAACAATTATTCTGCCGGACGATTCACGAAGAAGTCGCATTCGGGCCGCGCAATCTGGGATTTGATGCGTCGAAAATTGAAAGTCTGGTTGCCGATGCGCTGAATCTGGTTGAGCTAAGCAGCAGGAAAGAAACCAATCCTTACGACCTCTCACCCACCTGGCGTAAGATGGTCGCGCTGGCATCCATCATTTCAATGGACACATCCATTGTGATCCTCGATGAGCCGACCACCGGCCAGGACGCGGTCAATGTGGCGCGCATCGCGCATGTGGTCGCGGAACTGCGCAAGCGCGGCAAGACGGTCATTACCATCACACACGATATTGACTTTTGCGCCGAGAATTTCGAGCGCGTGATCGCGTTGTCGCAGGGAAAAATTTTGCTGGACGGCCCCGCTGGTTCCGTGCTCGGGCAGGGAGAGATTCTCGCCCAAACGTACGTTGACCCGCCGCAACTGACACGCCTTGGCAAGCGGCTGGGACTCAAAAAGACAGTGCGAAATCAGGAAGAGTTTTTATCGGCGTTGAAGAGCTAAGGCTGCATCCAAATTCAAAAATCAGATGTCGTTGCGAAGCGGTGTTCTCCCGCTGAAGCAATCTCCTTTTCAAAGAGGGAGATTGCTTCGTCGTCGCCATGCTCCTCCTCGCAACGACACCTGATGTATTATTTCGAACACAGAAACTCTGCTACTTCTTGTATACAACCAACTCCTCATAGCCCGAATCGTTTTCCGATACTTCACGTTTATAAATCACATCTTCAAACACGGCCAGGACAATCTCCGCGGTTGTGTAAATCTTGCAGCCCGGCACGAGATGTCCGCCGGTGGTCTTGCCATCTTCATCTGAAATGGAAATATGTAAATGTGAACCGTTGGTCGAGACCGTCCCGGTCAATGAGACGATCTCAAAGTAGCCTTCGTAATCATTATAAAAATCGCGATCAGCGAGACGTAATGTGGCGTGCGTCAGGCTTCCGACCGAACAAAGCACACAACCGGCTTCGATCTTTTTCTCGGAAACAAGGCGTTCGATCTCACTGAACAAGTCCTGGCCGGGTTTCGAGCGAAAAGTATAAGTCAGCATAATCGTCTCCTACAAAATTATAAAAGGGAAGTGCGCCGAGAGGCGCACTTCTTTGCTAATCATTACCACGATAACATCCGTACAAAACGTTTCCAGGCGTGAGAAATTCCGGTTGATCGTTTACGATACGATACTGCGTCAATTGACCCTGTACTTTCTCCAAAGCTGTTTCTGCCTGCCATTGAATGAAAGTGAAAGAGCGCCAGTCTGTACTTGACCGACTCGAATCGGATTGCAAACGACAAAAAAGGACAGCGCCAACCGCGTCACGCGTCAAGCCAGGGTAGGATGAGGATTGATAGATATCCACCAACACAGGAACCGAATCAGTCGAGAGCGAAACCAAATAAGGCACATCCAATCCCTTGCCCTGCGTCGCACGCCAGACGTTTTGCCTCACAATAAATCCGTCCACGTTGAGGAGGCTGAGAGAAATTGCAAATCCAAGAGATGCCATCAAGATGGCAAAAGCCATGAAGCGTTCGCGTCGCAGAACTTCCAACACAACGGCCGCGCCCAGCAACAAGCCAATCCAGATCAATGCCACGTGGGTATAAGTCCGCAATCGGGAAAAGCCATAGGCAGTTTCATAAAGATATAAACGCTGATAGGCAGACACAAGCATGACGATCACCAGCGCAACGACAACCGCACTCAGCCCGGAATAAATGCGGTGCTGCGTCTCATTTTCCCGACGAGTAATGGCGCCCAGTCCAAGGATCATGAGCAAGCTGAAAAAGGCAACTGTCACCAATTCGCCAAAACCGCGGCGCGCATATTCTGAATATGTAAAACCTTGGATATTGATATTCGCCTGTCCGCCGAAGAAATATCGGAACTGCACAATAACGAATGCGGCGAACAAAATGATCACACTGCCAAGCACAATCGTCGTTTCTGTAAAACCAAGGAATGGAGAAAGGAACGGTTTCTCCTCGCCAACCAGCTTTTCATCCATGCTCTGTGACGCGGCGTGGAGAAAAGTCCCAGCCAGCAGATACGCAATGAACAGGATGTAACAGAAACGGAAAATGTATTCGGGAAGTTTTTCGAGATTGAAGAACAGTTTTAGAAACGAATTGAGTTCATTACTGAAGATGGTGTCCGCTGAAGCGAGCAAGGCGGCGAAGATTGCCACGATGGGAAGCGCGATCAGGATGCCGCGCACGATGGGCCAGGGATTGATCCTCGAACGCGTCACGCCGCTTTCCTTTTGTTCACTTCGAACTTCGGAGTTAAAAATGACTGGACGTGCGACCATGCTCCCGATGAGTTTGAGAAAGCCAGTGAAATAATCGGCCATGCCATATCGAAACCAGCGTCCGCCGAGGAAGGTGACGGCAAGCACGCCCATCAGGAAAAGCGTGAACACGACGCCGAAGAAAACAGTCATCGGTTCGGCGCGGACGAAGGTGATGGCCGCAAAAAATAAAATCAACGGAATCAGCCACAACGTCCCGCGCGCCGCGTGCTTTTGATCCATCCACAAAAGAAGAAATCCGCCGACAAGGCAAAGCACGGTAAAGATCGCAAAGTTGATCCCGAAAGATTGACGCCAGAAAAGGAAATCGAACAGCCAGCCTAACACAATGACAGTGATCCAGAGCAGGTTCAGTTTTTTCTTCATGATTGTCTCCCAAATGGGTTTACCGCAGGATAGCATTGCGTCCCTTGCAAAGTTTATCAAATCCTATCATCATTTTTTATCAATTACAATTTCTTTAGAAAGTAATTCGGCCTATTGACATCCGATTAAAGGTATGCGATACTCCTGCCATCATTCGAGCGGGGATCACAATTTGAATCGCCATCCTATAGAAAGGAGGAGGTGATGTCCAACATGGATAGTAGTATCAGACTCAGCGCTGCGGCATCCCTCCTCAAGTAAGCGGATTGCCGCAGCGCGCTACGGGTGCCGTCCATTTGGACGGCACCCTGGTTTAACTCATGACTCAAGTAGGGATAAAAGAAATGTTATCTTCGCGCTGAGCGGAGGCCATGGGGCCACAGTCGAAGCGTAGAGTTCCGCATCGAATCTGCCCTTCGACTTCGTGGCGCCTTCAGTGCCACTCCGCTCAGGGCGATAACGCATTTATCCCGAACTGACATTCATAACTGTTCTCCCAAATAGAATTACATCGTCTCGAATCTCTGAAAGTAACAAACAAGTACATACTTACTACCTGCGTTTCTTGCGTTTCGCCGACAATGCCCATATAATCAACTCATGTCAGAATTAACATCAGCCTCACGCACACGAACATGGATCAAATGGCTGGTTCCTATTGCGGCCATCATCGCTTTAGCAGCATGGATTTACATTGCGCCGCCAGGCTTGATGGGGAAACTGGATGCGGTCGGTTACGCGGTCTGCCACCGGCTTCCGTCGCATTCGTTTTTCGTCGGCGATACGCAACTTCCGTTATGTGCGCGCTGCACGGGTGAATTCAATGCGGCGGCCATCGCTTTGATCTTTCAGGGATTCATCAGCCGCAAGAAAAGCAAACTTCCCAATCGCGGCATCCTCGCCATCCTGGTCATTTTCTTCCTCGCCTTTGGCTTTGACGGTTCGAATTCGTACCTGGCTCTGCTGAAACAAAGCTACGCGGGCGCGTTCGCAAACATTCCAAATTTATACGTCACTAATAACATCACGAGAGTCTTTACCGGAAGCGGCATGGGAATTGCAATGGCAGGCGTACTGTTCCCGATGTATAACCAAAGTATCTGGCGCGTCCCTGATGAAAAGCCCGCGCTCAATTGGCGTCAATTTGGAATTCTGGTTGGCATCGTATTTCTGTTCGATCTGGCCGCCATCAGCAGCGTGGATATTTTTCTTTATTTCATCGCCCTGCTCAGCACGCTCGGAGTGCTTGCCCTGCTAAGCATGGTCTTCAGCATTGTGTGGGTGATGACGATGAAACAGGATAACGCCTTCGATCATCCGCACCAGCTTTGGCTTCCCGCCATTGCAGGTCTGACTTTGGCTTTTATCCTGATCCTGAGTATTGACTTGTTCCGATTCAATCTCACACATACCTGGACCGGCTTCCCCGGTTTAACAGGCTAAAAAAATGGAAACACTGCTCAGCATCTTCTCTGCTTTTGGGCTTTCAGCCAGCGCCGGACTCAACGCGTACATTCCGCTGCTGGTGGTCGGCGTGCTGGCGCATTACACGAATCTGATCAAGCTCAATCCGCCGTGGGATGCGTTGGCGAATCCGTGGATTCTGATTTTGATCGGCATCCTGCTCATCATCGAAATGCTGGCGGATAAATTCCCGGTCGTGAATCACATCAATGATGGAATTCAAACGTTTGTGCGGCCCGTCGCTGGCGCAATCGTCTTTGCCGCCAGCACGAACGTGATTGGGAACGTCAATCCGGTTCTCGCGCTGGCCTGCGGATTGCTGGTGGCCGGGAGTGTCCACGTGGTCAAATCGGCGGCCGTCCGCCCGCTGGTCACAGCCGCAACCGCCGGAGCCGGAAACATCCCGGTTAGTCTCGCAGAAGATGCCACGTCCACCGCGGTATCGTTATTGTCCGTCATCGTGCCGATTGCAATCGCCGTCCTAGTCGGAATCCTTATCTTGTTCCTGCTCTGGTGGTGGGCGCATCGCACGAGCAAGAAGCAAGCTGCCCAGCAACAATAGGTCTCATTGCAGACGTTTCATATTCCATTTTCAAGAAGGAGCGAGACATGAATCAAGATTTTTCATCCCAAACGCCAGGCGAGCCGAATATGGGCACAGGTACTCCCATGCCATCGCAGATGCCGGGTGAACCGAAGAAAAACAATACGACGCTCATCATCGTCATCGTTGTCCTCGTTGTATTATGCTGCTGCTGCGCGGCGGCCGGCGGTATCTATTATTTCTACGTGAACGGTGACAAGATTTTTGGTCTCAACAGCACCGGCTTCTTGCTCGCACAGTTACTATAAAAGTCTTTTTCAAACAAAACGGCCTTCGTTACAACGGAGGCCGTTTTGCCTTAAAAACTCTTTGAAGTTCGGACAAAGCGCCAAGAGCATTATCGCGTTCTTTTGCTTCGAGTTTTAATTCTTCAAATTCATCTTCATCCAAAACTGTTTGTTGACCATTTACAGAGACCCACAAATCGAGAGCCAGATCCACATACGATACAGTTCCATCTTCGATCACCGCCGGACGGCCAACATTGCAGTACCAGCCTTTGAGTTTGTCGTCATCACGGTCATGAATTTCGAAGATGTTGTACCAGCGGTCGTTGTAAAACGTTTCGACGAAGCGATCGTTCTGCTTCAACGCAACATCCATAAAAGGCAAATCGGGGCGATTGAAGAATGCTTCCAGCGTCACCGAGTTTGGTTCGCGGCGCAACACGCGGCCATCATATTGCCATGTCACCTCGCCAGCTATATTTTTCTTGAGAACGATGATTGGCTCATTCATCCCAAACATTCTATCTTAACTTCGACTTCGATCTTTTGGCCGATCTTCGGCGCTTCATCGAGATAAACGAACAGGCCGTTATCGAGCGTGACTTTGAAACGATCCGATTGAAAGGTGACATCTCTGACTCTTCCTCGAATCATGTTCGCTTCTTTCTCGACCGCCAGCGGGCGCGCCAGCAAATGGACTTTTTCTCCAGCCTGATGTTTGTGTCCGCACTTCATCGCGAAGACGCCAAACTTGGTTTTAACTTTCAAACTTTCAACCTTCAAACCCTCGAACACATTCCCCAACCCCAAAAATTCTGCCACCCAAACAGACTCCGGATTCGCCCATACATCTGCGGGACTCCCCTCGCGGACGATCAATCCATCATGCAGCAACAAAACGCGGTCAGCGATTGTGAAGGCTTCCTCCTGATCGTGCGTAACATAAATTGCAGGAATGCCGGTTCGACGGAGGATGCCGCGCAATTCATTCAGCAAATCTTCGCGCAAGGCGCGGTCCAACGCGCCGAGCGGCTCGTCGAACATCAGCAACCGCGGACGCGGCGCGAGCGCACGCGCCAATGCCACGCGCTGCTGCTCGCCGCCGGATAGATCGGTCACTTTACGATTCTCGAATTCGCCAAGATTGACAATTTCCAAAACTTCGGCGACGCGGCTGTTGATTTTTTCCTTTGATTGATTCTGCATCTTCAAACCAAAGGCGACGTTGTCAAAAACATTCAGGTGCGGAAAAAGCGCGTAGTCCTGGAAGACCAGCCCAAAGTCCCGGAGATGAGGCGGAACGGAAGCGAGATCATTTCCGTCCCACAGGATTCCTCCCGCGTCGGGAGATTCGAGTCCGGCGATCATCCGAAGCAAAGTGGATTTGCCGCTTCCCGACGCGCCCAGCAAACAAATCGTCTCGGCTTTATCAACGGTAAACGAAATGCCGCGCAGCAATGGCTGGCCGTCATAAGTTTTCGATACATTGGATAGTTCAAGCATGATATATTCCATTGCGTTTTGCGTTTCGTTCGAGAAAACGCAACTCGCAAAGCGCAATTTTAGAATTCTCCCGCGCCGGGCAAACGCATTTTCTCTATGACAAAAATTCCGGCGGTCGTGAGCGCCATCAAGATCGTCGCCATCGCCATCGCCTGACCATAATTCAAACCGCCGGGCTGGGACAGAAAACGATAGATCGCAATCGGGATGGTTGGATCGTCGGGGCGTGTGAGCAACGACGTTGCGCCGAATTCGCCGAGCGAAATCGTGAACGCGAACGTCGCGGCGGAAAGCGTGGCGCGGCGAAGAATGGGCCAATCCACATTTCGCCACACGCGAAAAGGCGACGCGCCCAGCGAGGCCGCGGCTTGACGCAACCGGTCTGGGATGGAAGCGAGCGCGGGTTGAAGCGTGCGAATCACAAACGGCAAGGCTACCAGCGTATGAGCCAATGGAACCAACCATGGAACCGTCAGCAAGCGGCCAAAAGAAATAATGAAGCCGAGTCCGAGCGTAACCGCCGACGCGCCCAATGGAAGAATCAGAATCGGATCGAGAATCTTTTCGAGGCGGCCCGGCCTTGCCAGCGCCGACGCGGCGGGAAATCCAAGCAGGAGCGAAAGAACGATGGTCGCACTTGCATAGAGCAGCGAATTGAGCGCGGCATCGAACGGCGGGACATAAAAGATCGAGCCGCGCACATTGACGAACAACGCGCTGTAATAGTCCATCGTGAGGCCGGTTTGGATGGGGCCAAGCTGGGCGCGGTCCGCGTCGAGGCGCGAGACGGATCGAAGCGGCAGCGCAAACATGGGCAAGATAAAAAGCGCAAAGAGCAAAAGGCAAAGCGCGATGATAAAAAATTTTTCATTCGGCGTTTTTGCTTTACGAACATTGCTTTCCGCAGAACGCGGCGCGGTCTGGACAGCAGAACGTTCGACGACACGCGTGTACAGAATCGAAAAGACCAGCGTGCAAAACAATTGAATGAATGCAAGCAGCGCCGCCAGCGGCAAATTCAAAAATTGCAAAGCCTGGGTATAGATCGCGACTTCCAATGTCGAAAACCTCGGTCCGCCCAGCAAAAGGATCACGCCAAAGCTGGTGAAGTCGAACAAAAAAACCAATAATGAGGCCGCCAGTATGGAAGGACGAAGCAAAGGCAGAGTGACGTTCCACCACACGCGCCGACTGCTCGCGCCGAGCGAACGCGCGGCCTGCTCCAGTTTCGGGTCGAGATGATACAGCGCGTTGCCGACCACGCGCGTCACAATCGTTGTGTTGTAAAAAACGTGCGCCAGCAGAATCGCGCCGAGCGTCCCGACGAATTGAATCGGCGGCGCGGATAATCCGAATGAATTCATCAGCGTCAGATTGATCCAGCCGCGCGCTCCGAGCAGCGCGCTGAAACCCGCAGCCACAACCACCGTCGGCAGCATGAACGGGACGGCCGTCAGCGCGCGCAATAATGATTTGCCGGGAAAATCAAATCGCGCAAAAAGATACGCGGACGGCAGGCCGATGAGAAGCGTGAGAAGAGTCGAGAGAACTGCCTGGTAAAAAGTAAAAAACAAAACAGAAATTGCA
The DNA here is from genome assembly GCA_021787595.1 of Chloroflexota bacterium. Classification (GTDB taxonomy): domain Bacteria; phylum Chloroflexota; class Anaerolineae; order Anaerolineales; family Villigracilaceae; genus Fen-1038. The sequence continues at coordinate 86,393 of JAJYLQ010000001.1, read as the reverse complement.
AAGTTAAGATTATCTGTCGTTAAAGTGCTGACGTTAAAGCTATAGGCGAGAATGCGAAAAAACGGATAGAAGAAAAGAACGAGAAGAAAGGAAAGAGGAAAGAACCAGAGCAGCGGACGATTCAACCATGATGGCACAAGGGCGCGAAGATTTGATCTTCTTTGCGTCTTTGTGCCATCGTGATGAGAAATCATCGAATTCATTTTATTTGTAGGGGCGACGTTACGTCGCCCCTACATTTACCAATTATCAATGCAATACCGCGTCCGTCCAGGCTTGGATCCAGCCATCGCGGCCCTTGGCGATTTCATCAGGCGAAAGCGTCGCGGGTTGGGTTGGAATTTGCGCGTACTTCGTGAAAGCGTCGGGCAGCGTGATATTGGGAACCACAGGATACACATACATTTGTCCGGGCATGTCGGCCTGGAACTGCGCGCTCAACATAAAGTCCACAAATTTTTGGGCGAGCGCGAGTTGCTTGGTCCCTTTGAGGATGCCGACAAACTCGATTTGACGGAAGCAGGTATCGGGTCCGAGGACGACGCCAACCGGAGAATCAGGTGGAGGCGTCTGCGCACCCATCACTTCCGCGGCCGGGTCCGTCGCGTATGAAACCACCAGCGGCTGAGGTCCCTTGCCGGACGATCCGCTGAAATTGGTGTAATACGCGGTCTCCCATCCATCCACAACCGTTAAACCATTCTGGCGCAGATTCTTCCAGAAGCCAAGATAATTCGGATCGCCAAAATGTTTGACAGTGGCGAGCAGGAAGACCAGCCCCGGCGACGACGTGGCGGGATTCTCCATCACGAGCAAACCTTTGTATTCGGGCTTGACCAAATCTTCGAGTGTTTGCGGCACGGCCAGATTATGCGACGCAAAATAAGCCTTGTCGTAAACGACGCACACATAACTTTGATCCACCGGCAAAGCCTGATGAGTCGGATCGAGCTGGAACTCGGCGGGGATGTTTTTGAGCGCGGGCGAATCGTACGGCTGATAAATTCCCGCGGCAAGCGCGCGAGAGAGGAACGTGTTATCCACGCCGTAGAAGACATCCGCCAGCGGCGCATCCTTCGACAGGATGGCCTTGTTCAGCGCCGCGCCGGCATCGCCGCTTTTGACGAATGTGACCTTGGCATTGTTGGTTTGTTCGAATGCCTTGATGACCGAGTCGCCCGCGGCGAACGAATCGTGCGTCATCACTGTCAAAGCGGCGGGCTGCTGCGGGCCGCAGGCAGCGAGAAGCAATACGATGGATATAAAAAGCAAAAGACGTTTCATTTTTCTCCTTTGAAAATTATTTTCGCTGGTGAACGACAAGCAGCAATCCGGACTCAATCGAAACGGATGCTGTTTGAGCGGTCATTTCATTGCTGATGCCGCGCGTCTTTTCGGGATACAACGTTCCGCCATGCAATGACCACTTGAGTCCTTCAGCGCGGACGCCATACACCGCGCCGTTCCACGGGATCAACGAGACGATATCGCCGCTTCTTCCCTCGATCCCTCGACGGGTCGCTCGGGACGGCGCTTCAGCCTGCTTCCGGCAAAAAAAGATTTCCTCCGCCCCATCATCAAAGCGGGAGTCGAGAGTAGAGAGCAGAGAGTCGGAGAGCAAAGCGATATTGCCCAGAGTTTGATCGAGACGCCCGCCCAGCGCGCCGACGACAAGAATCGAATCCGGATCCATTTCGATGGCGCGGCGGATGGCAAGTTCCAAATCCGTTTCGTCCTTGTCGCGCGGATGCAGTTCGATTGGGACATTGGCTTGTTCGAGTTTTTTCCACGCGCCTTTTGATAACGAGTCCATATCGCCGACAACCAGATTCGGCTGGAGCCCCAGCGCGAGCGCGTGATGCGTCCCGCCGTCGGCGCAAAGGATGGTATCGTCCGCGCGCAGAAGAGCGCGGGCTTTTTCAAGATCAGGCAGTTCGCCGTTGGCGAAGATAACGATGCGAGACATAAACAGTATTCGCCCTCACCCTGCCCCTCTCCCAAAATGGGAGAGGGGAGAATGAAAAAAACCATCCTCGGCGGAGGATGGTTGAAATTAAATCTTATATTCCCTCCGCCGGCATAATCCGGATCAGGTAATGCGGGTCGAGCGCGGCTCGCTCCTCTCAGTCCCGCTTCGCGGGACTCCCCGTTCGTCTAATTTTGTTACGGCTGTAACTATACCCCAAACTTACGGCGTGTCAATCTCTTGATTCGTTTGTTTCCGAATCAATTTTCCCCGCTGTATTTTGCCTGCCTGTTTCGATCATAAGTAAAAATACAAACGGGCAGGCAAAGAGAATCGAACGGCGAAAAGGTGGTTCGAACGTGTGCGATGAGATTCTTCCTACAATCCAAGCCGTTCGCCCAATACATGTGCGATGTGACGCGCCGCATCCGGCCGCGCGACGCGGCGCGCGTTTTCAATAACCTTATCGCGCGCTTTTGGATTCGTGATCCAACGCGTCAGTGCCCGGACAACCAATAACGGCTTTGGCGCCCAGACGCCCACGCTTTCCGATTCCACAAAGGTCACGTTGCCATCTTCCTGGCCGGGAATCTTGGAATACAAAATGATCGGCAGGTCGGCATTCAGCGCTTCGGCAATCGTCCCCGGCCCGGCTTTGGTGACGATGAAATCCGCGGCGCGCATGAAGTCTGGCATCTCACGCGTGAAGCCATAGATGAAAGCGGGATTCTCCCACGCCTGCTTTTCGAGATTCGCCCTGAGCTTTTCGTTGCGTCCGCAAACGATGACCAGCCCAACGTTCAGCCCCGAATCGTCAATGGCGCGGGCTGTCCTGCCGAGCGGGCCCATTCCATCGCCTCCGCCAACCATCAGGACAATCGGCTTATCCAACGGCCAGCCGAGTTTTTTTCGCAGGGCGCGTCTATTCCCGGCCGGCGCGCAATAGCGATCCGCAATCGGCATGCCGACAACCTCCAATTTTTCGGCAGGCATGTGATACGCAATCGCACGCTGGCGCGCGGTTTCGGTCGGGACAAAGATGTGGTCAGCGCGCGCATCGAACCACAATGCGTGGGTCGTGACCATATCGGTGACGACCGTGTAAAAGGGCGGGCGCTCATGCCCCAGGGCGCGGAGCGCAAAAGTGGTTGCAATCGCGTGGACGCTCACGATCAAATCCGCCGGATGATCGCGCACCAGTTTGCGAGCCGCCGTCCGCGCCACCGGCCAGAGCGAGGCTGTGATCACGCGCGCCTGCGGGCGTCCGTTCGTGGCGACAAAAGAGGCCTGCCACAAGGCCGGGGCCTTCACCAGCTCAGGATAAATCTCCGGCATTTTGCGGAACGGCGGCGGCGCGTATTGTTTGAAGAAATCCACCATTTCGCACGTAAACGAATCGCCATATTCGTTCTGCAGCGCTTCGATGACGGCTTCCGCTGCGGAGCGATGCCCGCCGCCGGTATCGGAAAAATAAAAAACGATGTGGGGTTTATGATGATGATTGTTGTTCATCTTTTCTCGTAAGATTGGTTTTCATTCTTTTTGCCAGTTCGCGGCGTGTCAACATCACTCGATGCCCGCAGCCTTTGCATTCGAGGCCGATGTCCGCGCCGAGGCGGACAACGACCCATTCGTACGAACCGCAGGGATGCGGCTTGCGCAAGCGGAGGAGATCGTTTAGTCGAAGATCGGGAAGCATAATTTTATAAAGAGCTTTAACATTACAGCGCAGAGTTAGAGCATTGAGGGTTCTGCTCATGGCTTTTCTACCGTTTTCGCCCTCATCCCCAACCCTTCCCCCGAATGGGGAAGGGAGTCTCCTCTCCCTTTGGGAGAGGGAAAGGGTGAGGGAGAATTGGCAGGGAACGATTGCTCGACCTTGCGCTGTAATATTAAACACGAAGAAAAAGCTTTTTCTCCTTGTGTACTTTGGTGTCCTCAGCACTGCGTTCTTCCAGTGTTGTGTTTGAATATCCTTTCAATAAGGTCATTTTTTGTTTTGCCGGAGGCTTTTATCGAATCGCTTGACGAAATTATACCTTGAGAACTCAAAAAGATTTCTTGTGATAAACTTGTGCCGTTTGACGAAATTTTTTCGGAGAAAAATCATGTCCGCCCGCGATACGTATTCCATTGAAATTGCCGGATTGAAACGCGACCTGCGCTTGTTCCAGATCAAACCGGGATTGAGAATCGCGATTCTCAATATCCTCGGCGATACAGAACTGGTCCAGGCTTGCGCGCGCGAGCTGGGAAAACAGCTCAAAGATGTGAAATTCGACGCGCTGGTCACAGCGGAGGCCAAATCCATTCCGCTGGCATACGCGCTTTCGGTCGAGATGAAAAAGCCCTATGTCATTTTGCGAAAAACATACAAACCTTACATGGGCGATGCGATCAAGGCCGAGACACTTTCCATCACAACCGGCCAGCCTCAGGTTCTCATCATGGACGAAAAAGACCGCGAAATGATGAAAGGCAAGAAGGTCGTGATCGTGGACGATGTGATCAGCACCGGCTCGACGCTGCAGGGGATGAGAATGGTGATCGAAAAGGCGGGGGCGAAAGTCGTCAAGGAGGCAGCGATCCTGACCGAAGGCGAACGGTCCAAGTGGGAAGAGATTGTTTCACTCGGGCATTTGCCGCTCTTTACCGATTAATTTTTTAATTATTGTAGGGGCAGGGCGACGCCCTGCCCCTACCCGTCAATCAAATTTTGTTTTTGCCGGCGCGTCATCGTTTTGATGGCGTGTTCCCGTTGCAGCGCGCTGACCTTGTCCGGCTGAGGCTCAAGATAAACCAGTCTTACGGGACGGCGCATGCGCGTGTAATGCGCGCCGCGCCCGGCATTATGTGTTTTGACGCGGCGTTCCGGGTCGGTCGTCCAGCCGGTATAGAACGTGCCATCCGAGCATTCGACGATATAACAATAGCAGGACATCAATTGTTTTTCTTCCTAGCGCGGTCAATGATCCGCTGGCCGAATAACGTTTGCAGCACCTGCTCGCCGAAGCCGGGAAGCTCAGCCTGATCGCCGCCTTCTTTCAGCCATTCCGCGGCAGAACGTTCGTCGAGCCAGCGCTCGCGCGAATCAAAAGCCTGCTGTAATCGTTCATCCACGCTTTCTTCATCGCCGTTCTGAATATCGCCGCGCAAACCATGGAGCGAAGCGATCAGCATATCCAACGCATTGACCACGTTGATTCGATTCGCAAGTATGGCAGATCTCAAGGAAGCCACATCATCGTAATAGGCGAGTCCGCCCGTCACACCGGCATACGGGCGGCCTGCCAGTTTGCGCGCTTCGGCCCAGCCCGCCTGGCCCACCGTCGCATCGAGCAGGGCCGCGGCGGCCAATTGCGGGAGCAAATGCACGGATGTCATCAAGCCGTCCGACTCGGCCAGATCAGTCAGCATCGGCTTGGCGCCTAATAATCGAACCAGATCGAACGCCAGTTGTTCGGCTTCACGCGGCGTGCCGGGAGGCGCGTCCACGATCATGACCGTGCGTTTGAACAGGTCAGGGCTGGCAGCGTTGAGTCCGCTTTCAGTGGAGGTAAAAGATTCGGGATGGGGAGCCGGCACAAGTCCAAGATAGAAGCGGCCCGCGGGAAGAAACTCCTTCGCCCATCCTAAAACGGCGCCCTTGACCGGCGCAGTATCCAGCACCACCGTATTCTCCTGAAGTTCAGGGCCCATCTGTTTCAGCGTTTCGCGGATTTCAGAAAGCGGCAGGGCAAGCAAAACAATGCCTGCATCCCTGACCGCATCCTTCAGACTTCTGACCTCGTCAACAACCTCGAGACTTTCCGCGGCTTTGGCGACGGCCGCGTCTTTTTCATATCCCACGCGCCGGATCGAATCCTTTTTGTCCTTCAGCGCCATGCCAACCGATGCGCCAATCTGTCCCAATCCAATAATGGTAAGTTGAACAGCCATAACGATTTCCTTTCGGTTTCAGCAGCCTCTAAACGATTCGATTATACTGCTCGAGCATGTCACAAGCCTGTGTTATAATAGAACGCATATTCTAGGCAGCCACCACTTCTCTGTTAAAGTGTGAGAGCCGCGGACGCCGACCGCGGCTCTCAATTGAAAGGAGGAGAAGAGAAATCACCTTACGCCACCCATCCTATCACCCACACTCAAAACATACTTGACGCAAAACCTACGCTTCCTCTACGATTGTCCGACATCTAATGAACTTGTAATCATTTTTAACGCAGTGACCGCTTTCAAGGAGAATGAATGAATAATCCTGCCGTGGAGATTCACGGAGTTGGCCGCATTTACAAAATACGCGGCAGCAAAAATGAAAAGAAAACCCGCAAGGAACTGGTTGCCTTGCAGGATGTGAACCTGGAAGTGCGACAGGGCGAATTATTTGGATTGCTCGGACCGAACGGCGCGGGTAAAACCACGCTGATCAAGATCCTCACCACGCTTCTCGCGCCGACTTCGGGCTGGGCGCGCGTCGCCGGCTTTGACGTGGCGAAGGAGCCGGGCAAAGTGCGCCCGCGCATCAACATGGTCTCCGGCGGCGAGTCCTCCGGCTACGGCCTGCTCACCGTCCGCGAAAATCTATGGATGTTCTCCCAGTTTTATGGAATGCCCTCCAAAGAATCTTATGAGCGCATTGACGCGCTTCTTGGATTGGTTGGACTGGAAGACCGGATGCACACGAAATCGTCCGACCTTTCGACCGGCCTGCGGCAAAAGATGAACATCGTACGCGGCTTTATGACTGACCCGAATGTGTTGTTCCTCGATGAGCCGACGCTGGGCCTCGACGTTGGCGCTTCGCGCGATGTCCGCAGGCTGATCCGCGGCTGGCTGGAACAGGATAAAACTCGAACGCTTTTGTTGACCACGCACTACATGGCCGAAGCGGATGAGTTATGCGACCGCGTCGCAATTATCAATCAGGGACGCGTGCTCGCATGTGACACACCGTCCGCGCTCAAGCAGCGCATTCAACACGACGCGTTGTTCGAGATCACGGTCGCATCCATGAACGGCCTGGCGACTTCAGCGCTGGAGAATCTGCCGGGCGTCCGCAAAGTGACGCGCCGCGAGGATGGCGGATTCGCTGCGCTTGAATTCGAACTTGTGGAAGAGGCCGCGCTCTCGGGCGTCATCAATCAGCTGACGAGCGCCGATGTGAAAGTCGTCAAATTCGACAAGCACGAACCGACGCTCGAGGATGTCTTCGTCGAACTCGTTGGCCGAAGCATTGACGAAGTCGAGGAGGCAGAACCGGATGCAAAAGAATAATCCATTTAAAGATGCTCCAGCCGCCGGGAGCAATGTAAAAAATAACCCGCTGGCCGTCATGCCTCATGAAAGAGCCGCGGGGTGGAAGTTATTCTTCAAAACTGTGGTCGCCCGCGCCTATCCGCGCATCGTTGGACAGCAGCGCGAGAAATCGTGGATCTTCTTCGATATCTTCCTGCCGATGCTGGCCGTTTCGGCTTATGTATTCGTGTACCGCGCCATCGGTGCGCCGGAGGAATATGTGGGCTTCGTGGTCATCGGCGGCGCGATGACCGCCTTCTGGATGAATATCATGTGGAGCATGTCGAGTCAGCTTTATTGGGAAAAGGAGCAGGGCAATCTGGCTTTGTACATCATGGCTCCGAATTCGATGATGGCGGTCCTGCTCGGCATGGCCATCGGCGGGATGCTGGCGACCTTCCTGCGCGCGCTGGCGATCATCCTGATCGGCAGCCTGCTCTTTCACGTCCAGTACACCATCATCAGCTTCTGGCAGTTGATCGCGGTCTTCTTTGCCGCGATGACGGCGTTGTACGGCATGGGCATGATGAGCGCTTCATTGTTCCTGCTCCTGAGCCGCGAGGCCGACCACTTTGCTCAACTGGCGCAGGAACCGGTCTATCTGGTGTCGGGATTTTATTTCCCGATCAAATCGTTCAATTTCTGGGTCGCGGCCATCGCTTCGATCATCCCGTTGACGCTCGGCCTCGACGCCATGCGGCAATTGATCTTCGCTACTGGCGCCTCGCTCGGATTCCTGAATGTCACCGTTGAATTGACCATTCTGCTCATTTTGTGTGTGGCATTTCTATTCGGAGCCAGGGCTTTGCTTGGCTACATGGAGCGGCTGGCAATCCGCGAAGGACGATTGACCGAAAGCCGGCGATGAATCTTTTTACGCAGCATGTAATGACCGGAGAAACATGAACAACTCTGAAACACTACGATCATTTAGAACGGCCACCTGGCTTGGATGGCAGATCGAATCGAACTGGACCGATCCCTTCCTTTTCGCAGTCTATTCGATCATCAAGCCGCTGGCGGGCGCAGCCATTTTGGTCGTGATGTACAGCGTCATCACCAAAGGCAATTTCGACACGCCGATCTTTCCCTATCTCTATTTCGGAAATGCCTTCTATATTTACGTTGGCGCGATCATGACCGGCGTTTCATGGGCCGTAATTGACGACCGCGAACATTATAAGACGCTCAAATACATGTACATCGCGCCGATTCACATCCCGGCCTACTGGCTCGGACGCGGCGTTGCGCGCTTTTTGACCGGTTCCTTCTCGGTCATCATCACCATCGCGTTCGGCGTGATCTTCCTGCACGTTCCGCTCGACCTCGCGACGGTCAATTGGCCGCTCTTTATTCTCTCGTTGATCCTCGGCGTCGCCATGTTGTGCATGATGGGTTTGATCCTCGCCAGCATCACGCTGCTGGTCGCACACCACTTCTTCCTCATTGGCGAGGCGGTGGCCGGCGCGCTGTATTTGTTCAGCGGCGCGATCTTTCCACTGGACGTTCTGCCCGCATGGATACGGCCAGTCGGCTTTGTCATGCCGATCACCTACTGGCTCGAACTCATGCGCCGTTCGATGGTCAGCAGCGTGTCGCAAGCCTTCCCGACTCTGCAGCGTTTCAGCGATCTTCAACTGGCCGGCATCCTGGTTGGCCTGACGGTTGTTTTCGCGGTCATCGCATACTTCCTCTTTCGCTGGTGCGATTTCCGCGCCCGCGAAGAGGGATTGATTGACCGCGTGACGAATTATTGATACTTTATGTCGTTGCGAGGCGTGGCACCAAGGCGCCACGCCTCGCAACGACACATCAAAAGCGATTATGAATCGATCCCCACTTTTTATCGGCAGCATCAAAGCGACTCCGCTTGGAGAAGTCTGGGCGGCTGTTTCCGAGCGCGGCCTCGTCTGCGTCGAATACGGCGTCTCACGCGCGGAGTTCGAATCAACCGTCCGCAGGCAGACCCGCCGCGAGGTCCGGCGCGAACCGGCGCGCGTGGAGGCGATCACGCGTCAGATCAAGGAATATCTCGAAGGCAGGCGCCAAACGTTCGATCTGGAAATTGACTGGTCGCTTCTTTCTTCGGATTTTCAACAGGCTGCGCTTCGAAAAGTCTTTGCCATCCCCTACGGCGAGACGCGCACCTACGCAGACATCGCCGCGCAGATCGGGCATGCGAACGCGCCGCGCGCGGTTGGACGCGCCAATGCCGCCAATCCGATGCCGCTGGTGATTCCATGTCATCGAGTGATCGGAACCGACGGCAAACTTCACGGCTACGGCGGCAAAGGCGGAATCAAAACAAAGGCGCGGCTGTTGAAATTCGAGAAGGAAAATAAATGAAGTACGCATCATCTATGTGAAGTGCTAGCAAGGTTCGTATTTTCCCGGAGGTGTCGTTGAAACCCAAACACTGGTTTGTATTCATCCTGCTCGGCTCCATCTGGAGCTCGTCGTTTTTATGGATAAAAATTGCCGTGACAGAAGTCGGACCGATTACGCTGGTCGCTTTTCGCGTTCTGTTCGGACTCCTGTTCAGCGCCGCGGTGATTCTTGTTCAACGCGTCCCGCTGCCGCGCACCTTCAAAGGCTGGCTGCCATTTCTCATCCTCGGCATCAGCAACGTTGCCATTCCTTTCTTCCTGATCTCGTGGGGCGAGCAGGCAATCGATTCGGCGGTGGCCGCCATTTTGGACGCGACCGTTCCGCTATTTACAATCGTCATCGCCCATTTCCTTCTTCACGACGATAAAATGACCTGGCCGAAAGTGGCCGGCCTGTTGATGGGATTCTTCGGCGTGATCGTTCTGATGAGCAAAAGCATCGGCGCCTCGACGGGTTCCGTGCTTGGACAATTTGCCGTTGTGCTGGCTTCGATGTTCTACGCAGGCAGTTCGGTGTACGCACGCAAATCAACGGAGGACGCGCCCGGACTCGTTCGCGGCGCGGGGCCGCTGGTTTCGTCCACGGCGGTGATGTGGCTGGCAAGCTTTACAATCGAAAGGCCGATCGTCATTCCTCATCTCCCCATCACGTGGGTCGCATTGCTGTGGCTCGGCATCCTCGGTTCGGGCTTTGCCTTCATTTTGAATTATTATTTGATCCATGAGATCGGCCCGACGCGCACCACCATGGTCACTTACATTTTTCCTCTCGGCGGCGTCATCCTCGGTGTGGCTTTCCTCGGCGAACAACTGAGCTGGCAATTGCTGGCAGGCGCGGTGCTGATCGTTGCGAGTTTGGCTGTTGCAAACATGCAGCCCAGAAAAGTAACCTCCATGTCATTCTGAGCGCGCCAGGCGCCGCGAAGAATCTCGCATTACGAGGCACTCGACTTCGCTGCGCTTCGCTCAGGGTGACACACAATAACAATGACTGATTTTCGTTCGGGTTTCATTGCCGTCATCGGGCGGCCCAACGCTGGCAAGTCCACACTGATCAATGCGCTGCTTGGACAAAAGATCGCGGCCGTTTCGCCGCGGCCGCAGACCACGCGCCGCCGTCAGCTCGGGATCTTGACGCACGGAGACGCGCAGTTGATTTTCGTGGACACGCCCGGCGTTCACAGCCCGCGGCATAAACTTGGCGAATTCCTGAATCAGGAAGCGGAGGAAGCGCTCGAAGGCGCGGATGTGATCCTCTTTCTCGCGGACGCCTCCGCTGAACCGGCGGAAGATGATATTCGAATCGCGGCCCTCCTCGAACGAGCCCCGCGCCGGACTCCGCTCGTGCTGGCCGCGAACAAAATTGATCTGGTTCAGGCTGAGGCTTTGACCCTGCGCCTCGAAGCGTATCAGGCCCTGGTCCACCGGGAGGCGGAAGTGGCCGCTATCTCGGCCGCGCGCGGCGACGGTCTCGACGAATTGGTCAATCTGCTGATCGGACATTGTCCCGTTCGCCCACCGGAATTTGATGGGGAACAAATCACGGATTTATACGAGCGTGAGATCGCCGCGGATTTGGTCCGCGAAGCGGCTTTGCTAAAATTGCGGGATGAAGTCCCGCACGGCATCGCCGTCCGCGTGGATGAATTCAAGGAGCGCGGCAACGGCATGGTTTACATTGCTGCCACGATTTTCGTCGAGCGCGAATCGCAAAAGGGAATTGTCATCGGCGAGGGCGGAAAAATGTTGAAGCAGATTGGCACAGCCGCACGAAAACAGATCGAAGAGATGGGCGGCCATAAGGTGTTTCTGGAATTGCGCGTGAAGGTGGAAAAGGACTGGCGCAGCAACGAAAATGTCCTGAAAAGATTGGGATATAAGATAAAGCAGCAGGTCACGCCTGCGAAGTCCCCGAGGGGCAAAGCGTGACCTGCCAAAGGGCCTGCAAGACGTTTATTCCCGGATCAATTCCAGAAAAGCAGCGACGATCGCCGGATCGAAATGTCCGCCAGACTCGGCGGTTATATATTCGAGGGCCTTTTCCTTCGACCACGCTTTTCGATAAGAACGGTCATTCGTCAACGCATCGTAAACATCCACGACGGCAAACAAGCGCGCCGATAAGGGAATGGTCGCGCCCTTGAGTCCGCGCGGATAACCCGTGCCGTCCCATTTTTCGTGGTGACAATAAGGGATGTCCAACGCGCTGCGGAGATAGGCAATGGACGACAACATATCATAAGCATATTGAGGGTGCCTGCGCATGATCGTCCATTCCTCATCGGTCAACGGCCCGGCTTTATGAAGGATGGAATCGGGAATGCCCATCTTGCCGATATCGTGCAAAAGCACGCCGCGGCGGATGTCATGCAGATCCCTGTCGGAAAGTCCTAGGACGCTGCCGAGGCGCAGAGTCAAATCCAGGACACGGATGGAATGCCCCTGTGTTTCCTGGTCGCGCAGCTCGAGCGCCTGCGACCAGCCCTCGATGGTCGCATCATAAGCCAAGGTCAACTCGATGTTGGCCTTCTCCAGATTCTCGAAGAGGAGCGCATTATCAATTGCCAACGCGGCCTGGCCCGCCAGCATATCCAGGAATGAAATACGCTCATTATCGAGATCGAGCCGGGCGCGATGGAACAATTCCATCACACCTTTGACCTCGCCTTTGGCCATCAGGGGCACAGCGGCATAGCCGACGAACTTCTCCGCCGCCTCCAGGCTTTGATGGGCAAATCCAGCGCCTTCCTCCGCCAGGTCAGGTATATTGACCATCTGCCGCTCCAGTGCGGCCCTGCCCGCAGCGCCTCTCCCCAGCGCCAGCGATGTGCCAGCCGCTTCCAGGGTAAAGAAACCAACCCCAGCCGCATATTGCAGGACAAGCGTGGATGGATTGAGCAAAAGAATGCAGGCTGCATCCACTCTCAATTGGCGGGTAACGCTCTCGAGCACGGCCTGCAAGCTGAGTCGCAAATCGGTCGTCGAGTTGATGGCCGTGTCAATCGTGTGCAGGGCCGAAAGCTGATCCACGCGGCTCTTCAACTGGGAGAACAGGCGGCTGTTCTGAATCGCAACTGCGGCCGTGTTGGCGACCAGGCTCAACAGCTTCGCATCGGAAGGTGTATAGCGATTCCTCCGGTAACTTTGTGCCTGCAAAACGCCGATCACTTTTCCTTCAGAGACCATTGGGACATAGAGCGCCGATGCTGCCGGGCGGCTGGATTTCCCAATCAGAACGGCATCCGCCTGCGAAGCCGCAAAAAAATCGCCCAGGTCATTGACGATCATCGGCTCGCCGGTCATGACGACCCGGCTCAATGTTCCACGCCCATCTTTCGACAATGCGATCTCTGCGATCTGCGAAACATCGAGAGTTTCATTTTCCTGGATCGCGTGAGCCGCGCGGAGCCGCCGGCTGTGTTCGTCGAACTCGGCGATACAAATGACGGCGGTGTCGGGGAGGAGATCGAGGGCAAATTGAGCCAGGCGCTGATAAATGACCGGCAAATCAAGTGTCTCTGCCAATGTGCGTCCGAGCCGGTTGACAACGATCAACTGCTCGTTGTAGGCGGTAGTTTCCTCATGAAGCCGGGCGCGCTGGATGGCGTTCGCTGTCATATCCGCGATCGCAACCAGCAGGCTGATCTCATTAGCAGCAAACGGCTCTGGTTGTATTCCATCCTTTTCATCGCGCGTAATCCACAATGCCCCCAATGGAGTTTCCTGCGAAACGAGCGGGACAATGGCCGCGCTGCGGACAAAGGGCATTCTTTCCTTTGCAAACACGCGCGGGTCATCCTGCAAGTTAGCTATGTTATAAACCTGACGGGATTGGATCACTTGCGCGGTCACTCCCTGCCCTGCGGGAATAACCAGGCCGGTGAAAAAGTCGAGGCTGCCCTCCGCCAGCTCGTCCACAAGTTCATTGGTAATTGGATTGAATGTGATGAAGATGGCGCCGTCGGCATGCAGGATTTCGCGCAATTGTGCGAGGATGATCGGGGCCATTTCCGCCCGTGACGAAGCAATGCGCAGGGCGGAAGAAACGCGCGACAACGCATCCAATTCATTCAGGCGGCGGCGGGTTTGATCCATCAGCCGTGCGCTATAGACAGCGCCAGCCACTGCGTTGGCAAATAAATAGATGAGGTCTGTGGCCTGCTCGCTGAACTCGGCCGTTGGTTCAGTCCCGCCTTTTTCGGCGCGATAAAAAATATCCAGAACGCCGATCAACTCGCCGCTGTAAAGCATCGGCACGGCCATGACCGAGGTATGAGGAATCCCTTCATATTTTGGAGAGCGATGCTCCCAGGTTTGATAATTATTTACAACCAATGGTTTCTTGGTCTGCGCCACGCGGCCAGAGAGTCCTTCGCCCAGCGCAATGCGGACTCCCGGCCGGATATCGGGATCATGAATGGCCACCAGTTCGAGATCGCCGCGTTCCTGATCGAACAGGTAAAGACCTGCTCCCGCAGCGCCGGCCAAAGTCCAGGCCCGCTCGATGATCGAATTCAGCAGAGTCTGCAAATCGGCTGGTGAAGCAAGGTCAGCAGCCGTCTGGTAGAGGGCTTCGAACTCGTTTGCGCGGCGCCGGGTCTGCTCGAAGAGGCGTGAGTTTTCGATCACCTGCGCGGCCGAAGATGCAAAGATGGTCAGCAGATTGAGATCTTGCTCAGTAAACGCATTCTTTTTCGTCGCGTTGTCGAGCGCGATGACGCCGATCGCTTCGTTCCTTGCGATCAAAGGTGCGACGATCGCACTTTGGATCGCGTTGACCTCCTGGATCTGCTCACCAAACGGAATCGCATATTCAGCCTTGGAATCACGAATCAAGATCGGGTGTTTCTCGTGAAAGGCACGCCCCGAATAACCTTTGCCATCGTCGAACGGCAATTCGGTCAGGAGCTTGTCTTCATAACCAATTTGGGCGCGCACATGCAGATGGTTTTGACCCTTTTCCTGCAGCAGGATCGTCCCCTTTTCAGCGCCTGAAATCGCCTGGGCGGCGACCTGCAAAATATTTTCCAGGAGGGGACGCAATTCCAGCGTCCCATTCAGGGCCTGACTGGCTTGATTCAGGGATTCGAGCTGCTTGATGCGCTGATTCACCTGAACGTACAAACGGGCATTCTCGATTGCCACCGCCGCCTGCGAGGCCAGCATCTCCAGCAGGAGGCGGTCTTCGTGATCATAAACATTCGGCGCATAACTCTGCGCGGAGATGACGCCGATGATCTTTCCGCCGACGCGCATCGGCACCGCCAGGATCGAACGCACCCTTTCTTTGGAACCAAAATGGACGGCATCCACATCCGCATCGAAATCATCGGCGATCAAAATTGTTTCACCGCTGTTAATGACCCGGCTGGAAAAACCTTTGCCGAATGGAAGGCGGATCGAAGGGCTTCGTCCCTGACGGTCGAATAAATAGACTCCTTCCACCTCGTTATGTTCCTTATCCAGGAGCGCAATGGCAAAGGCCTCGCTTGGTATCAGGCGGGAGGCGGCATTATGGATCGAACTGTAAACCTGTTCGAGGTCCTGGCCGAGGCGGGAAAGCTCCTGGCTGACTTCGTGTAAAACCGCGCGGCGTTCCGCCGCCAGAAGCGCGTCGTTATACAGGCGCGAGTTCTCTATCGCAATGGCCGCGTGACTGGCAATTGTCATTGCCATGCTGCTGTCGGCTTCCGTGTATGCGTTGGTTGCGAGGCTGTCAAAGGTGATGCAGCCAATAACCTCGCCGCGCGCGATCAACGGCACGCCCATCCAACCCAGGACAGGTTTGTCGTTGCCCCAATTCTTGAAGTGCTGGTCCGCAGAAGCATCCGGCAGGATGACCGGATTTCGGTTTTCGAGGATCAATCCGAATATTTCGTCATTACTGGGGAACGTGCGCCCAATGACATCTTCGGGAGCAGCCAGCCCTTTGGCCGCCATTGCCCGCAGGTATCCATGCTCTTTTATAAAGACCGTGGCGCTGCTATACGAGATCACATTGGCCAGTGCGTCCAGCAATTCATTCAGGATCTTCCCGAGGTCGAGGCTGGATGACAAGGCGGATGCGGCCTGCCTCAGCGTTTCCGCGTCGAGACGGCGCCGCTGTTCGGCATCGAACAGGCGCGCATTTTCGAGGGCCGCGGCCGCATGATTGGCGAATGCCAGTGCCATTTCAGCATGGGATGCTGTAAAGATATTGCTCTCGCTGCTGCCCATCGTGAGGTAGCCGATCACCTCCGCACGTACGATCAATGGCACGCCCATCCAGCCGTGAATGATCGCAGAATCATCCCATTCCCATTGATGGAAACGCGGCTCCGCCTGCGCGTCTGCCAGGATGGCCGGCTGGCGCGTCTCGAACAAATATTTTTGCATCGAGCCTTCGAGCGGAAATGAACGCCCGACGATCTTTTTCGCAAAGAGCGAGCCCCTTTCTGCCACCGCGGTGATTTGATCGCCCTCTGCGATGAAGACCACTGCAATGCCGAACGGGATGATCTGTGCCAGCCCATCCAGCAATGAATCCAGGATCTGTTCCTTGTTCAAACTGGATGTGAGAACGACCGCCGCATTCCGAAGCGTTTCCGCGTCGAGACGGCGCTGCCGTTCGGATTCGAACAGCCGGGCGTTTTCGAGAGCCGAGGCGGCCTGCGAGGCCAATGTGGTCAGGAAACGTTCATCTGCATCGAAGAAGGCTTCGCGTTGATTGCTCTCGACGCTGATGCAGCCCAGAACGCGTCCGCCCGCCCAAATGGGAACATATAATCCCGAACGCATGCCAGGAAACGTAGCAAGATAACGTGGATCCTGCTCCAGATCTCTGCTATTGACGATCCGGCCATTTTTGATCACCCAGCCTGATATACCTTCGCCTGTATGTGAAATGGCGTGGTCGGCGACCTCATAACCGTTTTCGGCCTGCTCGTGCTGGTGGTCGCTCTGGCTGAAAGCCAGTAATTCCACTTCATCCTTGTCTTCGCGCCGGATGCGGACGGCGGCGTGATGCCAGTTGAGCCGGTCCGACAGGATTTGAATGATCTTCCCGCCGATCTCTTTTGGATCGAGAATCTGGCTGAGAGCCAGGCCGCTTTCATATAACGCTTCCAGCTCATCGAGGCGGCGCTGGACCTGTCGTTCGGCCTCTTTTTGGGAGGTGATGTCGCGCGCCACCCAAACGACCGAATCTTCGGTGAGCGGCGCCGTTGCGCCGGAGAACCAGGCAATGCTGTCACGGATGAGCATGGCATATTCGAACTGCACCGGCTTGTGTGTTTGCAGCGCCTGCTGAATGTATTTGACAAATTCATCCGCCTTCTGCCTTGAAAAAACATCGTGCAGCCGTTTGCCAAGCAGGTTTTCATTTGGCAGATGAGATAAATTGGAATCGGTCGGCGCGATCTTTAGATAGCGGCCATATTTGTCCAGCACAAGGATGACGTCCGGGATCGCGTCGAGCAATGCCTGCAATTCATTTTCCGAGACGCGTAGAGCTTCTTCGGCGCGCTTGCGTTCGGTAATATCTGTAAACGTGCCTTCATAAAAAAGAAGTTCGTTGTTCGAATCCCGGATCGCCTGGGAATTTTCCAGAACCACAAGGAGGCTTCCATCCGCGCGCCTCAATTCAAGCTCCTGGTTACGGACTTCGCCGTCTTCGCTCAATCGGGCGAGGTCGCGTTCCCGGATTTCAGGATGCAGATAGAGGTCCCGCATATTGAGCGCCAGAATCTGTTCCTGCATTTGATAGCCGAGCATACGGATCAAGGCCGGATTCGCGGAGAGTATCCAGCCATCCGGCGATGTGCGAAAGATCCCATCCAGCACGGTATCGAACAAGCCGCGGTACATGACTTCGGAGTATTGCAGCGCCTCCTCTGCCTGCTTCCTTTCGCTAATATCAACGAGTGAAGCCAGCACCTTTGAATGGGATGCCTGCCCGGCCGGGACTTCCGTCCATCGCATGAAAAAGGCATTCTTTTTGCCCTTGAGGGTGCGGCCGGCCGTTTCTCCCTGATACGTTCTATTGCCATTGGAAATCGCGATCAGCTCCTGTTTGAGATAAGGCTGCGCCTCCTCACCGAACAGGACACTGACTTTTTTCAGCAACTCCTCTTTCGTCTCCGCCTCGAACACGGAAAGTGATGCCTGGTTGACATCCAGCACTTTAATCAAGGAAGCGCAGCGAAGAATCTCTTCGGGATGCAGGTCAAAATACTTGTCGAAATCGGCGGCACCGCGGGCGCGCAATTTTTCGAGATATTGTCGGACCTCTGTAAAATCCTCCTCCATGATACAGATGGGAGATTCGTCGAAAAGCTGGCGATAACGATTCTCGCTGGCGCGCAGTTCCTCTTGCGCGGCTTTGCTTTTGGTAATGTCAACCATCAGGCCCTGCCAAAATAACGGATGCCCCTCCGCATCGTGGATGAGAACGGCCTGATCCCGGAAGCAAAGCACCTGTCCATCGCGCGCTAACATGCGATATTCAACGTCGAACGGCTTGCCCGTTCGATGCACCTGCTGAACCTCTGCCATCACGCGGTCGTGATCCTCAGGATGCAGAGCCTTCCTCCAGAATCCCGGATCCGCCAGCCAGTCCTCGCGCGTGTAACCGAGAATGGCCTCGACTTGCGGGCTGACGTACGTGGTGACATTTATATCGCTGGCCGAATTCCTGTAAACGATCATCGGCAATTGCTCGACCAGCGTTCGATAACGCTCTTCCGCCCGGCGCAGTTCATCTTCTGCGCGCTGTTGTTCCGTAATGTCCCGCAAAATCGCTACGGAGTATTGTTTTCCGCGGCTCTGTGTGGATGAAAGTGCAACCTCAGCCGGGAATTCGGTGCCATCCGCACGCAACGCAAGGACTCTCCTCAAGTGACCTGGCGAACGCGTGGTTGTGCCGTGCTGGATGAAAGCGTCCACATATTTTTCGTGATCGCGGCGAAAACGCTTTGAGATCAAAAGATTCAGCGGCCTGCCCATCACTTCGAAGGCTGCCCGCTGGAACATCGTTTCGGCGACTGGATTGAAAACGGCGATGTGCTGGTTCTCATCCACCATGACGACCGCGTCCATGGCATTGGCGATCAGCAGACGAAATTCATCCGGGATTTCCTCCTGGATGTCTTGTGCGCTCACGCGGCCATTCGCTTCCCTCATCACAGCCAGCACGGCCCTGCGGCCATCGAACGTCCATTTTTGATTTGTCACTTCAACGGTAATTCTGGAACCATCTTTCTTGCGATGCAGCATAGCCCCCGAAATCTTCAGGCCTCGTCGGGCAGGAGGCGCCTGCCTGCCTTGAGGCGAGGCGTCCGTCTCCGCGAGGATGTCCGAAAGATGCATCGAGAGAAATTCCCGACGCGAGTATCCGTACTGCCCGACGGCTGCCTTGTTGACGTCCAGAAAGTACAACGTCTCGGCGTCGTAGACCCACATGGAAAGCGGGTTGTTTCGAAAGAGCAGCTCGAATTCCTCGGCTTTTTTACTTCTCCGTGGTTGCGAATGTATTTTCATTCTTTGTTGATTCGCCGGAGACAATACCTGCGCACCTCCAGACAAAATTATTCTACCTCGCGACAAACAGGCGGCTTGCTTGCATAGGCTTTCAATTTCATGCCAAAAATGACAGCTTTTTTGACTCTGCTATAATCAATTGCATGATCCTGGTTACTGGTGCGACCGGTTTTATCGGCCGCGTGTTGATCCGTCAGTTGTCCGAGGCCGGGCGCGAGGTCCGGGTTTTGATCCGGCCCTCGCGCCGCTCGCCGCGGCTCCCGAAGGGAGTCCCGATGGAAGTGGCCGTGGTCAGCCTGTCGGACGAACGCGCCATCCGCGCCGCGCTCAAAGATGTGGATGTGATCATCCATCTGGCCGGCGCAGAGTCACAGGGGAGCAGCGCCAACCTGCTGGGCGTGGATATAAAAGGCACCGAGAACCTGGCGCGCGTCGCAGCGGACGCCGGCGTGAAGCGCATGATCTATGTCAGCCACATTGGAGCCAGCCGGTCATCGGGTTACCCGGCCTTCAAGGCCAAAGGAATTGCCGAGGAACACATCCGCCGCTCCGGCGTCCCGCATACGATCCTGCGGACCTCGATCGTGTTCGGTCCAGAAGATCATTTCACCGCGAGCCTGTCGCGGCTTTTGCAGATCACGCCGTTCTTTTTCCCGCTCCCCGGCAGCACGCGGACGGTGATCCAGCCGTTGTGGGTGGAAGATTTGGTAACCGCGATATTGTGGTCGCTCGGTAACGATGAAACGGTCAATCAAACATACGAGATTGGCGGAAGCGAATACTTCACCGTCCGGCAGGTCATCGAGATCATCATGCAAGTGACACAGCGGCCTCACATCCTGTACGAACTGCATCCTGTGATCCTGCGCGCCCTGGTTGTGACATTCGAGGCCTTCATCCCGCATTACCCGATCTCTTCGTTCTGGCTCGATTACATTTCCATCAGCCGCACCTGTCCGGTGGACAACATGCCGCGCGCCTTCGGTCTGATGCCGGCGCGCTTCGCATACCGCCTCGATTATCTCAAGCGGACG
This sequence comes from Chloroflexota bacterium, assembly GCA_021787595.1. Taxonomy (GTDB): domain Bacteria; phylum Chloroflexota; class Anaerolineae; order Anaerolineales; family Villigracilaceae; genus Fen-1038. Next base: position 66,195 of record JAJYLQ010000001.1, on the reverse strand, counting down.
CCGTGGTATTCCGCCGCGTGGCAGCGCGCGGCGAAACGAGTCTCCCAGGCCACCGACCGGGTCTTGGAATCGGTGCGGACCTTTCGGCTATAGCCATGCCATCCTGGAGCATTCGTCTTTTGGAAGCGCCCGAAGAGATGTCGGCAGTGGAAGAATTGCAGCGCCAGGTTTGGCCCGGCAGTGAAACCGACGTTGTGCCCGCGCATCTGTTGATCACCGCGGTTCACAATGGCGGCGTGGTACTGGGCGCGATGGCAAATGAAGAAATCGTCGGCTTTGTATTTGGATTTCCCGGCCTCGAGTTCACGCCTGATGGGCCGCGCCCAAAACATTGCTCGCACATGGCAGGCGTCCGCCCGGATTATCGCGACAGCGGCATTGGCTTTGCGCTCAAACGGGCGCAGTGGCAGATGGTCCGCCATCAGGGACTCGATCACATCACGTGGACGTACGACCCGCTGTTAAGCCGTAATGCCTATTTCAATATTGCGCGGCTCGGCGCGGTGTGTTCCACGTATCGCCGTTCGGAATACGGCAACATGCGCGATGAACTGAACGCAGGTCTGCCCTCTGACCGCTTCCAGGCGGATTGGTGGATCAATACCAGGCGCGTCGAACGACGGCTGGGCAGGCGGGCGCGCCCGATGCTGAGTCTCAGCCATCTTTTGCGCGTCGGCGTCCATCCGCTCTACGCGCTTCGACCCGGCCCCTTCGACTTCGCTCCCTCTGCGAGGACTTCGCGGGGCGAGCCCGGTGACGCTTCGACTTCGTTCAGCGCGGTCCTGCCGCGTCCTCCCGAGCATGTTCCTCCGCTGGAGGCGCAGCTAATCGCCGCCGAGATCCCGCCTGATTTCATGGCTTTGAAGTCCGTTGATTTCCCGCTGGCGCGCGACTGGCGTTTCTTCTCGCGCGAATTCTTCGAGATGGCTTTTGCGAAAGGTTATATCGTGACCGACTTTGTCTTCGATAAAAGTGAAAACGGGCCGCGCAGTTTCTATATCCTCACCGATGGTGAAAGCACGCTGGACGCTTCAGGATGAATCATCCCGATCTCGAAAACTGGTGGGCCGTGCAGGCCATAATCGCATCATATAATCATGTGTATCAGGTCGTATACCAAACGGCTTATGAAACGCGCGGCATCATCGGCGTATCCATCTACGGTGACGCGCCGATTGCGCCATATCCGTACGAATTCCTTGCACTGACATCCAGCCCGAAGGATGTGGTCGAGGCCATCCGCGCTTATCCGATGCACGGGCAGGGCTACGCGCTCGATATCTTCCATGAAAAGCCATCGGTGCGCGGCTTGAAAGCCGACTATATCCTTGCGGGTTATGAATTTGTCCGAACTGGCCCGATTCTCGGCCTGCAATTCCCGGTGCGGATTCGATCCAATCTTTCATCCATTCACAAAGCCGTAAAAGTTCGCGAAGCGGAACATGCCAATGAAACGCTCTCCGCTGAAAATGAACATTTGCCGCTGCGGGGATTGTGCGGCAAACACATCCACAACTTTTACGCGGAGGCGGACGGACAGGCGGTTGGCTGGGCGCAGCTCGTGACGGTATATCCGGGCGTTGGGTATTTGAATCAGGTTTACGTCATGAATGCCTTCCGCAATCGCGGCATCGGACGCGCCCTGGTGGAACGCGCGCATCTTCATTGCATGAGAATAAATCTTGAGCACATGGTCCTGATTCCATCTGACATGGCGCTGCAAATGTATCGCCGGCTGGGGTATCGCCCGCTGGCATATTTCACCGCCTTTCGCCCGCGGGACAAAGAGTGATGACGCGCCCCTCCTTTTTCCAACGCGCCCTTCGCAAATTCAACAAGACTCTTTCCTCCTTCTTTTTTCTCGATCAATGGGTCATCCTGACCACGCAAGGCGCGGATTACGATTCGCTCCAATGGCCAGCGCTCCGGCCCATCATCCCGGAAAAAGACCGCTATTGGGCTGATCCTTTCGTGATGCAAAAAGATGATCTCTATTACATCTTCGCCGAAGAAAAAATCTACGCCACCCGGCGCGGACGGATCATCTGCATCGCGTTGGATCGGCGGGGAAACGTGTCATCGAATCAGGTTGCGCTCGAACAGCCGTATCATCTTTCGTATCCGTTCGTGTTCGAATACAAAGGTGAAATGTACATGCTGCCCGAGTCGGCGCAAAACCTGAACGTCGAGTTATATCGCTGCAAAAGATTTCCGAACGAATGGCAATTCGTCAAAAATTTGATGACCGGCATCTGCGCCGCGGACGCCACATTATTCGAACATAACAAAAAATGGTGGATGTTTGCGAACATAAAAGAAGCCGGCGGTTCAAGCCTCGATGCCCTGCATTTGTTTTATGCGGACAATCCATTGGCGGATAAATGGACGCCGCATCCGCGCAATCCAATTGTCAAAGATATTCGTTCGGCGCGGCCCGCGGGACGCATCATTGCGCGGGATGGAAAGTTGATCCGCCCTTCGCAGGATTCGTGGCGCCGATACGGGCACGCGCTGAAGTTCAACCGCATTGCGAAGCTGAACGAAAATGAATATGAAGAAGTGCTCGAAACGAGCTTCCTGCCGCGCGGCGGGAAAATAATCGCCACCCACACGTTCAATCAGGCAGGCAACTTAACTGTCATTGATGCAATTATCAGAAGACGGAAATAGCAGGGGGAGTTCCAACTTTATCCGTTTAACGCATGAGACGGCCATGCGGTCGTCTCAGCGGTTGGATGTGGAGAGAAAAAGCGGCGGTTACCTCCGCAGGGATGGATTTTCCTGGTAAGACTCCGCGCTCATCCCGATGGGATGATACGTCGGCTCGGCAGTGTTGATGGCGCGCGTCGTTCCGTAGATGGGAGCCGGTTTGGGCGCGGGCCGAACGGCAGGCGTACCCGAAAGCGATGCAGTCGGCCGCAGATTCGGCCTCATGCTTTGACTTGATGCGGGCCGCGCGCCGGCCAATGTAAACATATTTTCGCCGGCCAGCGAAAACGTCCCGATGATCAGCACGCGGATCATCCAAACCATGATCGCCACGAAGACCGGGACGACCTTAACCAGCGTGGATTCCCCGATCAGCACACTGCCTTCCGATGTGTGATGGAGGATGGCAACCGACACGCCCCACCACGTCAGCGCGGCGTTGAAGCCGGCCGCCAACAGCCACGCACCGAACAGGTACCAGACTTCCGTCGGTTCGTCGCGTCCCTGTTGGGGAGTGAAGATGCGCGCGATCCCGGCAAAGTCAATGCCGCAAAATGCAATGGCAAGAATCGTTGACCATTGGAGGCCGCCGGATTTCAGACCGCCGAGAATGTCGGTGAGGGCAAAGGCGGTTGTGGAAAAGTTAAAAACCTCGAAAGCCAGCAACGCCGTGATGAGAATTGCTCCGAAGATGGCGCCGCGTTTGAGCGCAGTGCCGCGCAGGAATGGGATCACTTTTATTGGGAAGGAACCGTTCATAGCAACCTCTCCTTCAATAGATCCCTTGCGAATACTTATGCAAGAGGTCAAATATAAACGACAAGGCGAAGGATGAACATATTATAGAACAATTGTTCTAAAAGTCAAGAGATGGCCGAGTTGAAGAAGCAGCTGGCGCAGGCCCGAAAAAACCTCGATTTTATGAGAGCAGGGAAAGAAGTCCGGACGAATGCTCAAAATTTGGGTAGAATTTAATGGATGCAAAACAGAGAACGTTATCTACCGGATGCAAACCGTGTCAGCGTCGTGACGGCTGTCGTGCTCCTGACCTATGCGCTCACGCGTCTGATCAACGCACCGGGTTTTACCCTGACCCTGCAATTACCCGGTTTCTATTTTTCCTATCCGATTTCGATGGGCACGGCAATGACTCTCATGGCTGCCGGTTTGACGGCCAGCGGCATGGACTGGCTGCTGCGCGAGCATCCCTCCATACAGGCAGTCCAATCGAAGCCGACCATCGAGCATTGGCTATTGCCAACGTTAACGGCATTTATCATTGGCGTGCTGCTCGACATTCTCCCCTCCGGTTCCGTTTGGTGGATTGGTTTTGGGTTTGGCGCCGCAATCCTCGTGCTGGTCATTCTTGCAGAATACATTGCCGTGGATCCAGGCGCGCCTTCTTATACAATTGCCTCCGCCGGGCTGACCGCGTTATCCTACGCGTTGTTCCTGCTTTTTGTAATCGCTCTGCGCATCGCAGGCGCGCGCCTCTTTATTGTTGTCCCTGCCATTTTCCTCGCGGCCGGGCTGGTCACATTACGCACACTTCATCTGCGCCTGGGCGGCCATTGGAATTTCCCATGGGCCATTGGCGTTGGCTTTATCAGCACACAGCTCGCAGCGGGCCTGCACTACTGGCCGCTCTCCTCCCTGCAATTTGCGTTGATCCTGCTCGGTCCGCTCTACGCGCTGACCTCGCTGGCGTATCGTCTCGACGAGGAAATACCAGTGCGAAATGCGATCACCGAACCCGGCATCATCCTCGGCGCTCTGTGGATCGCCGCGGTCTTTCTTCGCTGATGCGGCTCATCATTCGTCAAACGCATTGGGATGCCATGCGCGCTCATGTTGAATCTCGGGCACCGCTTGAAGCCTGTGGCCTGCTGGCCGGAAGGAACGATTGGGTGGAAAAGGTCTTCCTGATCGAGAATCAGGCCCAAAGTCCGATACGGTTTCGGATGGACCCGGGGGAACAACTGCGCGCGTTCAATTCCATCGAAACGGATGAAATGGATTTGCTCGCCATCTTTCATTCGCATCCCGCGGGACCCGAAGCGGTCTCCGCGGCCGACATCGAAGAGGCGGCCTATCCCGTTGTCAACATTGTCTGGTCGCGTCCGCAGGGTGTCTGGCGGGCGCGCGGTTTTTGGATGGAGCAGGGAAGAGTGTCCGAGGTGAATTTATATCTCAGAGAGAACGAGTAACCGTTACTACCATCTCGTGTTAAAAGTTTTACATTATGCTTTTGATGTACGCGGGCTGGCCTCCGGCAATTCACGCCAGGGATGAAGCCCGAAGCTGCCAAAGAAAACAAAAGCTCAACTCGGAGGAGCGACCATGCAACTGCTTATTGATGCCGGCGTCATATTGCTGGCATATATTTTGGGTTCAATTCCCTTCGGCCTGTTGATCGTAAGGCTGGCGACAGGCAAGGATGTTCGAAAGATCGCCAGCGGACGAACGGGTGGAACCAATGTGATGCGTGCGGCTGGATGCTGGGCCGGCCTCGCTACAGCAATCTTCGACATTCTCAAAGGGGCCGGCGCAGTATGGGCGGCGCGTGCGATCACCAATAATATTTGGATCGAAGTGCTGGCGCCCCTTGCCGCGGTGCTCGGACATAACTATTCCATCTTTCTCGCCGAACATAACGTGAACGGAAAGATTCGCCTGCGCGGCGGCGCGGGCGGAGCAACGGCGGCGGGCGGAGCCATCGGTCTGCAATGGTCGGTTTTGTTCGGACTCCCGATTCCCGTGTTCATGTTCTTCGGGGTGGGTTACGCATCGTTGACAACACTCAGCATCAGTTTGACTGCCATCCTTCTGTTTACGATCCTGTATTTATTGGGACGCGCTCCCTGGCAATATATTATCTATGGCGGGGCAACCTTGCTGATCCTGCTGTGGGCCTTGCGCCCGAACCTGCGCGCATTGGTGGAAGGGCGCGAACGGTTTCATGGCTGGCGTCCATGGAAAAGGAAGGAAGGCAGGGAATCAAAAGACGTGGAGATGTCGAAAGAAATGAAACCGGCCAGGCAAACGGAACCTGAGCACAAGAAAAAAATTCGGAAACAAAAGACCAGGTAGACTCAAGGAAGAATAAAAAAATAGCGGCGATTGCATCCATCGCCGCCGTTTTTTGTACCCGGACAGGGTCAATCTTTGCGCGCTTTCCTGACCAGCGATTGCACGTTCCTTTTATGCAATTGTTCGGCCAGACCGCCCAAATAGACACGGCTCTTGCCGCTCTCCTCGATGCTTACCAGTTCAGCCGAATCATCCACAATTTTGCGGCGCGCAGCGGCCTTTGTGTATTTCTTGAGATTGCTGACGTACGTTAAATTTTCTTTTACCGCCGCGTCGATCTCACCGCGCAGGATAATGTCACCGTGCCCCTGGACAATATTCTCCAATCCCATGCGGCCAATCTTCTTGATGGACGCCGCAATATCGTCAATATCACCATCCACCACATAAGGCAGCGGCATGAAAGCATCGCCTGCAAACAGAACGCGATCTTCTTCAACAAGCACTGCGATCCCGTCCTCGCTGTGACCGGGAGCCAGCATAACAGTCATGTTCTTTTTGCCCACGCGCAGGTTTATTTCGCCGCTGTCGAACGTCAGGTGCGGCAACACGATCTTCACCTGACGCAGCGCGGGATTCTGCTTCCGCACCGACTCCAGCGACGGGATGCCGCGCTCCGCCAGCAAGTCGCGGCAGCGGGTATGCGCCAAAATCGTCGCGCCGGGAAAAAAGCAATTTCCCCAGGCATGGTCCGCGTGGTAATGCGTATTGACCACGTACCGCACCGGCACACCCAGCTCATGCTCGATGAACTCGCGCATACCAAGCGTCTCATCGGGCAGCGCCAGCGTGTCAATGACCACTGCCCATTGTGGCCCGGCGACCACACCCGCAGTGACTTGAGCGTAGACTTCACTTTGGAACCAGAAAACATTTTCAGAAACGCGTTCGCGGTGCATTATCCAACCTCAATGAGAGATTTCATATAGATAGCATAACGGAAGTCCAAAGTCAAGTTGTATAGGCAATTTTTGGGCGAAATGAAGGAAACTTTCAGATTCGTAACGGTGACTTGCCCATGCGCATTGACCGTGATACACTACGGAACGAAATGACAACCAACTTACTGGTTGTGACTCCCAGCCCAGGTTTTGGGGAAATGACCCGCCGATCGCTCGAAGGGACCGGGAATTATCGCGTTTTCGTGGTGAACAGCAAAGCCTCTGCAATCGTACGCGCCGACGAAGAAGCGTGCAAAATGGTTTTTCTCGATCTCGACATGGGCGAGGCGTGGGCCGAAGACGTGGGCAAATCACTGCGAACGATCCTGCCGGATATCAAGCTGTTTGTGCTGGCACAGGATGAAATACCTCCCGCCCTGGATTCCATCCGGCCATGGACGCTTGTCCGAAAACCATTCCAGCTGCCTGATCTGATCCAAGCCATGGAACGCCCCGCTCTCACAGATTTCATCCCTGCCAAACAGGAAAATTCGCAAAGCGACCTGCCCTGGCTGAATGACGTCAGCAAAGCCGCGCAGCATTTGACAAGGCTCACACTCGAGACGTCCGCCCAGGCCGCGCTGATCACGCGCAACAATGAACTTTGGGCGTATGCCGGCCAGCTTTCGCAGGCCGCCGCAAAAGAGATCGCGCAGACTCTTGGCCGCAACTGGAGCGGACAAAAAGGCAGCGACTTGTTGCGCTTCGTTCGGCTTGACAGCACCAGAGCGGAACACATGCTGTACGCCACTCAACTTTCCGAAAGCATGCTGCTTGCCATGGTCTTCGATGCGGAGACTCCGTTCAGTACCATCCGCGCGCAAGCCAGCCAGATTGCAACGTCGCTCAACGATTCAGAAGCCAAAGACGATAAACAGGCATCGCAGCAGAACCCAAGCTCTGCTGTGACCGCGCCGCCCACCAGCGAAGTGGATGACAATGAAGGCGTGGACGTTCCTCCGATTACGGAAATTTTGGTGGACATCCCTTCGCCGGATCCGAAACCGCTTGCGCGGGTCCCGCAGCTAAAAGCCGTGCCCGCCGCTCCATCCCTCGACCAGATGCGGCCGGCTGATCCCGGGCAGACGCGCCCCTCGATTTTCTCGCGCGAGTCCTCGCCGCCCATCCCGCTCAAGGATTTGCTTATCTCGGAACAAGAGCCGGTCAACATGGACGAAACCCTCTCCTCACCCACACAATCGGTGGAAGAGCTGGAGGTCACCGCGCCGTCCAAATCGCAGCCGCGTCCTGAGACTCCCATCCGGCGGCCCATGCCCGGCGAACTGGATGAGACACGCCCGCACTCGATCAACGAAGTGGCCGGGCGCATCGTGCTCGAACCGACTTCAGCCAGCGTCTACAATTTGACGTATGCCTGTTTGCTGGTGCCGCGCTTTACAGCTCACTATTTGACCGGCGACATTGCCGACCGGCTCTCCGAATGGCTCCCGAATACTTGCATCGCCTTCGGCTGGAGGCTTGAATACCTCGCGGTGCGTCCCGAATATTTGCAATGGGTTGTGAATGTTCCTCCGGCCACATCGCCGGGTTATCTCATGCGCATCATGCGCCAGCAGACTTCGGAAAAGATATTCACGGAATTTCCACGCCTCAAGAAAGAGAACCCGTCCGGCGATTTCTGGGCGCCCGGCTACCTCATCATGGGCGGGACACAGCCTCATCCGCCGCAACTGGTCAAGGATTACATCAAGCAGATCCGCCAGCGGCAGGGCATTGACAAATCGCGTCGTTAAAATTGCCTGCGATGAGTGAGCGCAGAGACGGTAAAATAAATCCGTGCTCTGCGTTTTTTATTTATCCGCTTGATATAGACTGCACTTTCGATCATCGAACACTGATCACTGAAGACTAACGACCGAAAACTGGATACCGCCATGCCTCCTACTCTTTACCTCATTGATGGACATGCCCTCGCCTACCGCATGTATTTTGCGCTGACTGCTGGAACAAGCTCGCAGCGCTGGCAGACGTCCAAGGGCGAGCCGACTGCGGGCATTTATGGATTCGCGCGCGAGCTTCTGCGAATCCTCGAACAGGAAAAACCCGAATACCTTGCGGTCGCATTCGACACTGGAAAAACATTTCGCGATCAAATCTTTCCTCAATACAAAGGCACACGTGCCAAAATGCCCGAAGACCTGCGGCCGCAGATCGAGCGCATCCGCCAGCTCGTTGACGCTTTCAATATTCCGCGCCTCGAAATGGAAGGCTTCGAAGCGGACGACGTTCTCGGCTCGGTGGCACGCGTCGCTTCCGAGCAGGGACTTGGCGTAAAAATCATAACCGGCGATCGCGATCTTTTGCAGCTCGTCAACAAACGTACCGCGGTCTATCTCGCAGGCGATGAACAAAATTACGTCACCGACGAAGATGTGATCAAAAAGCTCGGCGTGCGTCCCGATCAGGTCGTGGACTACAAGGCCATCGTCGGTGACAAATCCGATAACATTCCCGGCGTGCCCGGCGTCGGCGAAAAGACCGCGATTTCCCTGCTCGAAAAATTCGGCACGCTCGACAACATTTATAAGAACATGGATCAAGTCGAAAACCGCTGGAAGACAAAACTTGAATCCGGCAAAGATTCTGCGATGATGAGCCGCGACCTGGCGCGCATCAAAACCGATTTGAACATCAAACTCGATCTCGAACATGCGAAAGCGCATGACTTCGATGCAAACCGCATCGAAGCCTTTTTCGCGGAACTCGAATTCCGCACGCTCATCAAAACCCTCGAGCGGCTGACCGGCAAATCATCTTCCCCTGCAACCGAAAGCGCCTCCGCCAAATCCCCAAGCGGACAGCTTTCCCTGTTCGACGCCGCGCCGAAAGCCGTTGTAATCAAGCAGGTCAAATCTTCGATTGAAGTCAAAATCATTGACACACCCGGCAAATTGGAAAACCTGGCAAAAGAACTTTCCAAAGCCAAGGTCATTGCTTTCGATACAGAAACAACATCCACGGAAGAAACGCAAGCCAACATCGTTGGCATTTCGTTATCAATCAAAGAGGGCGAAGCATACTACATTCCCGTTGGTCACCTTGCCGGAAATAATCTGCCAATGGATCAAGTCACCTCCATCCTCCATGATCCATTAACTGATTCCCGAATCCCAAAGGTCGCGCACAACGCCAAATACGATTACATCGTTCTAGCCCGGCATGGACTGATCGTCTCGCCCATCACCTTCGACACGATGATCGCTGAGTTTGTGGTCAATCCGTCCTCGCATGATCTTGGATTGAAAAATCTCGCCTTCACGCGCCTCGGCGAAGAAATGATTCACATCGAAGAATTGATCGGCAAAGGCAAACATCAGCTCAGCATGGCGGAAGTCGCAATCGAGTCGGTTGCGCCGTATGCCGCGGCGGACGCTGAATCAACGCTGCGGCTTCTGCTCATCATGCAAGCGGAGATTGAACGCGTGCATGGACAAAAGTTGATGGACGAAATCGAAATGCCATTGATGCCCGTGTTGGCCGAAATGGAAATGACCGGCGTCCTGCTCGATCTGCTTTTCTTCAAAAAACTTTCCAAAGAACTCACCGGGCGCATGAGCGAAATCGAGAAACAGGTTTACGACGCGGTTGGCAAAACGTTCAACATCAACTCGACCCAGCAGCTCTCGGACGTACTCTTCGAACGCCTGCGCCTCGAGCCGCCCGACCGCGGCCGCAGGACCACGAGCGGACATTATTCAACCTCAGCCGATGTGCTTGATGCTTTGAGCGGAAAGCATCCGGTTGTGGACATGGTGATCGAACACCGCGAACTATCCAAACTTCAATCCACGTATGTCGAAGCCTTGCCCGCCGCGGTGGATCCAAAGACGGGCCGCGTTCATACATCCTACAGCCAAACCGGCGCGGTGACCGGACGATTATCTTCATCGAATCCGAATTTACAGAACATTCCCATCCGCACCGAAGAAGGCCGCCGCGTCCGCAATGGATTCATCGCGGCCAGGGGAAATGTTTTGTTGTCCGTTGATTATTCGCAAATTGAGTTACGCATCGTTGCTCACATGGCAAAAGACGAAGGCATGTTATCCGCCTTCCGCGCGGGACAGGATATTCACGCCACAACCGCCGCCGCGATCTACAGCGTCCCACTCGAACAAGTGACAAAGGAAATGCGGCGTCATGCCAAAGCCATCAATTTTGGATTGATCTATGGCATGTCCGCCTTCGGCCTGACGCGTTCCACCGAGCTCACGCTGGCCGAAGCCGAGGAATTTGTAAAAGCCTACTTTACGCGGTTTCCGGGCATCAAAAAATATCTGGACGGCATTCGCAAGGACGCGGCCAAAAATGGATATGTTGAAACACTGCTTGGACGACGCCGTTACTTCCCGGCATTGCAAAGCAAACAAAACGTGCAATTGAAGAACCGCGAAGAACGCGAGGCCATCAACGCGCCGATCCAGGGCACCGCAGCGGATATCATGAAGATTGCCATGCTTCACATTCCATCCGCGTTGAAGAAAGCCAAACTCAGCGCGCAGATGCTTTTGCAAGTTCATGACGAACTGGTGTTGGAAGTCCCGCAGCAGGAGTTGGAGAAAACTGTCGAGAGGGTGCGCGCGGTGATGGAATTCGCTTACCCGCTGGACATCCCTCTTTTAACGGAAGCCCGCTCCGGTCCGAATTGGGGCGAAATGAAAGTCCTTTGATCGTGTTGCCGCAGAGTCCCGGAGAAATAAAAAAATTCGCGTCATTCGTCAATTCGTGAAATTCGCGTTAAGGCATTGCTCCAGTACAAAATCATTGAAGAGCCGCCTGATACAAGTTCCAGCGGTAAAATAGACTTATGCCCGGACGAGAAGAAGTCTTTCAAAAAGCCATGAACGAAGGCCACTCGGCGGCCTGGGACCAGGATTGGAAAAAAGCCGCCGCCGCGTATCGCAAGGCTTTGCAGGAATCTCCCGACCAGCCCAAGGCGCTCAACAGCCTCGCCCTGGCTTTGTACCAGTTGGGCGAATTCGATGAATCCCTCCGGCTTTACCAGCAGGTCGCCAGACTTTCTCCCAACGATCCGGCGCCGTTCGAAAAAATCGCCCAAATCTCCGAGCGCCTCGGCAACCTGAATGAAGCAGTCGAGGGCGCAATGAAAGCCGCCGATGCGTTCCTCAACCAGCGTGATGTCAACAAGGCCCTCGAGAATTGGGTACGTGTCACCACGCTCGATCCCGATCATGTGATGGCACACACGCGGCTGGCTATGGTTCACGAACGTCTCGGTCAAAACCCACAGGCTGTAACCGAATATCTGGCATTGGCCAGCATCCTGCAGCGCAGCGGCAAACCGGACAAGGCAATGGAGCTGGCAAACAAGTGTCTGCAGCTCGTCCCTGAAAATGCGGAAGCCAAACAGGCGCAGACATTATTGAGATCAAGCCAGCTGCTTCCAAAGCCGGTGCGTCCGAGAGGCGGGACGGGGCCGATCAGCATGGCAAAGGTCAAACAATTGGAAGAGCCGACTCGTCGTGCCGCATCGGGCCTGGACCCGGTGGCGGAGGCGCGCCAAAAGGCCCTGACCAAGCTGGCAGAGGTCCTCTTCGATTACTCCGACGAAAGTCCATTCGCGCAGGAACGACGCGGCTTATCGGCCATTGTCAAAGGCACCGGCCAGCTTTCGCTGCAGCAATCCGAACAAACCAAGGTTGTTTTGCATCTCGGCCAGGCCATCGACGCGCAAACCAAGAATCAGGAATCCACTGCGGCTGAGGAATTGGACCACGCCCTGGAAGCCGGGTTCAACCACCCCGCTTTATATTTCAATCTCGGCTATTTGCGCGCAAAAAGCGACCGGCTCGAAAGCGCAGTCCGCAGCCTGACGCGCTCGGTCAAACATATTGATTACGGATTAGGCTCGCGGCTTTTGCTGGGCGAAATCTATTTCAAGAAGGGCCAGATCAAAAGCGCGGCCATCGAATATCTCGAAGCGCTGAAGCTGGCGGATTCGATGACGGTTTCCGAAGAGCAGGCAGATGAAATCCGCCAGCTTTACGAACCGCTGATCGAAGCGCAGCAGAATCAAAATGACGACAGCAGCAACCGCCGCCTGTGCGATAACGTCAGCAAATTGTTGATCCGTGCGGATTGGCGCGACCAGGTGTATCGCACGCGCGAGCAGCTTCGTAAGGCGCAAGACAGCAGCATGCTCACTCCGCTGGCTGAAGTCATTTTGCAGGCGCAAAGTTCGAGCGTCATCGAATCGATCAACCGCATCCACCAACTGGCCCGCTCGGGAAGCCTGCGCTCTGCAATGGATGAAGCCTACGAGGCCGTCCATTATGCGCCAACGTACCTGCCGCTTCATTCGCTGATGGGCGACCTGCTCATCCAGGATGGACGCGTGTCCGATGCCATTGCCAAATTTGCAGTCGTGGCTCACGCGTACAGCGTGCGCGGTGAAGTGGCGCAAGCCACAAAGATACTGCGCCGCGTCATCCAGCTCGCGCCGATGGATTTATCCGCGCGCACGCGTCTGATTGACCAGCTTGTAGCGCGCGGCCAGGTGGATGATGCCATCAAGGAATATCTTGAACTGGCCGACATCTATTACCGCCTCGCCGAACTGGACATGGCGCGCAAAACGTACACGACCGCGCTGCGTCTCGTCCAGCAGGCCAATGCCGATCATGCCTGGAATGTGCACATCCTTCAACGCATGGCGGACATTGACATGCAGCATCTCGATTGGAAGCAGGCGCTGCGCGTCTATGAACAGATCCGCACCTTGCAGCCCAACGATCAGGCCACACGCAAACAACTCGTCGAACTTTATCTGCGAATGGGACAGCAGCCGCGGGCGATGGCCGAGCTCGAAGGCTTCATGAGTTACCTCGATAGTAACGGAAAAGCCGCAGATTCGATCCCATTTCTCGAAGACTTGGTCAAAGACCACGAAGATGAATTACTCTTCCGCCGACTATTGGCTGACCGGCTGAACCGTTTGGGACGGCAGGATGAAGCCATCAGTCAGCTCGATGCGTTGGGCGAATCGCTACTGCAAAGCGGAAGGAAAAAAGAAGCGGTGGAAGTCATCAATCAAATCCTGTTGATGAATCCGCCAAATGTCGAAGATTATCGCCAATTATTAGCGCAAATTAGCATGTAGCTCAACCCGAAATGGCACGGAATGATAAGCAGAATCAAAACGCATAACCTGATTACCTTACACTTTGCTATTGCAGGCAGACGATGCGGCAAATCATGCGCTTTTCGCCAAATTTTGGCAAAAAGATAGCAAAAAATGATCTTTTCGGGCTTTACCAAGCATCTGATTTTAAAAGTGTAAGGTAATCAGTAAGCTTCTGTTGCTCTGCCTCGCTCATACGCCCTATCTTAGGCGCACTCCCCTCGTTCGTCAAATTGTTGTATGCATACCTGCGAAAGATATCCTTGACTCTAGACCTGAAATACCATAATATATGAACTGGAAATAAGCTTTAACCTAATATCCATTGACAATTATGCAAAAAGGCCAGTATTTAGAAACGATTTTGCGCTCCCCCAAGACCGTCTTCACCTTCAAAGACGTGGCTTTGTTGTGGGGAGAACCCAGCACGCAAGCGGTGCGCGTGCGGTTGAGCTATTACGTGAGCCGAGGTAAGCTGTACCGCATCCACAGGGGCGTCTATACCAAGGATAAGCACTACCACAAGCTGGAGTTGGCTACACGGCTCTACGCGCCTTCCTACGTGAGCTTCGAGACCATCCTCTCTCACGAGGGGCTGATCTTCCAGTTCTACAGTCCGATTTTCGTCGCTTCCTATTTAACCCACGAGATCGAAGTGGACGGCCAGACCTATTCCTTCAAGAAGGTCAAGGACTCCATCCTCACGAACTCGAGCGGAGTGGAAAATCGAGAAGAGTCCTCCTTCGCAACCAAAGAGCGCGCTTTCTTGGATACCCTCTACATCCACGCTGATTACCATTTCGATAATCTCAGCAGCCTGGATTGGAATAAAGTATTCGATATCCTACCGATCTATCGGAATCAGAGGATGGCAGGCAGAGTCAGAAAGCTTTATAAACTTCAGACGGGCAACAAACCATGAAACTCGACATATCCACGCATAAGACCATTCTCTTCCAAATTCTCAAGGACATCTATTCCGATACGTCCATTGCGCCGTTCCTGGGCTTCAAGGGCGGCACGGCGGCCTTGATGTTCTATGGTCTGGATCGCTTCTCCATCGATCTCGACTTCGATCTCCTGGATGAAAGCCAGGAAGATGTGATCTTCGAGCGGGTCAAGCAGATCGTGCAAGTATACGGAACGCTCCGAGAATCCAACCGCAAGCGCTTCGGTATCTTCTACGTTTTGTCTTATGAAGATAGAGCCCATCACATCAAAGTCGAGATCAGCCGGAGGCAATTCGGCTCCCGGTATGAGATCAAGACGTATCTGGGTGTTTCCATGCTCGTAATGGTTCCCGAGGATTTATTCGCGCATAAGTTGATGGCCATGCACGAGCGGATCGGCAAGACCAGCCGCGATATTTACGATGTCTGGTTCTTTCTAAAACAACGCTTTCCGATCAATAAGGAGATCGTCCAGGAGCGCTCCAAGATGTCCTTCGATGAGTTGATCCAGGCCTGCATTACCCAACTCGAAAAGATGAGCAACCGACATATCTTGGACGGCGTAGGTGAATTATTGACTCCCAGCCAGAAGGATTGGGCGAAAGCCAAACTCCGTGAGGAGACGGTTGCCTTGTTGAAGTTGAGGCTTGGAGGTTAGCGTTTCAGTCTCTCTGGCAACAAGTTTTCGTCCGCACCGAGTTTCACGATTTCAGAGATTGGCAACCACAAGAAAATATCGCGGCTGGCGAGTATTTGAGGCGGAAGGTTCATCATCACACGAGCGTAATCGAAGCCCCATTCTTCGAGCTGCTCTTTGTGAACGAATTTCTTTCCTTGATCGGATGAAAGCCATTCTTGCGCGGCGGATTCGATGCGGCGGGAATCTCTTCTCGCTTAGGCAATAAGAGTCGCCTTTCCTGAACTCAAACGAAAGGAGTACAGGAAAATGGCGAAAAGAGGAAATAGCGAAGGCACGATTTTCAAAAAGCCGAATGGGAAGTGGCGCGCCTAGGTTTCGATGGGTAGACGGCGGCTTAGCCTTACCGCCAATACCGGGAGCCGAATGTCAGGAATGGCTTCGCAAACAGCTAGACCAGATTGACAAGGGCATGACTTTTGAAGGTCAAAACTTGAAACTTGGCGAGTATGTGGATGAATGGATTGCGATCAAGAAAAATGACCTGCGGCTAAAGTCGGGATTCCAATACGAACGGCTGATCACCTTATACATCAAGCCCATGCTAGGGAAGATCAAGCTAAAAGACCTGCACTTAAAGATGGTAAGCCGGTTTTACGACCGTTTGCGTAAGAGCGGCGTTGGCGTCTCGAATATTCGATACACTCATTGAGTATTACATGCAGCGCTTGAGCAAGCCGTGAAAGATGGAATGGTCGGAAGAAATCCAGCACACGGCGCAACTGTCCCACGAGCAAGTTATAAAGAGATGAAGGTATTGAATGATCAACAAGTTGGTTTGTTCTTGGTCGCGGCAAGCACATCGAGATATAAGTCCCTTTACTATTTGGCGATTACCACCAGAATGAGATTTTCCGAGCTGCGCGGTCTGTGCTGGCCTGATATGGATTGGATAAAAGGAACGATCACGGTTAGCAGGCAAATCCAAGATATCCCAGGCAAAGGGATGCTATCCGGCGTTCTAAAAACTCATGCAGGCACTCGGCAAATTCTTTTAGGCGAAAAGTCTCTCAATGAGCTACGAGACCAACAGCAAAGAATTGAAGAAGACAAGCTCAAAGCTGGCACAAACTGGCGAGAGAATGATCTGATCTTCCCTTCCAACATTGGCGCGCCTTTTAGCAAGTCACACTTGCAAAAGGATTTTGCAAAGACTCTGCGCGATGCGAATTTGCCAAGAATCCGATTTCATGATCTGCGGCATACTGCCGCGACGCTTATGTTACAGGAGGGTGTTCATCCGAAGATTGTTCAGGAGCGGCTTGGTCATGCGGATATCAACTTGACTTTGAATACTTATTCGCACGTATTGCCTGATTTGCAACTGGAAGCGGCTGAGAAGTTAGATAGACTTTTAGAATAGCTGTAGTTTAGCTGTATAAACGATATCGTTTTTGAGCAGTGGTGATTTTTCGATGCAGAATTACGGGTAAAAAATAGTGACCGACCAGGGACTTGAACCCTGAACCCACTGATTAAGAGAAAGAACGGGGAACGTGTATGTGGATTTTTCTGTGTTTTCTTGCTTGCTTTTATTTTTGCTAGGAGTTTGTCGGAGAGAAACTGTCGGAGAGAATTTCGGTCGTAAAATCCAGTGAAAAGCTCCTGGAATCGCTCAAAAATGGCTCGAAATTCACATTGGACGAGGCACTTCCAACCACTTTCACCGCAAAAAATGTTCTCTCCGACAGCCTGCTAGTGAGTAAAGATAGAACAAATTTTCTGTTGCTTATTTGTTCTTTGTTTTTGTTGGCTGTAGATTAGCTGTAGTTGTTTTTCGGTATGCGTTTTATGCTTGTTGCTGTTTGTTTATTACTTGCTTGATCTGTCTTGATATTTCCTGTGTGTTGTACGTTTGTCTGGCAACGATATGAACGAGTGGCAGTTTTGTGCTCTGAAATACTTCGTCTATGAAGTTATCTCTTGCTTGTCTGTTAGGGGTGTTGTGACTGCTATCATCTAATTCGATCCCTAAGACTGGTTTCATAGTCATTGTTTCGCAAAGTAAAAAGTCTATGTGTTTTTGATTGATCTGGTTGGTGTAGCTTTGCCAGATGCTTCTGTCAGAATGTACGACTTTGAAGATGTCGCCTAGTCGTACTTTGGATTGAATTTTTGCTTTATCTTGGATGATTGTGCATAGGACTTTGTAGAATGATAGCTCGGCTGGTGAGAGAAAGTTGTCTCGTATTTTGTAGGGTAAGGTGTTTTGTTTTTTGCTTTGTGGCTTGAATATGGAGAAAATTGCAGTTAGGCATCCAGAATTGTCTTTGCTTGTTGTGTTCATTGTTTTATCCAGTGTGCGATTCTCTTCTTGGGTGGTCGGATTAGTAATAGCGTCAGTGTTGATGCGTTGAATGATGATGCTAGAGTGGCGAGTAGGCTGATCGGATTTTTGGGGATTGAGTTGTGCATGGCAAGATAAGTTGCGATAAATGATAAAGGAGGAAATAACCAAAGGTCTGTTCTCTGAAGGCCGTTTAGGATTTTCTGTTCAGTTGAAATTAGTTGTACATACCATAATACGATTACCAGTTCTTTTTTATCGAGTGATTGTAGAATGTTTTGTAATTCTTTTGGCTGCATCTTTTTCCCGTTTTTCAAATAAGTGTTGTTGTAGTTTTGCGAATTCAAGAATTTCTTCTTGTTCTTGTGGAGGTAATTGTTTTGTGATGTGTGTGATTTTTTCAATGAGTTCGGTTTCTGGTGTTTGTTCAGGGAGTATTCCTGCGGCCCTGAATACAGTTTCACTTGGTATTTTTAGAGCTTTGCCTATCTTTTGAAGTGCTGATTTGTCTGGAATCCGTCCGTTGATGTAGTTGCTTATTGCGCCCCTAGTGAGTCCGGATCGTTGCGCTAAATCTGACTGTGTCCATTCTTTTTCTCTCAATTGTTCTATTAGCCAATTGTTAAACATATTGATTACGATTGTAATCATTTGATGGTTACGATTGTAACTACTCTGTTTACGGCTGTTGCTCATATAATTTGTTTACGATTGTATGCTATATGGTTACGTACGTGAATATGTTTTGGAGGTTTGTTTCTAATATGGCTACATTTGTTTCCTATGGTGTTTCATCTGAGCGTTTGGGTGGTCTTTCTCGGGCCCGTTCTGCGATGCGTGACAACTTTGGGCGCTTCCTTCCTGCTTGTGGTTTCTTTTCGTTTGAGCAGGTGAGGGAGCGATTTTGTTTTGCCTGCGGAGGTTGTTTCAGTGGCTAAGACTTATTCGACTTCTACGGTTGCTTCTCGTTATGAGATTGGTTATGACGGCCTTGAATGTCTTGACCATGTTTCCAGCTTGTCTGAAGCGTTTCGGCTTGCTCGTATTTACTTTGAGCGTGAGCCAGACTTGCTAGTTTTTGTTTTTGATCGCATGGCGAAGAAACGTTATCCGTGTTTGTGGTTCTTTTCTGCTTATCACCCTGATTTGTTTGTGTCGGCATGTCGGCTTTGAGGAGGCTTTTTGATGAAAGATTGGGATTTGATTTTTTTTCGTTGCTGGCTTCGTCAGCCTTCCCGTTTTTGGGTTCCCTATTCGTATCCTTCGAATCGCCATTTGCTTGCTCCGTCTGAGGCGTTTGCTTTAGATGCCTTGTTGGCCATGGCTGAGGATTAGCAATTAGCGGGTGTACCGCTTGCATTGTCGGACTGCCCGATCCGGCAATCCATCTTAGGGCAATGGAGATTTCCTTATGAAAATGCAGTTCAAAGGTTTGGTGCGTGACATCTATGTGTCTGACAAGGACAAGGATGGCAAGGCGAAGCCTCATCCTGCTCATTATGTCACGTTCGTTGACATGGAAACTGGTGGTGACGTGAAGCTGTCCTACGAAGAAGGCCACGGTCTTGCCGTTGGTCAGGTTGTAGATGTCAACGTTGTTGTCAAAGGCCGTGCTTTTGGTAGCTCCGTTGGCTACCATGTGCAGCAGATTGCTGTGAAGCCCAAGTAAGGGATATGCGGCCGGTTCTTTGGCTCGTTATCACACTAATATGTGAGGAGGTGAATTCCTGTGACTCTTGCTGATGCGATTACTGCTTTGACCGATTTGGGCGTTCTTCCGGTCATCACGCTGGCGGCTGTGGTCTCGATTGCCGCTATTCTGTATCGTCGTTTCCGTCACTAAACTGACAAAGGGGCGCTTGCCTTGCAGTAGGTCGGTAAGCGTCCCTTTCCCCCGCTTTGCGGCCTAGTCCCCTGAGCGTTCTTTGGAAGGAGTATTTCTTATGTCCATGTCCGATGTTATCAGTGTGCTTGCACAGTTAGGCATCCTGCCTGCAATTCAATTAGCAGCGGTTGCGATTGTGGCTATTTTCCTGTACCGCTATTTCACAGATAAATCTTGAACGCTCAAGACTATCTGTATCCTGCTTATCTGACGGTTGCCATGTTTGCCGGAGCGATGGTTTCAAAGGCTCTGGCCGCGGTGGTAGCGTTTTCGATTGGTTTGCTGATGGTGTATCCCGATGTCAACAAAGCGACGTTTCTCTTTCTCTTTTTTGTTCCTGCTGTTGTTCTTAGCGCTTTTCGTGACTAGCGCTGGTGTTGCTCGTGCGGATGTATTGCCGCAAACTGGTGATACTCCCACGCCTACACTTGAACCATTGTTCAAGACGCCTACACTTGCTCCTACGCAAAGTACTGATTGTCCTGGTGGTACACCTGTCGGATGGGGAACGGTTACTCCGTCTGTTTTGTGGAATGCTCAATGTCAGCATTGTATGTTGACGTTGACTCCACAGGTAACTGGTACTCCATATCCTGCTCCTACCTGGGCTGTTGGTATGACGCAAACTGCTGTTGCTTTGATCGGTTCGCCTACTCCTTCGCCTACGGGTACGGTTGTTTCTGGATGTGATCCTTCCATGACGGCTACTCCTGTGGCTACGTCTGGTGCATCTATCACGTTGAATTATTTTACTCAATCAGGTTGTCCGTCTACTGTGACTACGGCTAATTACTATAATGGTTTGCGGGTGGATTTTAATTTTCCTGATTGTAGTGCGGCAACTGGTGGTAGTGGTGAGATTGTTATCTATTTTAATAATGCTACTGATGCTTACCCGTATGTGGTTGCTGATGGTACGAGTTCTGGTACTGGTTGGTATGATGGTGGTGAGGTTGATACTGTTACTGTTGGTTGGACCGGTAATGCCCCTGCGAGTGCTACTGGTACATGGCATACTAGTTTTGTGTCTGGTTATGTCGGCTATTCGTCCATAATTTTTTTTCAAGCGAATAATGGTTCTACGTCTGGATCGTATGCGGGTACTGTGTACTTTATGCCGCAAGCGGTTCTTCCTACTCCGAGTCCTTGTCCTACCTCTACTCCTGTTGTTTCTTATTGTTCTGTTGTGGATGGTTATTCTAATCCTGCTGATACGGGTGATTTGCCTAATATCGGTATTGGTCCTGCTACTTGTGTGTCTTTTGGTCCATATACTATTGGTCTTTCTTCTCTCAATTGGCTACCGGGTTTGAGCGGCATTTCTGATATTTCTTTGCCGCAAGTTCAGATTTGTTTGCGTGCTATCTATTTTGGCAATATCAAGGTTTTTGGCATGTCTTTTAATCTTGATATTCTTTCTGCTGTTGTAACTGGTGTTTTGGCAATTCGCTGGCTTTTTAGGAGTTGACATGGGTTGCTTTTATGTCATTGTCCAGTTGTTTATGTTTCCTGTTGTTGTTGTCTTACGTCGTATACGGAGGTCTTGCTGATGTCTCTTACGGTTTATGTTCATCCCCTCTATGTTGTTCCGCTTGTTTTGGTTTTTGGTTTTGTTTTTATCAAAACTTTGATTGAGTTGATCCCATGAGTTTTGTGGGTGCATCTGGTCTTATTCAAATTGTCCAGTCGTATCGTTTGGTTTGGATTGGCGGCAGATTTTCTGGTGGCAAAACGTCGTTTGCTTTGAGGATAAGTGAGGAGTTTTTGAAGTACGGTTATCGTCTGTTGACGAATACTCCGTCTGTTTGGGCTGATGATTGGAACACGGTTAGGCTTGATTCTGAAACCGGAATGCTCAAGGCTGTGGTGGTCATGGATGAGGCGGGCCTTGCTCTCAAAGCTACGAGACAAGTAGAGGCTATGGCGGCGTATGCGGCAAAAATGGATTGCATCTATCTCTTTCCTTCCTTCTTTCCACCTATCAGAGCGGCTCAGGTGGTTACAGTTCAGCCGATTTTCTCATTTGTTCAAATCGGCATTCCGATCATTGTCTATCGATGGCGTGTCAAGATTGGTGCTTTTGAGGACAAAGGTACATTCCTTTGGGCTTGGCCTTCGGAAGTTTGGGGTGTTTATAGTCGGCGTGCTCCTGAGAGTTCTATCTTTGATCTCATCAGTTTTCTTGGGGAGCGGGTCGAGGACTATCGAAGAAAATTTGGTGTCTCTGACGGCATACGAAAAGTGGAGGAAGATGTATCGCCCGTTGACACCTTTAGGGATTCAGTGGAGGCGCTCTCGCAAACTGTTGACACCTTCGAGGCCGTATCTTCTCGAGGCAATCGCCGGAAGCGGTTTTGATGTGGGTGGCTTTATTGCGTTTTTATTTTTCTTGCTGGTCATTGGCGTCTATTTGCGTATGCTCTGGCCTACGATAGAGAATGCGGCGTCTTTATTTGGCTTTGGCCATGGGTCTCAAACATTGAGTACTACTCGTGCTACTCCTGTTATGGCGTCATCTTTTGCCAGTAGTGATAATCCGCTTCTGGCTGGTATTTCTTCTGATAATAGTAGGGCTGTTGTATCTCCTACTGCTATTTTGTCTACACCTTATCCGACGTATACGCCTTATCCAACTCCTACTGTTGTTTCTTTTACGCCTACACCTGCTTATACATTGGCGTCTTTTCTGTATTCCTACTATGATCCTAATTTGGGTGGCGTGAATTGTCATTCGGCCAATTGGGATGGTCATAAGTGTGCGGATACGACGGCAAGTGGTATTCGTTGGTCACAGTATGTGGGTCATGCTGTGGCTATTCCGCCATCTTGGTATGATGCCGGTCTGGGTTATGGTTCTGTTTTGCGTGTTATATCGCCATCGTCGATGTTGGGTGATTACACGGTGATTGATCTTTGCCCGGGTTGTGAGGCGAAGAATTGGCCGGATGGTCAGTATCGTCTGGATTTTTTGGATGACCGTCAGCGTTTGACTTGGGCATATCCTATGCAAGCGTTGATTGTCAATATTGTTCCGCCTGTGGAGGTTCACTGATGCGTAACGTTTATGCTGGTTTCACAATGTTTGTGATTGGCTTGGATGTTGTTGTTTTTGTCTTTGCGGCTGTTGCATCTCTTTATCATCTTCAATGGCCTTCGTATTCGTTTTCCTTTTTTGCGATCTCGAATGCTGTGGCTTGGTATTATGCCTTGTCTGATGATGGTGAGGGTGTGGATTGAGCGTCCCGTCCCCCCGCCGCTGTGCGGCGGCCTAGTCCCCTAAGCGGCTGATTGTGAGGTGTGTTATGCCATTTGACATGTTCTCGTTTCTTGGTGCAAGTCATGAATTTGGGCTTTATGTTCAGTTTCGGGTCATGCGCTACAAGAACGGCACTCATTACCCCATTGTTTTCACGAATAAGAATGGCAAGAAGTCTATGGGTACGTTTTGGACCGATCGTCCGCTTTTGAACGTAAACCCTGAGCATGTTTATTTCTATTCTCCTGCACTTCGCCCATTCGGTTCCGTTTTGATTTCTGGTTCTTTTGTTGCATGGTTGGACTTTGACATGGAGATGCCTTCGGACTGGCATATTTTTCCGTCTTTGATTGTTTCCACGGGTGGCGGCCATCATGTTTACTGGCGCTTTGATGACTTTCTTTTTCCTGAGTGTCTGTCATCTATGCTCAATCGTCTGGTTGATTTGTATCCGTTGGCTGATCCTGTCGCCCGTGATATTACGCGCTTTCTTCGCTGGCCGGGTACGTACAACTTGAAATATTCACCGGCTCGGCAGTGTGAGATAGTCAATTGCTCGGAAAAGGTTTATTCCTATGATGAAGTTATGGCACTGTGAGACCGATCGTGAGCACGTTGTTCGTGATGCTGGTTGGCTTTGGTGTTTTTGGCAGAAGTCAAAACCTTATCGTATCTCGGATAGTCCTGCCTTGCCGGTGTGTTTTTCAGATGATTGCTACTGTGAAGTTTATACGTTGGGCGGTGAAGTTCGGCTTTACTCAGGTCCGTTAGCTGATGTTCCGTTTTCGTTGCGTTCTTATTTGCATGAAGTTCGAGTAAGGCTTTAGTCTTCCGTATGAGCGGCGCTGCCGCGCGGACGTGAGGAGCACGGCGCGCCGCAATACGGCAGGAAAGGAAATTTACGATGCCCCTGACTAATGACATAGGGGCGGAGTTTTTTCAGAGGTGAAATGTTTTCTATTCACTGGTTTGCAGTCACAATTCATCAAGATTTTGAACATGTGAAAATGATTTGGTCTGAATTCTTTTCGCTTGGTCTCGGCATTTTAGTTGACAAAGGACATGGCGCACGGGGCTATAAGCAAATCTCGGAGGCTCTTTTAGGTGCAAAGGTCTATTATGACCATGTTACAGCGAAGGACGATAAGCAACATTGTCATATCGAATTACCTGGGTCTGCTTGTGAGGCAGTCTTACCTTCGGTATTTCCGGATCTCGTGAATTATCTTCTTCAAAATGGGATTCGTTTCAGTATCAAACGGGTTGACTTTGCCTTTGATGGAGTTGACTTTACTCCGCGAGAGTTCTTTGAAGCGGCGAAGTCTGACAAGTTGGTCTCGTTGGTCAAACGTGAAAACTCCAAATCGTTTCGCTGGTTTGAAAGTCCGTTTGAACGGCGGGAAAACGGCGAGGTAGGAACGAGTACGGCTTACGTGGGTGCACCTTCGTCTGATCGTATGGTCAGAGTTTATGATAGTCGCGGTGATACACGACTTGAATTTCAAGTGCGTGATGAACGTGCCCATGTAGTCTGTCTTGATGTCTTTGCTCATCCATGGGCAGAGTGGGAGTATGTCCTCAAAGCACATTTGAGGCAGTTTATAGATTTCGTGCAAACTGATTGGTGGGCAGTGTTCGTCTCTTTGGCTTATAAAGCAGATTTGAAAATCTCTGCGGCTAGGCGCGTCTCTCTTTCTAGGATGGAAGAATGGTTCGACCGTCAAGTTGTTGTGGCTTTATCTGTTTATGAGGATGTGTGGGGACATGCTGACGCACAGCATCGTTTGGATAGGTTGGTAACTCGAGCTCGAGCCACTCGTGATCGTTCTCGGTACATGTCGGTTCTTCAGCTGGCAGGATGAAATATGGTTTCTAAACTTTTGAGGGCTGAGCAGGTGGCTGAAATACTAAATGTGAGTAAACCGTTTGCTTATGCACTAATGGCTCGTGGCGATCTACCCGTTGTTAGGTTGGGTCGCACTGTGCGTGTTCGGGAAAATGATCTTGAACAATTCATACGAGATAGAATTTCCCAGCAGAATGTGTCAGTGACGTTGCCTTTTCTTCCGAATATTCTGGACCTGTAATGTCAAAGAGGCGATCTCACGGTGAGGGGAGCGTATTCAAAAGGAAAGATGGCTTATGGGTTGGTCAGGTCACTGTTCAAGGCAAGCATATAAGCAAGTATTTCAAGTCCCAAAAAGCGGCAAGAGGATGGCTGGATGAAACTCGGAATCGAGTGCGAGATGGTTATACACTTCTTGCTGCGCAAATAACTATTGAGAATTATCTTGAGAATTGGTTAGCAACTCACAAATCATCAATTCGTCAAAAGACGGCCTTTCAATACTTGCAGATAATTAGGCGTCACGTTGTGCCTGTGCTTGGAAAAGTGAAACTGATGGACTTGCGCCCTGATCAAATTCAGGCTTTATACAATGCAAAATTGAAAGCAGGCGTTAGCCCAAGAACAGTACAGCTTATTCATGCTGTTCTTCGTGTTGCGCTCAATCAGGCTCTTAGATGGGATCTGATAGGTCGCAATCCGGTACGCGCTGTTATCTGTCCGAAATATGCAAAGAAAGAAATGTGCACATTTACAGCGGAACAAGTGAAAGTTTTGTTGTCGGCGGTGAAGGGTTCAAGGTTTGAAGCTTTATTCTGGTTGGCTGTTACTGCCGGCTTGCGTGAAGGTGAATTGCTTGGTTTGAAATGGCCTGATATTGATTGGAAGTCCCGACGTTTGAAAATTCAGAGGCAGGTACAGAGATTGGATCGTATTGGAATTGTCTTTAGTGAGCCTAAGAGCGCAAAGAGTAGAAGGGTGATTTTGCTTAGTCAAAAGGTAATGGCAAAGTTAGGTGATCATGTACATTATCAGGAAAAGGAAAAATTGTTTGCCGGTGACCGTTGGAAAGATAATGATTTGATCTTTCCTTCTTCAATTGGAACGCCACTTGACCCGAGAAACTTTTATGAAAATTATCGGTTAGTTCTTCGCAAGGCAGGCTTGCCACTGATTCGGTTTCATGATCTGCGGCATACTGCCGCGACGCTTATGTTACAGGAGGGTGTTCATCCGAAGATTGTTCAGGAGCGGCTTGGTCATGCGGATATCAACTTGACTTTGAATACTTATTCGCACGTATTGCCTGATTTGCAACTGGAAGCGGCTGAGAAGTTAGATAGACTTTTAGAATAGCTGTAGTTTAGCTGTATAAATGATATCGTCTTTGAGCAGTGGCGATTTTTCGATGCAGAATTACGGGTAAAAAATAGTGACCGACCAGGGACTTGAACCCTGAACCCACTGATTAAGAGTCAGTTGCTCTGCCATTGAGCTAGTCGGCCAAAATTGGTGTCACTAACTTCCCAAAACACGAGTCAGTTGCACTACTTTTTGAACCATCTTTTGGGGGAGCCTTGCAAATCAGCGGCTCCCGCTTTTCGTTAAGGTTCAAGAAAACTTGTGCAGTGCGGGCGGTATTATACCGCAAAGGATGCCAGAGTCAAATTCTTGGCGGCACTGCACTTATAGCCCGTCAGGGTATTGGCGAATGGGATCAACGCCTCGTTGGACTTTGAGAAAACCATACTATACTGAACACGGGCATAAATTGCGCTTTTGTTCAACGGGATTCGGCAAGGGATAAATCCCCGCCTCAGCGCATGAAAGTCGGATAAATCCGACTCGT
Source organism: Chloroflexota bacterium (assembly GCA_021787595.1). Lineage (GTDB taxonomy): Bacteria > Chloroflexota > Anaerolineae > Anaerolineales > Villigracilaceae > Fen-1038. The sequence goes on along the minus strand of JAJYLQ010000001.1, from coordinate 39,523 downwards.
TGCGCCAGTCCGAAGGACTTTCACGTACTGAGCAGGTGGCTTCAGCCCCGCGAATCAAGCGGTAGAAAACCGCAATTTGTGACCGTGCCTGGTATATCACGCCTTGGCGCGGCGCTGCCACTTGACGCACCTTTGTTTGCAAGAAGCTATGGATTTCCCCGAACAAATGGAGTGGATTACAAATCCGCTCCTACGTTTTTAATCCCGGCAGGCCTCCAGCCGATGCAGCTGATCTCACTGCCTGCAAAATTGCCTGCGACACGGCTTCCGCCGCGAAGGCGCCGATGCTCGTCACATCGGCTTTTTTATTTCCAGTTGATAACGCAAAAATCGCATCGCCATCGAGCATCGTGTGTGCGGGACGAATCGCATGCGCCAAACCATCGTGCGCCATCTGCGCGACTTTCGCCGCTTCGACTTTGGCAAGTTTTGCATTCGTCGCCACCGCGCCGATGACTGTGTTCGTGCGCGTGACGAGCCCAAGCGCGCCGCGGCCAAGCGGTTTCTTCATCATCGCAAGCGTGTCGGCAAAGAACCCTTCTCCGCCCACGCGGACGGGCCCGACTCGTCCCGAACGCAAACCGGCGACAATCTTTCCATTTGCAGGATCAATGACATCGCCGAACGCGTTGACCGCCATAATGGCACCGACGATGACTCCATTTCCAATGTTTATGCTTGCGCTTCCCAACCCGGACTTCATGGCGAGAGCATTGCCGAATAATTTTCCCACGCTCGCACCGGTTCCCGCGCCGACGTTGCCTTCCGCGGGCGCGGCTGTCGACGCGGCAACGCAGGCCTGGTAACCCATCTCCGCGTCGGGACGAATATTTTTATTTCCGATTCCAAGATCGAACAAAATCGCGGCGGGGACAATCGGAACTTTTGCAACACCGGTATCGAATCCAATTTTATGTTCGTCAAGATAATGCATTACACCGCTGGCTGCGTCGAGTCCGAAAGCGGAACCGCCCGCCAATAAAACCGCATGGACCTTCTGAACAAGGTTGATCGGATCGAGCAAATCCGTCTCGCGCGTGCCGGGCGCGCTGCCGCGCACGTCCACGCCGGCGACCGCGCCTTTGCGGCACAGGATGACCGTACAGCCGGTCAGGGCCGCGCCGTCCTGCGCCTGTCCAACCTCGATGCCGGGGACGTCGGTGATCGTGCCGTTCATTTTCTTTTATTTGAGAATGCGCGCAAGTTCGATAAACTCCTCCCATTCCTCCTGGAAGAAATGAACGGTGACGTTATTAAGTTCAACATGATATGTGGTCTCGCCGTCGGGTTCCTCGGCTTTCCAGATCATGAAGTTCTCGGTCTCAGCCAGGGTTTCCGTGCGGGGTTCGTTGTTATTGTTGGACATGCGATCCTCCTTGAGAAGAAAAAATTCGACGGTTGATGAATCAGCGGCGATCAATTTTGTTTGACGACACGCGCCAGAAGTCCCTGCCAGAGGCGGCGGACTTGGGACAACAAACGCGACGCCATCGGAGGCGCGGGCGGAGTCTCCGGTTCGGGCCATGGATTCAAGTCCAGCATCTTCCGCATGATGTATCGCCATAAGAGCATCGCGGTGGCAAGGATCGGCGCGGCAACCACCACGCCCAGCAGGCCAAGATAATTGGCGGCGATGATGGCGGCCACCAACACCGCGGCCGGGTGGACGCGCAGCGCCTGGGCGATGATGCGCGGCGTCACGAAGTTGTCGTACGTTTGATCGATGATAATCGCCAGCGCAACGCACAGGATCATGTAATACAGCGGTGACATGCCAAACGGTCTCGCAGGCTGGAAATAAGTTACAAGGCCAAGTGTTGTCCATGTAACGAACGCACCGACATAAGGAACGAACTTGGAAAGCCCGGCCAGGAATGCAATGCCGATGACGTATCCAACGCCGAGCACGCCGAAGACGGCAGTGTATGTGAGCGCGGTCAGGATGAATACGATGACCTGCCCGCGCAGGAAGGCATTCCAGATCAGGGTCAGTTCGTGCCCAAGGCGCTGGATGTCCTCGGAATATCCGGGAACATCGAACCAGACGATGCGATGATGCAGGCCCCCGCTTTCGGCCAAAACAAAATACGAAACCATCAAAACAAAAAGCGTCCAGCCGAGGAATTGCGCCGCGCCGCCGGCAACTGCGCTGAGCAGGTCACCAGTACGTCCAAGCAGGGGCTGGATCAGGCCGAGCAGTTGATTGCTCAATTGATGAAGATCAAGTGTGCGGAAGTCGATTGGAAACGGGCCAACGTAATACACCTGTCCGGATAATCGCTGGATGAGATCGGGCAGGGATGCCAGGTAACTCTGGACAATTGCGACCAGACTCTGAATTTGCTGGATCAATCCCACGCCGCCGAGTGTCAACATGCTCAGCAGGAAGAGCAGGAGAAGCAGGTAAATGAGGGAGACGACGATCTGCCACGATATATGAGTAACCCGCTGGAGGAAACTGGCGACCGGATGAAACAGGTAAGCCAGCACAAATGCCATCAACAGCGGGCCGATGATGCCGTGGAATTGGATGAACAAACCAGCCACGATGGCGACGATGGTCAGCGCCACAACCAGCTTGGTCGTCGCACCCCATGATGGAGAGGAAGGAGTTGGGGATTCGGTCATCAGCGCATCGCCTCTTACTCTCGATTGTAGTCAATGCCAGGTAAATTTACAACCATTAAAACAAAATGCTCCCGCAAAATTTGCGGGAGCAACCCTGCATCTCATTGGCAATATCCAACTATTCTAAAAATTGGCCCAAACCACGGACACCATAAGTAATTTTGGTCAATGATGAATCCCAGTGCTACACAAATGCAGATCAAAACCAACAGGCCAATTCCAACAATGAGAATCATGTTGCTGTTTGCTTTTTTTGGAGGCGCCACGGATGGCGTGTAATATTGTTGAGGCGCGGGCGCGGGGGATGGGGCCGGCGCAGGAGCAGGCGCAAGGCCCTGCACGCTCTTGCGCGAGGCGGCCACCGTCGCGCCGGGATCGGATGATAAAGCCTCGAACATCAACACAATCTGCTCGCCCAGCGAAACCACATCCCCCGATTTCAAAACAATCGGGCTTGCAAGCCGTTGACCATTGACAAAGGTGCCATTGGTCGAACCCAGGTCCTCGAGCACATACTTGCCGCCCTGAAAAGTCAGACGGGCGTGTTTGCGGGAAACCTCCGCATCATTGATGGCCACGTTGCTCGAAGAGTCGCGGCCGATGACGAGTTGATCGCCCTCCAGCGAAAAGGTAGCGCCCGGAGTCGGGCCGGAGCGCATGACGAATTGAAATTGAGCAGCCATACTTTCTCCTCCAAAAATTCGCGTGCCAATGATTTATATTTAGTGTACAGGCTAGGGACTAAAAAGTCAATTGATTCTCGAGCAGAGGGCCATCGCCCGTATGTACTGGTTCCTCATCGCCCTCTGACCGGCGTCATTTCATAATCGAACACTTCGCCGAACGCCCTGACGATTTCCTGTTTCACCGTTTGCATCTCCGGCGGCTGAGGCAGCAAATCTGCCAGGCTGACCACCGGATAATCCGCCAGCCCGCAGGCAACGATGCCATCCCAATATGACATATCGGGATTCACGTTCAACGCAAAACCGTGATGCGAGATTCCGCGCACATCCACCTTGACGCCGATGGCCGCGATCTTGGCCGGCTTCTCGCGGTCTTCGGGACGGCAGCGCGGACAGCGCGAATAGACGTCCGCCTGCACCCACACGCCGGTCATCCCGGACTTTTGGCCGGACGCGATCCCGAAGCGCGCCAGCGCGACGATGAGCGTTTTCTCCAGCTTGCGGACATAGCCAACATAATCAGCATCGGGGATTCGCTCCTCACCCCTTTTCCCTCTCCCGCTCGCGTTGGGCGGAGCGTGGACGAAGTCGAAGCGGGGGGAAGGGAGTCCAAGGGGAATCAACGGATATCCAACCAATTGTCCCGGTCCATGATACGTCACATCGCCGCCGCGATCCACCCAATGAACCGCAATCCCTTTTTGCTTGAGTTGTTCTTCGCCCCACAAAAGATTCTCGGCGTGACCCTTGCGTCCAAACGTGTAAACATGCGGATGCTCCAGCAATAGCAGCGCCGGGGGCCGCGCACCCGCCGCGATCTCCGACGCATATTCATCCTGCAGTTTCCAGGCGCGTTCGTATTCGATCAAGCCAAGATCAAGGACGTCACATTTCATAACGATAATTCGATAATCGTAATTCGATATTCGACCTTCGATATTTGACTTTCGATATTCGGGTATCGAATTACGGATTTCCAAACACTCTTCGATAGAGATCAGACTCTAAAATCCCATTCGGATCGCAGCGCTTCTTTAATTTCCTGAACTTTGCAATTGTTTCCTCGCCAAGAAAACGCATGGCCGTTTCCGGGCGGGTCTCGCTGTTCTTTGCAAAGTAGAATCGTCCACCCGCGCCGAGAACGACCTTGTCAAACTCCTGCAGCATCGCGCTCAATTTTGCGCGGTTGCCATTTGTGACTTTGAAATCCAATGCCAGCGAAAAACCATCGAGGGCATGGGTCATCAAAAATTGATCGGGGCGGTGACGCTTTGTCACACCGAGATACGATGGCATTCCGCGTTTCAAAGAAATATTCAACATCCCGCGCCATGCCTCCTCGGCGGTTTCTTTGGGAAGAAAAGATTGATATTGGATCAACCCGCCGCGCCCATACGATAATTCCCAGTTTGGAACATAATCCAACAAAAAATGAAATGCTGCGTGCGACTGACGGAACGTGTGCGCGCGAAGCGACGCAACATATTTCGCCGTGTTGACTGCCGACCACCCCAGGTTATTCGCGAACGGCTTCATAAAAATATACAAGATGGATTTTGGAAAGACGCCAAAAATACGCGGCGGCAGAATCTGATTTTCCAATTTCATCGTCTTTTGCGGGTCTGGATCTTCGTCCCCGTGCAAATAATTCGCGGCATGGATCTGTCCGCGGCCAAGGCTCTTGCCGCCAGTCATCGTATCCATCCAGCCGACGGTGTAATCGAAGTCCGGCGCCTTATCGAACAGGAAGGCAAGATGTTCGTGAAGATTATGAACAGGCCAGGCGTGGACTTCCAACAACCCGGATTCGATGCGCTTCATCTGCATCGTGATGGAGGTAAAAATTCCGAGCATTCCGAGTCCGCTGATCATTGCGTAAAACAGGTCAGCGTTTTTATTTGGCGAGCAAGTCACTTCCGCGCCGGTCGGCAAGATCGCGGTGAACTCGATTACATGCTCGCCGATGGGTCCCATCCTGAAATTATTTTTGCCATGGATGTTCGCAGCAAGACAGCCGCCCAACGTGGTAAACATCGTGCCGGACACAACGGGCGGCCACCAGCCCTCCGGCTCGACGCGCTGCCAGAGCTGCTCGAGCGTGACGCCCGGCTCGGCGGCCACGCGACCCGTCACCGGGTCCCAGTTAATGATGCGGTTCATCCCCGACAGGTCCAGCACGATCCCACCGCCATTGAGCGACGCGTCGTTGTAGCTGCGTCCCGCGCCGCGCGCGGCGACCGTCAGGCCGGTCTTTCCGGCGAGTTCGAACGCTTCGCAAATTTCTTCAGCGCACCTGGGCTTGAAAACATACGCTGGCGCGGTGAGGGAATGCCCGAAATTCTGGAGGGGAAAAAAGTTTCGTTCAAGTGTTAGAGTTGACATGTTGATTCGCTGTGAAGTGAAATAAGGCGGCTAGATATTCATCCGCCTGAAAATAAAGGACGGAATGTTACGAAGGACGAGCATGATCCAAAACCAGACGCCCGATATGTAAACCTGCTGTTTGCGTTTGCGAATGGCATTCCAAATGCCTTCCGCGGCTTTTTCCGGCGAAACGGCAAACACCGCGCGCGGCGCGTTCGGCAAATCGAGCATTTCGGTTTTGACCATGCCCGGCTTGATCGTGATCACGTTTACGCCATGACGCGTCAGGCGGTTGCGCAGGCCTTCGAGATATGCGGTGAATCCCGCTTTCGATGTGTTGTAACCGGGATTGCCCACGCGCCCGCGGTCGCCCGCCACGGATGATACACCGACGATCTGTCCGCACTTCATACTTTGAAACAGCGACGCCGCCTGATTCATCCACGCCATTGCGCCCAGCAGATTGACCTCGACCATTTTCAGATCTTCGTCAAAGTTATATTCGTCAATCGCAGGAAAATAGATGACGCCCGCCACGTAAACGAGTAGATCAAGCCCGCCAAGGTCGGCAACGATATGGCGCAAAGCGTCTGGCACAGTGTCATAATCGGTCACATTGCTGACATAAGGGAGGGCGCGCGTCTCTTCATAACCTTTATTGATCTCCCCGCACAATGGCCCCAACGCCTGTTCGTTTCGATCCACCAGGGCCAATGTATAACCTGCGCGCGCCAGCCGATGGCTGAGAGCCGTGCCAATGCCTCCCGATGCGCCAATGATAATGCCGCGCAGTTTTGGATGAAGAGGTGAAGCTGAAGGAAAAGATGATTTCTTTGCAGGCACAACAAAACTCCCTGATGGATTTGTGAACATTCTAACACAGTCCTTTTCCGGTCATATACCGCCAACGGGCGCAAATTGCGTTTTTTACCCTGCCAAAACCGCACTTTATGGCTGTGTTGAGTATAATTAGTGTGTGCGACGATCTCCGGGTAAGTTACATTTATCCAACGGTCCTGATACGGGCCGTCATACCGATCCGCTCGAATGGACAGGATTGATTTAAAGCTCGAAATTCTGGACCAGGCACGCCGCTCGTTGAGGCAAAGCGCCAATCTCTCCCCCGCAGAATCCGAAGAAGTTCTCAAACTGATCGATATCCTGATCGATGCCTCGCAGCAAAATTCCGATCTCTTAACCTCGGACAGCGAAACACGCGCGTCAGCCCGGGGCCTCGTTCGAAACCGGGCCCTGCGAATATCCCTCCAACAACTGGCGGACGAACTCGACGCGCTCAAAAAATTCAGCCTGAATCTCACTTCCAGCCTTGATCTTCACACGGTATTGGAGGCTGTTGTCACGGAAGCGATGCGTTTGGTGAGGGATGCTCACAGTGCCCACATCTTTCTCTATGCAAACGGAAAACTCGAATTCGGCGCGTCCTTAAGTTACGATGGAGTCCGGAATGTGCCGGCCAGTACCCCGCGTAAAAACGGCCTGACCTATACGGTTGCGCGTGCCGGCCGTCCCATCGTTGTCGAGGACATGAAAACCCATCCGTTGTACGCGGACGCTCCCGGTACGTGGTCGGGTTCCATTGTCGGCATCCCGTTGAAAATGAGCGGCAACGTGGCGGGGGTGATGAATCTCTCGCGCTCGGTCCCCGGCGGTTTCACCTCGTCGGAATTGAATTTGATTGGGTTGTTGGCCGATCAGGCCGCCGTGGCAATTTCGAATGCCAGCCTGCACCAACTGGTAAGCCAGCAGGCGTACAGCGATACTGTCACCGGGCTGCCCAACCGCCGCGCCCTGGATGAACGATTGGAACAGGAAGTCTTTCAAGCCCGCCGCACGGGTCATTCTTTTGCAGTGGTCATGATGGATTTGGATGGATTCAAAGATGTGAATGATACCTATGGACATGCGGTCGGGGATCAGGTCCTACGGGCGGTTTCCAATTACCTTGCAGCGGGCCTGCGCCTGACCGACTTCCTGGCCCGTTATGGCGGCGATGAACTTACGCTGATCCTGCGCCAGACCGACCCGCCTGCAGCACGCGTGGTAGTCGAGAAGATTCTCGAGAAGGTCAGCCAGTTCCATTTCGATGTTCAGCACGGGGGTGAGATCCGCCTTGGACTTTCCGCAGGGATTTCGATTTACCCAATCCATGCCGCCACCACATCCGACCTGCTGCGTTCGGCAGATGAGGCCCTCTATCACGCCAAGAAACATAATCGCGGCTCGTATACCGTTGCACGCGGATTTACCGGTGGGTTGAATCGGGAAGTCCGATAAGGGCCGTACGGCCTCGTTTTCCGATTTCGGGGGTTATAATCTTCGTACTTATCCATCACCCTGAGAATGTATTTGTATCTCCTGGGGTTTGCCGTGATCGTGCGCGCCGATGACGCGAAGGTCCCGGATTCGTGCGGAAAAATTCGTGAAAGCCCTTGTAATCCGCCGTTCGCTTCGATGCGCTTACGAGGTGCCCAAAGGATTTTGATCACGGCACTTCCCAGGGAGCCGCATGGGTTGATATTTTTGCAGGGCGACAGATTCATTTCGCGGAGGAATTCAATGCCACGCAAAGTCAAAGTCATTTTGAATCCCATGGCCGATATGGGCAACGCCTGGAAAGTCGCCGATGATTTACGTCCCATCATCACCGACTATGGCAACGCGGACTGGAGCGGAACAGTATATCCAACGCACGCGACCGAACTTGCAAAGCAGGCCGGCGAACAGGGTTATAAAATGATCGTCGCCATGGGCGGCGACGGAACAGTCCACGAAATCATCAATGGCATCATGCAGCTGCCTGAAAATAAAAGGCCTGTGCTTGGCGTGGTCCCTGTTGGTTCCGGCAATGACTTCGCCCACGCGATTGGCATCCCTAAACAATCGGATCATGCCTTGGCCCACGCGCTCAACGCTGATGCAGCTCCTATTGATCTGGGCTTGATGATTGACGAACACGGGCACAGGGAATACTTCGACAACACCCTCGGCATTGGCTTCGACGCGGTGGTCACCATCCGCTCACACAAACTTCCCGTGGTGCGCGGCTTTCTCATGTATCTTACCGCCGTGATCCAGACGATTTTGCTCAATCACGATCCGGCACTTGTGCAGTTCGAAACCGAGAAGGAAAAATGGGAGGATCGGATTCTAATGACCACGCTTTGCAACGGCGGGCGCGAAGGCGGCGGCTTTATGTTATCTCCAGATTCAAAAATGAACGATGGCATCATGGAATACGTGATGGTGCGAAAAGTTTCGCGCGCCATGATGTTCCGTCTCGTGCCTGAATTCATGAAGGGCACGCATCGCCGCTTTGCAAAACAGGTCCGCATGGACGCCTGCAAAAAACTCAGCATGACCTCCGACCGCCCGCTGTACATCCACGCCGACGGCGAGATTTACACCAGCTTCGGCAGCAACCTTCGCAAAGTTACTTTCGAAATCCTGCCGGGCGCGGTAAAAGTTGTGCGCGGTTAATTCCATTCCTGCTTTCCACTTTCTACCGTAGAATATGGAAAGTGGAACATGCCGGACCTTCTTCATTCCCTCCTCAAACAGGATATTGGACATCTCCGCATCGTTGCGGGATTGTGGGGCATCGAACTCGACGCGAACGATGAAGACGCGGCGCGCGAAGAGCTTTGCGCTTCGCTCCTCGACCCGGAGCTGGCCGCCGAATTAATCGACTCGCTCACACCCCAGGCGCGTGAGGCCCTCACCGCGCTGACGAGCGCCGGCGGCCGAATCCCATGGGCGGCATTCACCCGCCAGTTCGGCGACCTCCGCGAAATGGGCGCGGGCAAACGCGACCGCGTGCGTCCGCACCTGCGGCCCGCCTCGACCGCCGAATTTTTGTTTTACCGCGCCCTAATCGGGCGCGCCTTCTTTGATACCGAAAAAGGTCCGCAGGAATTTGCGTACATTCCTGATGATTTATTCGAACTTATCAGCCACGAAGGACACGAAGAACACAAAGGGGAAAGAAAAAAAGGCCCTGTGGTGAGCGAACCCCTCGGTCGCGGCGCGACGCCCGGCGAAAAGAATCACATCCTTCCCGCTGACGATCGCATCCTCGACGAAGCCACAACTCTATTGGCCGCGCTTCGCCTCGGCCACAAAATTTCTCCCGACCCTAAATTATTATCGCTCTTACAAACCGCCGGATTGTTGAAGAAAAACATTCCGCAAGCCGACGCTGTACGAAAATTTCTCGAAGCCTCACGCGCGGATGCTTTGCAAATGCTCGTCGAAGCATGGCAGGCGAGCGAATCTTTCAACGAGCTGCGATTAATGCCCGGACTCGTCTGCGAAGGCGAATGGAAAAATCAGCCGCAGGTCACGCGCGAATTCTTGTTGAATTTGCTCGAAGCGATCCCCGATGACAAATGGTGGAGTCTGACGCCGTTCGTGCGCGAGGTCAAACAAAAATTCCCGGACTTCCAACGCCCGGCCGGGGATTATGATTCATGGTTCATCAAACGCGAATCGGACGGTCAATATCTGCGCGGCTTCGCGTTTTGGGATGAAGTGGACGGCGCGTTGATCCGATTCTTCATCGCCGACATTTTGCATTGGCTGGGCATGGTCGAATTGGCAGGCGCGGAGGAAGGCGGAACCCCCGCCGCTTTTCGAGCACTCGATATTCGAGATTCGAATACTCGACCATCGAATATCGAAAATGGAAGGATAAAAGTTTCATCGCAAGGAAAAATTATTGTTCCCAGATTTGCTCCGCGAGCCGTGCGCTATCAAATTGCAAGGTTCTGCGAATGGGATGAAGAAGCCCGCCGTACCGAGACCCAACCGGACGAATATCGCTATCACATCACGCCGCATTCGTTGAGCAAAGCCAAAGAGCAGGGTTTGAAAGTTGAGCAATTGTTAACTTTATTGGCAAAACATTCCGATGCCGGAATCCCTCCGGTGCTGGTCAAAGCCCTCAAGCGCTGGGAAGTTAACGGAACCGAAGCGCGGGCCGAGACCCAAGTCGTTTTAAAGGTCAGCCGCCCCGAAGTCCTGGAGGAGCTGCGGAAATCGAAAGCGGCAAGATTTCTCGGCGAGCCGCTCGGTCCAACATCCATTATCATCAAAGCAGGCGCCCAATCCAAAGTGATGGATGCGCTGGCGGAAATGGGGTTGCTGGCAGAAGGAGATGCGAATGAGCAGACGTCTTAAAATCATCTGGATTGCCCTGATCGTAGTATTCCTGATTCTTGCGATTCCGGTACGGGTCGAATGCGGCGTCATCGGTTATGCTTGTGCCACTGGACCAGACCCAAGCGGAACGTATTACACGTACTACGAAATCAAACCGCTGGGAATCACCGCGATTGAAACAATCATTCATCAGGACTTGGGGCTGTACTATTCGTCGGGGAATCAAGCGCATTCCACACATTAGCAAAGCCGCCGTCTCTCAACGGCGATATGGTTCTTCAGGAGTTACCGTAATCCTTGCACACAGATAATACGGATTCCGCGGATTGGCACGGAAAAAGCTTTTAAAAATCCGCGTTCTTTCGCTTGCACTGCGCTCTATCGGTGTGTCCGTCTGTGTAATCCGTGTCCAAAAGGTTTTAATCGCGGCGATTCCAGAGAGCCAGAAAAAATAGAGCGATTGTCACGAGCAAGTTGTGACAGTCGCTTTTTTGTGAAGTCGCTATAATGAAAGAGTTGTCATCCTTGCGAAGGTTTTTTTAACCTTCGCAAGGATCATCATAAAAGATGGAGAAACCATGACCACAAAACTCGATTGGCTTACGCAAGAAATTGACGGCTTGAAAGACCAGGGCCTGTACAACCGCATCCGCACGATTGGCTCGGCACAGGGTGCGCGTCTGATCGTGGACGGAAAAGACGTTTTGAATTTTTGCTCCAACAATTATCTTGGGCTTGCAAATCACCCAAAGCTGGTCGAAGCCGCGAAGCAGGCAACCAAAAAATACGGCGTTGGTCCCGCCGCGGTCCGCACGATTGCGGGTACAACCGATTTGCATGTGGAACTTGAAAAGCGCCTCGCAAAGTTCAAAGGCGCGGAAGATGTCATCACGTTCCAATCCGGCTTCACCGCCAATCTCGGAACGATCTCGGCGCTCGTTGCAAAAGAAGATGTGATCTTTTCTGACCGCTTGAATCACGCTTCGATCATTGACGGATGCCGGCTCTCCGGCGCGCGCATCGTCGCCTACGATCACAACGATCCAGCCGCGCTCGAAGCGGCCATCAAGGAAAATGCCGGGACGTACCGCCGGGCTTTGATCGTCACCGACGGCGTCTTCAGCATGGATGGCGACATTGCGCCGCTGCCTGCGCTTTATGAAGTGGCGAAGGAATACGATATTTTGTTCATGGTGGACGACGCGCACGGCGAGGGTGTCCTCGGCAAAGGCGGACGCGGCATCGTGGATCATTTCAATTTGCACGGCAAAGTGGATATCGAAGTCGGAACCATGTCGAAAGCGTTCGGCGTCGTCGGCGGGATGGTGGCTGGAAATAAAGTCATCATTGATTGGCTGCGCCAGCGCGGACGACCGTTCCTGTTCTCGTCCGCAGTCACCGCGCCAGACGCGGCAGCCTGTTTGGCGGCTGTTGATTTGCTGGAAGAATCAACCACGTTGGTAGACAAACTTTGGGACAACGCCAAATACTTCAAATCTGAAATGAAAAAACTCGGCTTCGATACCGGCGTCAGCGAAACGCCCATCACGCCCATCATGCTCGGCGAAGCGCCGCTGGCGCAGCAATTCAGCCGCGAACTTTTTGAGAACGGTGTGTTCGCCATGTCCATCGGATTCCCAACCGTGGCGAAAGGCAAAGCCAGAATCCGCGTGATGATCTCCGCTTCACACGACCGCGATGATTTGGGGCAGGGCTTGGAGGCGTTTGCAAAGGTTGGAAAGAAGTTGAAAGTCATATAGTTGGATAGTTCGATAGTCGCGTTTGCAGTGGATAACAATAAGCATGATCGAGGTCACTAATCTCGAGCTGATCGAAAAGGCAAAGACGGTTCTTCAGCCCCGAAAGTTATCGAACGATAACTCGGCGGGGACTGTGGCTTGCGCCTTGCTAAGTTCAAATGGCAATTTATATCTTGGTGTTTGTATTGACGTAAGCAGTGGCATAGGATTCTGTGCAGAACACAGTGCAATCGCGGCGATGATAACGGCTGGAGAAACCAAGATTGCAAAGATCGTCGCGGTTTCGAGCGACGGCAAAATCCTGCCTCCATGCGGCAGATGCAGGGAATTCATGTTCGAGATAGACACGGTGAATCTTACATTGACTGACGTTGTTTTAGGTGAAGAGAACGTTGTAAAGTTACGGGAGCTTCTGCCTCATCCGTACACAGAGGTATGGGATACATAACCGAGAGATTCTGTGGCTGCCCAATTTAATTCAAGCCCTCATCATCGTCATTCGATCCGTTTGAAGGGTTATGATTATTCCCAGCCGGGCGCGTATTTCGTCACGATGGTGACGCAAGGACGCGCATGTCTGTTCGGGGAAATCCGCGGCGGCGAAATGAAATTGAACGATGCAGGAACGATGATTGTCAAATGGTGGCAGGAATTACCCAACAAATTTCCCGCCGTCGAATTGGGCGCGTCCATCGTGATGCCGAATCATTTTCACGGAATCATTCAAATCGCGGGAACCGTCGGGGCAGACCTGCGTGTCTGCCCTGATGGATCCGATAAGGGCGGACACATAGGTCCGCCCCAACCAATCCCGCCCCAACCAATCCCGCCCCAACTGGTCTCGCCCCAACCAATCCCGCCCCAACTGGTCTCGCCCCAACCAATCCCGCCCCAACCAATCCCGCCCCAACTGGTCTCGCCCCAACCAGTCACGTCCCCACCAGTACCGCCCCAACAGCCAGACGCGGCATTATCGCAAATGATCCAGTGGTTCAAAACCATGACGACCAATGAATATATTCGCGGCGTCAAAGAATTGAATTGGAAACCATTCGCGGGGAAATTATGGCAGCGCAATTACTACGAGCACATCATCCGCGATGAAAAAGAAATGGCGAGGATTTGGAACTACATTGAAGCGAATCCTTCCCATTGGAAATTGGACAGGGAAAATCAATTCAAGAAATAGAAGCAATTTTCCATTTGCAGACAAAACAGTTTCGCTTTATCATCCAAACATTGGCGCCAGGATTTCAAAGCCGTATTCCCCCGCGTGATCCAATTGAATGTACGACGCAGGTTAGAGAAGCCCTTGAAAGATCGAGAGGCTCTTTGAAAGGAAAAGGCGTTTTGAAAATCTTGATGGAAGAACGCCATAAAGAAAGCCTTCTGTGATTTGAACTCCGGGATTTTCGCGAAGCACCCCGTAGGGGCGAAACCTCGGAGTTTTACTATTCATGGTTTGGAAATTATTCTTTCTACAACCCAGGCCGCTCGCCCAGCACATACTGTTCGTTCTTGAGAGTCCGCTCTCACCGAACCCAGCAACATCGGGGAATTGGTTCAAACCCAACAGTTTCCTACAGAATTTCTACACAAATTCAAGCTGACGCTGTCACTTGGCTGTCATACTCCGCCTGTATACTCACGCCTGAGAACATTTTGGAGGAACTCATGAAAAAACAAGCTGCGGCGTTGATCGCCGCGATTTTGATGACAGTCAGCGTGGGGGCCGCCATGCTTGCCATCGGCGGAGCAGCATTCTTCAACCCGAACGGCACGGCCGCTTCGAATTCCCCAACGCAGGCGGCTTCCGTCTCGCAGACTTCAAATACGAGTGCGAACGCGGACCAGACGCAAATCCAGCAGTTGCAGGGATTGGTCGCGCAATATCAGCAGCGGGATCAGCAGTACCAGCAGCGCGAGCAGCAATACCAGCAGCAGATCCAGCAGGCCGCTTCGCAGGTGCAGCAGGTTCAGACGCTGCTCACCGCATTGCAGCAAAATGGAATCATCACGGTGACCAGCGATGGCCGCATCTTCATCAATAGGTAACGCGAGGCAAAAATGAAATTCTTCAAACTTGGACTGCGGATATGGATCGCCGTCACCAGCGTTGGCACTTTCATGACCGGATGGATCATGATCGCCCATTCGCCCAAGCCGGCGCAGCCATCGTCTTCGTCAAGCGTTTCGGCCGCGCCACTCCCGACCCTGGCTCCGCTGGCACCGTTGAACTTCTCGAATAACAGCGCGGGGCAGAGCCAGAGTTTTTCGATCCAGCCGGCCCCGGCACAGGCTCCCGTCCAGAATCTCTTTTCGCAGCCATCGTTCAGAACCAGCGGTTCTTAGGATCGTTCGATCATCAATTGGAATAAAAGACTGAAAGGAATGCTGATGAATTCAGGCACACCCGTCGCGAACAAATCGGGCAATCCCGGGTTACAAGCCATCAGGATGGCTGCCGCTGTGATGCTCGTGGGATTCATATTCATTGCCATGTTGGGAGTGATTTGGTTCACACAGACAGCGACGGGCGCATCCATTGCCCAAGACGTCCAATCGCTGTTCGCCATGGACAGCGTCCAAGCCTGGTGGTATATCACCCGCGCGTCCGGGTTGACATCTTATTTCATCCTGTGGCTTTCGATGGTGTGGGGCATGGCCATCTCGACCAAATTTTTTCATCCGACAGTCGAAGGCGCGCAATCGTACGACTTTCATGAATTTCTCTCGCTGCTGGGATTGGGCTTTGTGGCTCTGCACATTACCGTCCTGATGTTCGACCAGTTCCTGCCGTTCTCGATCTGGCAAATCCTCATTCCGTTTACGGACAGCTACCGTCCGTTCTGGGTTGGACTCGGCATTATCGGCGCTTATATCTTCCTGCTCGTCACGGTGACGTTTTACATGCGGAGGATCCTCGGCTCGAAGGCATTCAGAAGCATCCACATGTTGAGCATCGCCGGATATTTGGGCGCGACCCTGCACGGACTCTTCGCCGGGACCGATTCGGCTTTGCCCGTGACCCGCATCATCTATGTCGGGACTTTTCTCGTCGTCCTCTTCTTTACCGGTTACTGGATCGTGATGGGAATGATTTCGAAACGCGAGCAGGCCGCGGCAGTCGAACGCGCCGCGCTGGCCCGGCGGCAGGCCCAGCGCATGAAATTCAATCAAAGATAAAAAACTCCGCGGCAGTTTCCCCCTTCTCCGCAGGCTCCCAACTTTGTTTGGGAGCTTGTTTTTTATAAGTGGGTCACGCTTACGAAGTCCAGCTTATTGACATTCCTATAAATTGGTTGATGTCATCCTGAGCCGAAGCCCTGAACGTAGTGAAGGGTCTCGAGTCCGAAATACGAGACTCTTCGGTCGCACACTTGCCCTGCGTGCAAGTGCAGGGAAGTGCGCTCCCTCAGAGTGACATCCCTTAACTGACTTTTGTAAACATCAATAGGCTTGATTTTCCCGCTTTTGCACAGGAATTTCGATCCGTTGGGAGTTCGTGTGATTCAGTGCACAGGTTCCGCGGACGACACGGGTCAGCATGGATCTCTTGTTTCTTTTCCATGAAATCCGCGTACAAAAACAGTTTCAACATGGCGATTCCCGGAGAACCGGAATTTCATAGATAAGGTGCCAAGCAACTGGTGTTAGAATTTGCCCCCGATGAATGACACAGGAAATACACGTTCTTTTTTCGCGCCGCGCTGGTTTCTCGTTACCACATTGGTCATTTTGTTTGGTCTTGGGCTTGCGATCCGCCTTTACGATCTGACGAACCTGCCGCTTGATTTTCATCCCACACGGCAATTGCTCAGCGCGCTCAAGGCGCGCGGGATGTATTATCAGACTGCGCCCGGTGTTCCCGACTGGCAGCGGCAAATGGCTTTGCAGCAATGGCGGACGCGTGCCGAGGTCGAGCCGGAAGCGGTCGAGCATCTGGCGGCATTCACCTATCAATTCACGGGCGAACATCTTTGGGTGGCGCGGATTTACTCATCGCTGTTCTGGATCATCGGCGGGATTTTTCTTTTTCTCCTGATACGGGATTTGATCTCCGCGGATGGTGCAGTGATCGCAACCGCTTATTATCTTTTCTTTCCTTATGCGATCATTGCCAGCCGCGCCTTCCAGCCCGATCCATTCATGGTGATGTTGATCATCGCTTTTTGGTGGGCATTCCATTTTTGGATTTCCCTCACCTCTGTCCCCTCTCCCACTGGGAGAGGGGTTGGGGTGAGGGGCTGGCTCTTCGCGATCCTCGCGGGACTTTTGGGCGGGTTCGCCATCTTCATAAAGTTCTATGCCGTCTTTTTTGTGGCTGGTGCGGCGCTTGGCGAATTATTGGGACGTTACAAGCCGCGCGACTTGATCCGCAACATACAACTCTGGCTGATTGTTGTGCTGGGAGCCTTGCCGGGCGCGGCCTATCTTTTCTATGGGATTGTCCTGAACGGTTTCCTCGGCAGGCAATTCAGCGGACGGTTTATCCCAAGCCTGTTATTGAGTCCAATCAATTATGTTGATTGGGCGGTCAAAGCGAACATGGCCGCGGGCGGGGCGGCGATCATGCTCGGATTGCTGGGCCTCTTTCTCGTCCGCGAAAGAAGCGTGCGGAGTCTCTTGATCGGGTTGTGGGCCGCATACATTTTGTTTGGTCTGTATTTCGATTATCACATCGCCACGCATGACTATTACCAGGAGCCTTTCATTCCATTAGTCGCCCTTTCGCTCGCGCCTGTCGCGGACTGGCTGATGTCGCGCCTCGCTGAAATGACAGCCGCGCGCTGGACGCGCGTTGCCGCATCGTTTGTCCTGTTATATGGTGTGCTGGCAACGGTTTGGGATGTTCGCAGCCAATTGAAGGCTGTGGATTACCGTCCGCAGGCCGCGATGTGGGCGGAGATCGGTGCGATCTTCGATCACGGTTCGGGTGTTGTCGCGTTGACGCAGGATTACGGCGGCAGGCTGGCCTATTGGGGCTGGCAGAACGCGATCATCTGGCCGAACTCCGGCGACATTGATTATCACGATGTGCGCGGCGCATCCTTCAAATTCAGCCAGACGTTCCGCAACCTGACCCAGGGCAAACATTACTTTCTCGTAACCGACTTTGCCGAACTGGAACGCCAGCCTCAACTCCAACAGCAACTCGCCGGGTTTTCGGTGTATCAACAAGGGGACGGCTTCGTCATCTACGATCTGACCAGACCGGTAACTCATTGAGAAAAATAGATCAGAATGATTAAACCGAAAACCGGCAGGGCAAAATCCATTCTCTTGAATGCTGTATCAGGTATGGGAATCACCGCACTGGCTGCTGCATTGGTCAGCTTTGCTTACCTTGGGACCTTTACTCGTTACCTGGCTGATGATTATTGTGAGACTATGCTGGCAAATGGCAGCTCCATTATCCATGCGTTGATCGTCCGGTATCAAACTGTCTCAGACCGTTACTCCAACATCCTGTTCGATACATTGACCGAATTTATCTTCCCGCGCCAAATTCAGATCGTGCCCGTGGTTATGATCATCTTATGGGCTGTTGCGCTGATCTGGCTTGTTCGCGAGATCAAACTTTTCACAAACCTGCAATGGTCTTTTGTCGTTGATGCGTTTCTCGGCGCTGCATTATCGTTCTTTTCCATTCTGGAGGCGCCGAATCGCTTTCAGACGATCTATTGGCGTTCGGCCATGGCAACGCATTTCGCCCCGCTCGTTTATCTGGCGGCTCTCAGCGCTTTTGTCTTGCTGCAACTCCGAAAGTTGGATGGGCGGCGGCTGCCAGTTTGGATGGGGCCGTTACTAATGATGCTGGCCTTTATTGGCGGTGGTTTTTCAGAACCGCCGGATGCCATGTTGATCGTCTTTTCTGCTCTGACGCTGGCTGCAATTGTATTTTTTGAAAAAGGTTCGCGACGGCAGGCGGCGATTTCGGTCGTTGCCTGGATTCTAGTCGGCGGCTTGTTGGCATTATCAGTGATGGCGCTCGCGCCGGGGAACTCGCTTCGTCTTGGTCGTCCGACTCCGGGATTTGTGACTCTCGTATCTCGCACCTTGCTGTACGTTGTACAGTTCATCGGGAATTCCTTTGTTACCCTGCCCGTTCCTTCTCTGCTTTCCGTTGTCATGCCTTTCCTTTTGTTTTATTATTTATTTCAGGACCATCCTCTGCTCTTATCGAACGGCAGGCAGAAACTATTGACGATTATGCTGGCAACTCCTGTTTTAATGTACATTTTGATTGCGGCGAGCTTCGCGCCCAGTGTCTATGGACAGTCATTCCCTGAAGAACGCGCCCGTTTCTGCGGTCAGTTGATGTTGATTTCTTCCTTGATGGTGGAAGGAGCCTGCCTAGGCGTGGCTGCGGCACAAATCAAAGTACGCTGGCGGTTTGCAGCAGGCTGCCTGGCTCTGGGATTGCTGGCTTTTACTTCTGCCTATTATCCATTGCGCGCAACAGGCAATGTGTTAAAAGAGTCGCTGCCGTATTACAGTCAATGGGCATCCAAATGGGATAGCCGGCAGTTGCAGATTTTCGCCGATAAAGCGCAGGGCAAAAAGGATATCGTCATTCCTCAACTCCCTGGCATTGAACGCGTGAAGGAACTCGATACAAGCGCAAGCTACTGGATCAATCGCTGTGCCGCTCAATTCTACGGGGTAAACTCCATCAGCGCGCCGCAGATGGGAAATCCGTAAGATGGATGATCTCAACTTGCGCCCGATTCTTGTGACTGGCGCACACCGTACCGGCACAACGTGGGTTGGGAAGATGCTTGCGGCAAATCCACAGACGGCCTATATCAGCGAGCCGCTGAATGTTCTGCATCGTCCCGGGGTTTTGCGCGCGAAGGTTCAATATTGGTATATGTATCTTTGCAATGAAAACGAAGATTGTTATCTGAGCTCATTTCGTCAATTGCTGGATTTTCGGTATCATTTGCTGGATGAAGTCAAATCGCTTCGCTCGCGCAAAGACTTTATGCGCATGGGGCGCGATCTCGATATTTTCCTGCGCGGGCGAATCTTTCATCAGCGCGCTTTGTTGAAGGATCCATTCGCGGTTTTTTCCCTGCCCTGGTTTGCTGGCGGCTTGAATTGCGAGATCGTTGTTACGGTGCGCCATCCGGCGGCATTTGCCAGCAGCCTCAAGCGACTCAACTGGCCGTTTGATTTTTCCGATCTTTGGAATCAACCTTTGCTGATGCGCGATCATTTGGAACCTTACCGGAAGGAAATGCAGTCCATCGCGAAAGACGACATTATCGGGCAGGCTGCTTTGTTGTGGACGATGATCTATCGCGTCGTTCATTCGACCCTTGAGCGGATTCCGTCTATTCGAGTCGTACGCCACGAGGACCTTTCGCTCAATCCTGCCGCGGGCTATCGAAAATTGTATGGCGAATTAGGTCTGGACTTTACCCCGCGCGTCGAGCGGACCATTCTCGACTCCAGCAATTCCGGGAATCCGGCCGAGCTATCGCGCGGGAAGGTTCATTCGGTCAAACTCGACAGCCGCGCCAACCTCGAGAATTGGAAACGCCGCCTCTCGCCCGAAGAGATCGCCCGCGTCCGCCGCGTGACGGAAGAGGTCGCGCATCTTTATTATCCCGAAGTGAGTTGGACTTGAACGCGTCGATCCCTCTGGTCTCTATTGTCACGCCATCGTTCAATCAGGCGCGCTTTTTGGAAGCCACGATTCGATCCGTGCTTGCCCAGGATTATCCGCGCATCGAATACATCGTCGTGGACGGCGGCTCGACCGATGGCAGCGTGGAGATCGTAAAAAAGTATGCGGGCAGACTCGCCTGGTGGATCAGCGAACCGGATAAGGGTCAGACCGACGCGCTCAACAAAGGCTTCGCCCGCGCCGAAGGAGAAATCTTTGCCTGGCTGAATTCAGATGACACCTATCAATCGAATGCGGTTTCGTCCGCTGTAAAATTTTTATCGGATCATCCCGAAGCGGGACTTGTCTATGGCAGCGCAAATTTCATCAACGAGGCTGGTGATGTCATCGGCAGATTTGCCTCGGCGCAGACTGATTTGCGCCGCCTGAAACAGGGATATGTTCACATTCCCCAGCAGGCTTCGTTCTTTCGCGGCGATTTGTGGCGCGCCGTCGGCCCGCTCGATCCATCGTTTTATTTTGCGATGGATTACGATTTGTGGGTGCGCATCGCGCGGCGTTCGCAGGTAAAATACGTTCCGCAGACATGGGCCAACTTCCGGCTGCACACGGCTGGCAAAACCATTTATGCGGACGACCGCTGCTGGCCGGAAATGGTGCGCGTCCATTATCGCGACGGCGGCAGTTTCTTTTCGATGATCGTGGCAAAGTATTACCTCCGCAAGATCGTCGCGCCGTTTTGGAACTGGCGGCGGCGCAGGCAATTCAATATCGAAAAGGCTTGAATGCAAATATTCGGTGAATGTGCAGAGGGAGATACCCTCTCGCTCCACGAAGCGCATGTTCGTGAAAATTCGTGAACGTGAATTCTCGGCAAGAAGAATAGGCCATCATGAAATTTATCTTTTCTCCTCCGTCCTCCGACGATCTCATTCGTTTATTGAAAGCGTGGCGTTTCTGGCTGCTGGGCGCCGTCGTTGGCGCATTGATCGGCGCGGCAGTTTACTACATCGCGCCGCCGCCGTATCGCGCCCGCGCCACGGTCAACGTTGACTTTCACCTCGAACAAGCCTGGCCGCAGAACTCGACCAACGAACAGTTTTATTATCTCGAACGCGAGACGCGCAAACTGGAAGAGATTGCGATGTCTGATTCGGTTTTGAACGCGGTGGTCTCGCAAGTCGGCGGCGTGACCGTTCAACAATTGCGTGCGCAGGAGCTGCAATTGAGCCAGCCGGGAAACGGCGGCTGGCATTTTTATGCAGATGACTCCAACGCGCAAAAAGCCGAGGCGTTGGCATCTGCCTGGGCGCAGGCGTTCGCACAAAACGTTCAAACACAGATGACCGATCCGGCCACCAGCCTGGAAAAATATATCACCGCGGTCCCGTCGCAAACACAGCATCTCACGGCGCAGCGAAGCGTCAGTTCGAGCAGGTATTTGCTGGTTGGTTCGATCGCGTTTCTCGCCCTCAGCGCGCTCGCCGTTTTATTCTTTGATATCCAGAAATGAACGCCGCTTCCCGCTTTTTGAATCTCGATTCCATCGCCCGCGCTTTGTGGGCCGCGGCGTTATTGACTTTGCCCGTCACAAGTTTTCGATACTTTCCGGCGGGCGATACCACATACGTTCGTCCGCTGTCGCTTTACCCGTTGATGCTGCTCGCTCCTGTCTTGTTGATTCAACTTCTGCGGCGCAGGACAACTTTCCCGCGCGCCGGCGCGTTGACGCCGTTCACCGCGTTCATCCTGGTCGCACTTGCGACCAGCGTGATTGCCATTCTTTATGCGCCGCCGCCGATGCGCGGCCAGGATATTTTCGGGCGCGTCGTCCGCGCCTGGGCCACAGTTGTGATTGGCGCTGTTTTCTTCGTGTCCGCGGTCTGGATGAATCGCAACGAAGACGATCTTCGATTTTCGCTGAAATGGCTTTTTGCCGGATTTATCCTTGACGTTCTGTGGAGCGGCGTTCAGGGCGCGACATTTTATTTGCATGTTTTGCCCAAGCCGCTGGTGACGCATTGGCAGCGCGCGTTCTCGATGCGCGAGTTGATCAAAACAAATCGCATTTCGGGATTGGCGTATGAACCCGCGTGGCTCGCGGGACAAATTTCGACGGTCTTTCTTCCGTGGTTATTCGCGTCGCTCCTGACCCGCCAGCGGCTGACGCGTTTCAAATGGCTCGAGCCCATTCTGCTGGTTGCTGCCGTTTTACTTTTGCTTGCGACGTTTTCGCGCGGCGGCTTATTGACAGTCGGCGCGACAGTGGCGTTGACTCTGCTTCTGGTTGGACGCCCGCAAGTCCGCGCGGCGTGGATCTGGTTTGTGTCCGGCTTCCGCCTCGCCCGCCCCGAGCCCGGGCGAGAGAGCCTCGGCTGGATTTGGCGCGTGGGTTTGGTGCTCGCCGTCGTTATCGCGGCGGTTGGCGCTTTGTGGTTCCTCAGCCGCAAGAATTACATTGCGCGTTTGTGGGATGGCCAGGCGACCTCGGTCGAGTCCTTCATCATTCAGAATTCTGCCGGCGCCCGTGCCGGATATATGCTCGGCGCGTACGGCGCGTACGAACAACATCCGTGGACGGGCGTTGGTTTGGGCGCGAGCGGTTTTTATATCTACAACAATCTGCCCGATTGGACGTTGACCATCGTTCCCGAACTGGCGCGCCAATTGAGTCCCGGCAGTGCGCTCTATCCGAATCCGAAAAATCTTTACGTGCGGCTTCTGGCCGAAACCGGCCTGATCGGATTCTTTCTGTTCGTCGCATTCCAGTTTTCGATTCTTGGGGATGCGCTTGCCGCGCTCAAACAAAAATCAACCTTTTGGCAGTTTCTTGGCGTTGCCGCAATCTTCACGTGGATTGCCATCATCTTCGACAACATGACACAGGATTCCCTGGCCCTGCCCGATATGTGGATCAACCTCGGCATGTTGGCCGGCGCTGCGGCGTTTATGATTCAGTCGAAGATCCCGCGCGGGGCAGGACAAAAGAAATCAACCGAGGAAAACAAATGATCGTCCTTTCTGTGGGAATGCCGCGCGCCGGGTCAGGCTGGCACTACAATCTGATTCATGATTTGATGCAAACGACGGGCTGCGCCGATGCAAATGAGATCCGCAGGAAATATCATCTGCAAAAGATTCTCACCGAAGTGAACTGCAACATCGGCGTGCTTTCGGTGCGGCGATTGGCGGGGGTGACCGCGCCTGCCCTGCTGGGAAACACATTTGTCATCAAAGCACATGCCGGGCCGACATCGGCCTCGCGCCTGCTCTCGGCGCTGGGACTGCTTCGCATCACGTACATTTACCGCGACCCGCGCGATGCCATGCTCTCCGCGTTCGAATACGGCCGGCGCGCACTGGTCAAAGGCCGCCCGAACGCGTTTTCGCGCCTGACAGATTTCGATGTTTCACTGGCCTTCATCGCAGATTATGTCCGCATTTGGGAAAAGTGGATGCGCGAGAAGAACGTGCTGGCCGCCCGCTACGAGGATCTGCTGACGAACTATGATGCGGAGTCCGCCCGCCTGGTGGATTATCTCCGTTTAAACGGAAGCCGGCCAAAGGTCCGGGAAGTGATCGAGCAGTATCGTCCCGAAAAAGCGGAAAGCCACCAGGGCACGCATTTCTTCAAGGGCAAAATTGGGCGTTTCCGCGATTCCTATTCAGCCGAACAGCAAAAGGTCCTGTCCAACCGGTTTGGAACTGCTTTAGCGAAAATGGGTTATGAAATCTAGCGGAGTGCGGACTTTGGTCCGCAAAGGTGTAATCGTGTTGTAATGCGTTCGCGTTGCAGCGGACGCGTTCTTTCGTTATCATTGCATCCATGCGAACTTTTGAAACTCCCTACGTAGCAGACTGGTTCGCCATTTCTCTCCGCTGGGCCGTAACGCTGGGGCTGGTTGTATCGCTGTCCCTGGGGGGATCATTGAATTTAACTCTGGCCTGGCCGCTGATCGTGATGATCTTTTGGAATATGGGGATGACCATCCTCGCCAGCCTCAATACACGTATCAGCTTTCACCGGCAGATCAACCTGGCCGTTGACATTTTATTGAGCGGAGTATTTTTCCGGGTGCAGGGCGGCTTGTCCGGCTCCGCATCCTGGGCGGGATTATTGCCGATCCTGACCGGCGCGGTCTATTTCGATTATTCGGGCGCGCTGATCGCGGCCGGGTTATCTGCCATCCTTGCATTTGCAGTGACGCAAATCTACCTGCCTGAACGTGCGCCGCTGGCTTTAGCCTGGATGGCAGGAACCCTGGCGTTGGGCGGGTTGTTTGGATTTCTGGGAACGCAATTGATGACGCGCCTGCGGCTCAAAAGGCAAACCTGGCTCGATTCCGAGGAAAAGAAGCAGCACGTGCAGGGCGAACGACTGCGTACCATTTATGAATTGACGTCCACCCTGACGGCGACCCTTTCTTACAAGCGCGTGCTCGACTCAGCGCTGGATTTGGGATACGCCGCCCTCAATCCCGAATCGGAAAGCAACGAGAGCGATCCCCTGGTCAGTGTGGTGCTGCTGTTTCGCGGCGGACAATTGCGCGTCGCTTCAGCGCGCCGCTTTACCGGCGCAGACACGCGCGTGACCTTTCAAGGCAGCGAGGGCATCCTGAAAAAAGTCTTTGATGAAGGCGAACCAATCTTCTCGAAGGACATCGGCTACGACCCGGAACTGGGGCGTGTGATCGCTTTCCGCAATTGCACATCGGCTTATTGCTTCCCGCTCCGGAGCGGATTCAACGTATACGGAGCCATCATATTTGCCCACCCTGAACCAAATTACTTTTCGCCCGATCGCCGCGAAATGCTGGACATTATCAGCCGCCAGGCGGTGGTCGCGATTCAAAACGCACGCTTGTATCAGGATCTGGTGGAAGAGAAGGAGCGGATGATCGAAGTCAATGAAGAAGCGCGCAAGAAACTGGCGCGCGACCTGCACGACGGACCAACGCAATCCGTGGCGGCGATGGCCATGCGGATCAACATTGCCCGGCGCCTGGTCGAGAAGGATACCAAAGGCGCCGTGGAGGAATTGGCCAGGATCGAGGATCTGGCGCATCGAACCACGAAGGAAATCCGCCACATGCTGTTCACGCTGCGGCCGCTTATCCTTGAGTCGCAGGGCCTGGGCGCGGCGCTGAAATCCATGGCCGACAAGATGCGTGAGACGTACAACCAGAATGTGATTGTCAGCGTTGACGAGAACATCGCCGGCCAGATGGAAATGGGAAAACAAGGCGTTATTTTCTATATCATCGAAGAAGCGGTCAACAATGCCCGCAAACATGCCAACGCCGCGAATATATGGGTCCGTTTGCAGCCGTTCCAGCAGGGCGCGGCGCTGCTGGAAGTCGAAGATGATGGCATCGGTTTCGATGTGGATGCGGTGAACAAGGCGTACGATAAACGTTCCAGTCTCGGCATGGTCAACCTGCGCGAACGCACCGAGCTGGTCAACGGCCTGCTCAACATCCAGTCCGCGATTGGCAGGGGGACGAAGATATCGGTTTACATCCCATTGACCGAGGAAGCCGCCGACCGTCTGCATCACGCCCGGTCGCGCTGAATCGAATTATGCCTGTTGCATCCGGTTTATATTATTTTGCCAATCAAGCAGATCATCCAACCCGCCCGCCGGTGATCCTGATTCACGGCGCGGGCGGCAATTCTTTATATTGGCCGCCGCAAATCCGCCGCCTGCCCAATCAACGCATCTTTGCGGTGGATCTGCCCGGTCATGGAAGATCCGAAGGATTGGGCCATCACACGATTGATGATTATGCGGACGGCATCCTCGAGTTCATCAAAGCGTTGAAATTGAATGGCGCCGTTCTTGTCGGTCATTCGATGGGAAGCGCGATCGCACTCTCAGCGGCGATCCGCTTTCCGGAACGCGTGATCGGCCTCGGTCTGGTTGGAGGCGGGGCGAAGCTGCGCGTCGCGCCGTCCATTTTGCAGAGCGCGTCCAATCCGTCCACATTCGCGAACGCGGTTCGAATGGTCACGGAATTTTCCTTTGCTCCGCAGACAGGCGAACGATTGAAGGAATTGACCGCGCAGAGAATGTCGGGGACGCGGCCCCCGGTTCTTCACGGGGACTTTTTGGCGTGCGACGCGTTCAACGCGATGGATCAGCTCTCGAAGATTTCCACGCCGACGCTCGTGCTGTGCGGCGGCGGGGACCAGATGACGCCGCCCAGGTATTCGGAATTTTTGCGCGACCATATCGCGGGCGCGCACATGGAAGTAATCGCCGATGCAGGCCACATGGTGATGCTGGAACAGCCGGAAAAAGTAGCCGGGATTTTGGATGGCTTTTTGAATACGATTTCGTACCAGCCGGGACAATGATTTTATTTGAGCCAAATAGCATTACAGCGCAAAGTTAGAGCATTGAGGGTTCTGCTCATGGCTTTCCTACCGTTTTCGCCCTCATCCCCAACCCTTCCCCCGAATGGGGAAGGGAGTCTCCTCTCCCTTTGGGAGAGGGAAAGGGTGAGGGAGAATTGGCAGGGAACGATTGCTCGACCTTGCGCGGTAATAATAGTTGATCGAAAATAATTTTACAATAATTGCTCTCGGCGGCGTCCTCGCCGCCGAAGACGCGGCTTGAGCAGCACAAAATTTGATTACAGATCAAATATCTTTGCCAGGATTGGCTTTGCATTCAAGATCGCCCGCGCCCGATGGCTCAGGCGATTTTTTTCATCCATTTCAAGTTCAGCCATTGTGCGGTTAAGCTCTGGAATTAAAAAAATCGGATCGTATCCAAAGCCGCCTGCTCCGCGTTCTTCCGGGATGATCTCGCCTGTGCATTCTCCTTCGGCAGGCCGGACATCGTTTTCTGAAACAGCAATGGCGATCGTTGCGCGGAACCTCGCCAGCCACGGTCGAGGTTTGCCGCGCAAATTTTGCAAAAGAAAAGCGCGTCGATCCGAGTCCGATGCGCCCGGCTTGGAAGAATAACGCGCAGAGAATAGGCCGGGTGCGCCGTCCAACGCATCCACCTCGAGGCCGGAATCGTCGGCGAGGGAAACCAGGCCGCTGGCCCGCCGAAAAGCAATTGCTTTCTTCGCTGCGTTTTCTGCGTATGTCCTGCCATCTTCAGAAACATCCAAATTCAAATGGATATCAGCAGGCGTGACCAGTTCAATTTTCAAATCGTCAAGCAATGCGCGAATTTCTTTTCCTTTTCCCTTGTTGTTCGTTGCAATCAATAATTTGTTCATTGGCTATTTTGATTTCTTCTCGATTTGCTGGAGCGCCCATGCCGCGTGTTTCTGAACCATTGGCTCTTTATCTTCCAAAGTTTTTTTCAAAGCGGGAATGGCTTCTGTCCGTGCGGAGTTTCCAAGCGCAACCGCGACATTTCTCAAATATCCGCGGCGCTTGGCGCGTTGGATGGGACTATCCTTGAACTTCTCGTTGAATTTTTCCGGCGTGAGCCCAAGTTCTTGGATCAGTTGGGGATGCGGCACACCTTCACGCGCCTTGAGCGATGAATCGCCATCCGGCGCGGCGAATCGATTCCACGGGCAGACCATCTGGCATACGTCACAGCCAAAAACCCAATTGCCAATGGATGAACGCAGTTCGACCGGAATATCCTCTTTCAATTCAATGGTCAGATAGGAAATGCAGCGGCCCGCGTCAAGGGTCCGATCTTCGAGAATGCATTCTGTCGGGCAGGCTTCGATACAACGCCTGCAAATGCCGCATTGATCAGTCGTAAAAGGCGGGTCGGGTTCGAGTTCGATGCCAAGCAAAATTTCGGCCAGCAAAAAATAAGAGCCGAGTTTTGGATTGATGAGGCAGGTGTTTTTGCCAACCCAACCCAATCCGGCGCGTTGAGCTAAATCTCGTTCGAGAATCGGACCGGTGTCGGTATACCCGCGATTCGGAACAGGATGCCCGACCTGCTGTTCGATGAATTTTACAAGCGCTCGAAGTTTTTCCGGAATAACAATGTGATAATCGGTGCCCCAGGCATAAGCGGCAATGTTTCCCCTCACCCACGCTTCGCGGCCCTCTCCCAATTTTGGGAGAGGGGCTTGGATGAGGGAAGGGGCTGAATAGGGAAGCGCCAGCACGAGAATGGATTTGCATTCGGGCAGGATGAGACGCGGGTCCGCGCGGCGGGTGCGGGAGCGGTCATCCGCCAGATAGTCCATGGACGCGTGACGTTCCTGACTTAACCAATTTTCAAATGCCGACAAATGCGGCGGCGGGTCGGGAGTCGTAACGCCGGCCAGGATAAATCCCAGCCGGCTTGATGTGGCCTCGCGTATTATTCTTTCCTTCAGTTCTTTGGGGGCTATCATTGTTCAATAGTTTAAGCAAATTAAGATTTATTTCTACATGTAATTCACGGTTACGATCTATTGTAACTCTACTTACCAAAGTAGTAACAATCTGTCGCTTTATCCTGAAGATCTCTTGCCGGTCTTCTTGAGTAGTGTAAGATTGTTTCTGTAAATTGCAACGAAAAGCAGGTCAAGTGTTATCCTTGCGGTAACGACACCAAAAGGAGCAGCCAATGACCTACCGCAAGGATTTTACTCTACCGGCTGAACTCTTGGAGCAGGTGCAAGAACAAGGACTGGATGTTTTGCCGGAATTGATCCGCGTGATTATCAATACGGCGATGCAGGCAGAACGAGCTGAGCATCTGAACGCAGACCTTTACCAACATAGCCCAGAACGGTCTGGACACGCCAATGGGTACAAACCCAAAACGATGCGGACTCGGATTGGGGATGTCACCTTTGCGGTGGCACAAGTGCGGGAAGGCGGGTTCTATCCGCAGGCTCTGGAAAAAGGATTGCGCAGTGAACGCACATTGACCTTAGCTCTTGCGGAGATGTATGTCCAAGGTGTCTCCACGAGGAAAGTCAAAGCGATCACCGAGCAGTTATGCGGGGTGAATGTTTCATCTGCGATGGTGAGCCAGGCGGCAGCTCAAATGGATGCGGAACTGGAGCAGTGGCGTGAGCGACCGTGGGGCGAGTATCCCTATCTCTTCCTGGATGCCTATTATGAACAAGTTCGAGAAGATGGACAGGTGCGAGATCTAGCCGGATTAGTGGCTGTGGCGATCAATCCACAAGGGAAGCGAGAGATCCTGGGCGTTTCCGTGTCCTTGAGCGAACACGAAATCCACTGGCGCAGCTTTCTGGAGAGCTTGAAGCAACGCGGCTTGGGTGGCGTGCAACTCATCACCCGTGATGATCATGCTGGACTGCGAGCAGCACGTTTGGCGGTCTTGGGTGGCATCCCCTGGCAGCGCTGTCAGTTCCACCTGCAGCAAAATGCGCAAGCGTTTGTGCCACATAAAGATATGCAGACCGAAGTCGCTGAGGATATTCGCACGATCTTCAATGCGCCGAACCGCGCCACCGCCGATGCCTATCTTGCAAAGGCAGTGAAGAAGTACGAAAAGACCGCCTCGCGTCTATCGGAATGGATGGCAACCAACATCCCGGAAGGCCTCAGTGTTTTTTCCTTTCCGGGTGCTTTTCGAAAGTTGTTGCGCACCACCAATGGCGTGGAAAGACTCCACCGCGAAGTGAGACGCCGAGCGCGGGTAGTCTCGATCTTTCCGAACCCAGCCTCCTGTTTGCGCTTGGTCTCGGCTGTCATGAGCGAGATCAGCGAGGAGTGGTTGACCGGCAGAACATATATAACTTTCGAAGGTTCAAGTTAATCGCAAGACAAAATCGCGAGGTAACACTTGATCGAATCTACAGAAAAAACCTTGCACTATCAAGAGAATGGGGGGTATTTATCTTGCTTTGATCATCATACTTATTATTCTCGCCCTCCCATTGAACTGGATTTACAAAGCTGTCCAGCAGCAAATGGGAAATGACCTGGCTTCAATTGCGCTCGCCATTACAGTCGTCTTGATGTTGATCCTCGGCATTCGGGGCGGCGTGCATGCGCATAGGATCAATCGTATCCTGCACGAGGAAGCCGAGTCCAGAGCCAAATCCGAATCAGGGGAAGGCGTGAAACCGATTGTGCTCAAAGTATTAGGCATGGAGTTGTTGCAATATAAACATCCCATGCCGGGTACCAAGACGCAGTCTGAAATTTCGGATGAAGAGATTCAGCAATTGCTATCGTGCTCGAGAAAACACCGCGGCAAACAACCGCGCTTCCCGGTGGAGAGAATCCGCATCGAAAGCAGTGAAACCGCGGTGCCGTAACCATAATGTGAGCGACGTACGCACCTCATTATGATCATCCACCACAAGAATTGCACCTACATGATCTCGATCCGCTGCTGTGATGGAGCGATCAAAATTTCCACGCGTGGCCACTGCTAATTGATTCACTGACGGCGCTAACGATCTTTCTGTAGTTTTGAGCGAGTCTCGATGCATCATTCGCGCTTTGATGCTTAATATAAGCCTCTTATCCGTTGCATCTAAGTCAACGATACTTGCCTCGACAGCATCACCCACCCAGAGCACTTCTTCTGGTTTGTTCACATGCCAAGTCGCAATTTCATCAAGCGGCACCAAGCCACTAACCCCTGCTTGGACACGTACAAAAACACCATTCGACTGTAAAGCTCGTACCATTCCACGTATCATACCGCCCTCATGAAACCGCCGCGCAAATTCTGGCCAAGGATCTCTCAAGGTCGCACGTCGACTTAATTCAACGTGGGTTTGTTCCTGTTCGGATTCGAGGATTACCGCCCAGATCTTCTGCCCTTTTCGTACTACTGCTAGTGGATCAACATCCGCGTCAAGGTCCAACTCGCGCCTTCGAATATATCCGGGCGTGCCGTCAGTCAGGCGTACGAAAACACCGAAGGGGAGGACGCGCTCAACCACAGCATCAACGTAATCGCGCTCAAAGGACCGAAGATTAGTATTCATAGCAAAATTATACAGACATTATCATCCTTCATGTCGCTGACAACTGCCTGACAATTTGCTAACAAAATTCCTTGGTTTAGCATTTGCCTAGCTTGGAAAAATCCACATTAGATCCGTTTAAACCTGTTAGTCTGGATGGTCTCGTGTCAACAGCTTTCAGAGAACTTTTCTTTGTCTCACAAACCTACCTATACACTTACTTTGTACATCATCAAAACATTTGGGACACTTATAGCGATTCTCTAAGGTGTAAATTTCCGATTTGTTATAATCATCATACTGTGGCTAATCGCATGTTTTGTAATCGCCTCTGTTGGATGGTTTTTCGTTTGATCACGTCTCGTTTAGAAAGCTCCTCCTTGGCTCTGCCGAAATAGACATCGACCGATGTGAGACTGTCGAGCGACACATGATAGCGTTGGTTATTGTAATACGTCACGAGGTGGCATCATCTCGATATGAAATGGGAAGGTGTGAGTCTCGATACATTGCTCGAATACGATGAGCTGGATCACAAAGCGATGTTTGTTGCGGCGTACAGCAGCGGTCGTTATACCACTAACATACCTCTCGCATCAATGGTCAAGCCATCATTGCCTTGAAATATGATCACAAGCCGCTTGCGCCCGAACATAGCGGACCGACACTGCAATTTCCAATTACGATCCTTTATCTTACAGATTGCCCGATGACCAGACGAATTGTAAAAGTTAGAAAGTCTTGTGAATTGCGCGCCTTACTTCAATAAGGATGGGTCGCATGTCACAAGACTTATGCGGAAAAGCTGATGATTACAGCCGTCAATTTCAATTAACCAGCTCCCTCGCTATTTGAAGTAGCTCAACACGCTTCTCAACCCACAAGCATCTGCAAATGGGCAGATACTTTTTGACTCGTAAACAATGAACGCCAGGGAAAGATGACGATCTTCACTTGACAGAAACTCAACGCCGGATAAAATCCGTATAAACAAGCTAGCAGTATGGTCCAATTGGGGGCCTCAACACCAAAACCCCCGAAATAGAAAAAGTAGTTTGAAGGCGAGCAAGTCATCATAAAGATGCGAGGAGGAAGTGTGATGATTAGTCAAACAAAACGACCGGCCGAGGTTACAATTCGGTTGTGCATTGTCGCCGCGATATTGTTCAATGCGTTTGTTCCGTCCATAGCTGCCCTGGCACAATCGGGCAGCAAGACAAGCTCCATTCCACAACGGGGGAAGGTGAACCTCTCGACACAGATCACCTCGATTGCTACGGCTTCGCCTTCGCAAACATCCACACCAACGCTGGTGCCAAGCGCGACCAACACGTCTACGCCTGCGAGTACATCAACACCAGCATTACCTACATTCGCTCCGCCAATGGGGTGCAATTTGTATCCAATCGCCCTGTCAGCGCAGAGCCTGGAAGGCATGAACTACCCCAGCTATATCAGCAACATTCTCAACGGAACGCAACCGGGAAACTTCGGCTGGTTGAGTTGGACCGGCGATCCCAGCGAACCGACATTGGTTACCAGCCTGACACCTCCCGGCAACAGCAACACCTACATCAATCCCAATGACCCAACCGACCACACCTTATCCGCTAATGATTGGGTAAGTGGAAAGCCGGGGGTCTCCAACAGCAGCGCGGTAAGACAAGCACTAGACGCGCTCAAAGCCATCGATATAGATGTGCCTGTGTGGGATGCGACCAAGGGAAATGGAAATAACACAGAGTACCATGTCAGTGCTTTTGCGCGCGTCCGCATCACCGATTATCAACTGCCAAAGCAGAATCAAATTTCAGCAATCTTCTTGGGATATAGCTGTGGGAGCGGGACGCCCACCCCCACTGCTACGGCTACGCCTACGCAAACCTTCACTCCGACAAACACGCCCACTGATACTCCAACCAACACACCAACGGATACCCCCACCTTCACCCCAACCAACACGGCAACGAATACGCCGACATACACTCCAACCTTTACACCAACTGACACAGCTACCCTCACACCAACAGACACCCCAACTTTCACCCCAACGTTGACACCCTCAGCGACTGCTACAGCTTCGCCTTCGCAAACACCGACACCCATCTTCACCCCCACCCCATCGCCCCTGCAAGGCGCGACTTTGGTACTCGCGCCAAGTGCAGCTGGACCAAACGTGACCGGAACGACCCAAACCCTTACCGCGACCTTGAAAGACCGCTTCGGCGCGCCGTTAGCCAATGTCAGCGTCCAGTTCGTCGTAACAGGTCCTAATGCAACCAGCAATATAGCCACCACTAATACGAGTGGAGTGGCATCATTCACTTATACTGGAACAAACACAGGCACAGATAGTGTACAAGGCACCGCCAGCATAAACGGCTTGCAACTTACGTCCAACACATCTTCAGTAAGTTGGGTAGCACCTTCCGCTTCAATCTCCACAACGACCGTCTGGGGCCGCTTTTTCACTAACCCACACGGATCATACGTGTTCGATCATTCATCGAGCGATGTGCCCGTTTTCTCCCAAACCTTTCCCACACTTAATTTCAACCCCGTAAGCGGCAGTGTGCCAGGCGCTCCAAGCAATTTGAATCAGGACACACGACCTTTTACCAATGTTTCTACGGATGTGACAGGCCACTATACCGGTTCGATTGTTTGCCAAGGCAATGGATACATTGCAGGCACAGGCGCACTTACCGGCTTTGAAGCCGTTTTCACCGGTGAATTCGTGGTCAAACAGACCGGCAGTTTGACTCTTACCATCTATTCGGATGACGGTTTCAGCTGGGGTGTGGGGCCGGACCAAAACGGACACCAACCTACCGGAAGTGTCTCAAGCGGCTACACCGTGTTCCAGCATTATCCCGTCCTTAACACCAATAACGGTGCATGGGGATACAGCACGATCAGCATCAATTTTCCCTCTCAAGGCACGTATCCTTACGAGATTGATTTCGCGGAGAACGGCGCCGGGGGGCTGTCTTTCAGCGTGTTAAGCGGAAGCCAAGGAGTACCGCCCAGTGGTGACCTAACAATCAGTCCCAACACAACCACCAATAATGTGACAGGACAACAGCAGGCCTTTACGGTCACAGCTACCGATTCATCCGGCAATCCGATAAGCAATTTGCCGGTCGCGCTCAGTATCAACGGAGTCAACACTCAACAAATAAATGCGTTTACAAATGGAAGCGGAGTGGCAACTTTCAGTTATACGGGCAATAATCCCGGCACAGATACCGTTCAGGCGATGGCTTGGGTAAGTGGGATCGCAACGTATTCTCCCATAACTACAGTCAATTGGACCATGGGCACAACCCCGCCCACCCCGAGTGGACCATTAGCCGTTCCGGGTTGGATCGGCAGCCCTGCAAATCAAAGCACAGTTTCGGGGATCGTTCCAATCACACTCGCCAATGGCATGACACTTTCCAATGGCACGATCCTGTACTGGCCTACAGACAATCGCACTGCGGTCACTACCTTAGCCAGTAATCTGAGCGGCACGGGCGGTTCAACGTTGGCATCCCTGGATACGACAACACTGGCGGATGGCTCTTACATTATCATGTTGAGCGGCACGAACTCCGCCGGGACACAACTTGATAGCGGCGTCCTGATCACTGTGGCTGGAAACTACAAGCCGGGCCGTGTGCGTTTCACCATCACCGACTTCACCGTTCCATTGGTCGGGCTGCCGATCACTGTTGGCCGCACCTATGACAGCCTGGAACGCAACCAGGTGGGTGATTTCGGGAATGGTTGGACGCTTGCCATCGGTAATCCACAACTCACCGTGGATCCGGCGGACGATGTGACCCTGACCATGCCCGGCAGTAGCAAGCGCGTCACCTTCTACTTCAAGCCGCAATCGTCGGGCGGGGTCTTCGGATTCTTGTTGTATCCGGATTATGTTCCCGAAGCGGGCGTCTACGGTAGTTTGACATCGAACGGCTGTGGTCTGGTGGTCACCTCCGGCGGGCAATATTTCTGCTTCCCCGGCGGACTCTATCAGCCCACGCAGTATACCTACACCGATCCCTATGGGCGCAAGTTCGTGATGAGTTCGGATGGGACACTTCAATCTATCACCGACTTGAACGGCAATGTGCTCACCTTCACTGCCAGCGGCATCACATCCAGCGCCGGAAATCTGAATGTGCCCTTCGTGCGCGACGGGCAGGGACGCATCACCCAGATCACCGATCCAGATGGGAACCATTACACTTATTCTTATGACTCGAATGGCGACCTTACGAGTGTTTCCCTGCCGGGCCTGACCAATCCCATCACCTATAGCTACAATAACCATTACTTCACCGGCGCGGTGGATCCGCGCGGCAATACACTCATCACCGACACCTACGATCCCGATGGAAGATTGCAGAGCGAGACCGATGCGCTCGGAAATGTTTACCAATATACCTACAGTCTAAGCACGAACACAACTACAGTGACAAACCCGGATGGTGGCAAGGTCGTCTCGACCTATGACAGCTACGGCATGTTGCTCAGCCAGGCCGATCCGCTAAATCACACCACAACCTACACCTACGACAGCACCCACAATTTGCTGACCAAAACCGATCCGCTGGGTCACAGCACCACATTCACGTACGACAGCAACGGGAACCAGACCTCCATCACCAACGCGCTCAATCAAGGTAGTTCCACAATCTACAACCAATACGGAGGCCCAACCTCCAAGACCGATGGTTTGGGCAATACCCAGACGATCAACTACGACTCGCTCTTCCGTCCTACCAGCATTACCGACAGCCTGGGGACACTGGCAGGCTTCACCTGGGATTCGCATGGAGACATCCTGACCCGTTCGGATGGCAACGGAAAGATCACGACTTACACCTACGACACGTTCGGCAACCTGCTGAGCGATACCGATCCGCTGAATCACACAACAACTTACACATACGATGCCTTTGGCAGGCAAACTTCTGTCACTGATGCGCGTGGCAATGTCACTAAATTTGACTACGATGCATTGGGTCATCTGATTACCATGACCGAGCCGCTGGGAAAGATCACGCACTACGAATACGACGCCAATGGCAATAAGACGGCAATGGTGGATCCACTTGGCAGCCGCACGACCTATACCTACGATGCCGCCAATCATCTCATCAAGGTGGCTTATCCGGATAACTCTTCTGAGAGCTACACCTATGATTGGCATGGGAACATCCTGACCCATACCGATCAAGCGGGTCATGTCACTCGTTATCAATACGATCTGGCAGGCCGCCTCATCAGTGCGACGTATGCCGATGGAACCGCTGATGCCGGCACCATACAATATGGATACGATGCAGCCGGACACAAGATCAGCCAGACTGATCCACTGGGTCACACCACTACCTACACCTACGATGCCGCGGGTCGCCTGATTCAAATTGCTGATCCGTATGGACACAGCACATCTTATAGCTATAATGCCGATGGACGACGCATCTCGACCACCGATCCCGACAACCGCAAAACCCAGTTCAATTACAACCTGCGCGGTTGGTTAACCCTGACGACCTATGCCGATGGCACTACCATGCAACAGATCTACGATGGAGATGGGCACGTGCTTAGCCGCACCGACCAGGGGAACAAGACCACCGGCTATGCTTATGATGATGCAGGCGAATTGCTTTCGGTGACCGATCCACTGAGTCACGCCACCAGCTATGGTTATGATGCATCCGGTAATTTGCTGACCATCACCGATGCGAACAGCCACGTCACTTCTTTCAGCTATGACGCACTCAACCGCCAGATGCAAAAGACCTGGCCCGATAACTCCTTCGAGACCTTCGCTTACGACCTGAATGACAACCTGCTCAATCATCAACTGGCTGACGGGCACACCAATGCCTTTACCTATGATACCCTCAACCGACTGACGCAAATCAATTACTTCGACGGCCAAAGTGTGGGCTTCACCTATACCGCGAATGGATTGCGCCAAACGGCAGTAGATAGCCGCGGCACGGTTCAATATGCTTACGATAATCGTGACCGTCTGACTCAGATCACACAACCGAACGGGCAGACCGTTCAATACGCCTATGATGCCGCGGGGAACCGCCTCAGCCTGACCACCGCGGCAGGCACCACCCAATATGCCTACGACAACGCTGAGAGATTATCCAGCGTCACTGATCCACAAGGTGGTGTCTCCAGCTACACTTATGACAATGCCGGACTGCGAACACAATTGGTTCTGCCGAACGGAGTTACCTCAGCTTATACCTATGATAGCCTTAATCGCCTCACGAGTCTTGTGCAAAGCAAGAGCGGGACGACGCTTGCTTCGTATGCCTATACCCTTGATCCCGCTGGCAACCGCCTGGGCGTGACCGAAGCAGATGGTTCATCCATCCAATGGACATACGATGACGCGTATCGGCTCGTCACTGAAAGACGCTATGATAGCAGCAACAATGTCACCTACAACGCCCATTATGAATATGACCCGGTGGGCAACCGCTTATCGCAGAATGTCAATGGCGTGCTTACCAACTACACCTACAACAACCTTGACCAGTTGCTCACGGCGGGTTCAGCACAATATCAATACGATAGCCGCGGGAATCTCACCAGTGTCACCAATGGCTCGAACATTACCAATTACGCTTGGAGCGCGGCGGATCGCTTGGCTACGGTCACTGGTCCATCGTCCACTGTCCAATATACCTATGATGCCGATGGAAGACGCGTACAACAAAGCGTCAACTCTCAAACAACAAATTACCTATGGGATGAAGCTTCGCCCTATGGCGATGTAGTCTCGGAAACAAGTGGAGGTAATACAACGAGTTATGTGTTGGGTGGAACTGAATTATTATCGCAAACGCGCAGCGGTGTAACCGGTTACTATCTCCATGATGGACAGGGCAGTGTCCGCGATTTGACCAATAGCACAGGCAGTATCACCGATACCTATGCCTACACTGCTTTTGGAAAGATTTACAACCAAACTGGCTCGACGGTTAACAACTATCTCTATACAGGACAGCAATTTGATTCATTGACTGGGCTGTATGATTTACGCGCAAGATACTATTCACCCCCAACGGGCCAATTTGTAAGCCGTGATACCTTTGGTTATGGCCTCAGCAACCCCAGCCAACTTAATCGCTATATCTATGGGATGGATAATCCTGTCAACGCGATTGACCCATTGGGCTTGCAAGCATTCGCCGAGTATTCAGTAAATGAAAGCAGAACGGAGGCAGAGGGCGCGGCAGCCGAACCCGTGGGCGAGGAATTTGCATCGGAAGCACAATCCCTTCTAGATGAATTCAATTCGCTTACAACATATTACCCACCAAATAACGGTTTTGCAGGAACGCCTAACCTTACTGAGCTACAAATCGGTGAAACTTTTAGCAGGTTTGGAGATTTGTTTGGCTCATATGGAGCCCCAGTAGGAACACAGCCTTGGGAATTATCCTTGCCTCCTAATGCTGATACGACCCTTACCAATTTTGAAGTCATCAAACCCATTGAGAACGTTTTGTCTGGTCCCGCGGCGCCATGGTTTGGTGAAGCAGGTGGTGGGACACAATATTATTTTGGAATGTTTGGTCGAACTATTCAAGACTTATTAGATTCCGGGTACTTGAAGATATTATTGCCGTAGAAGTGCTAAAATTATCTAGAAGCCGCAAATGTGGTGTAATGTGCGAAGGATTTTCATGTTATGAAGAAATTGTTACATTCTCTGAGTGATAAAGAACTGAAAGAGTACCCAATAGCCGACCTTCTTGAGGGATGGTTTTTTCGGGTTCGCGAGGTCTCCTATGGTGTATATCGTGTTGAGGGAACAGATCGTTGGGGAAGGACTGTCTCGCGTATTGGTGAGAAACCAAAAGAATTAATAAGTGCCTGCGTGAACGACGCGCGTGCAATAGCCGCTAATATACATGACGAAGATACATGAAAATCTTCGAACCTTAACAACTTATGCCATAACCTGTTGATTGATCGCTTCACCTGATGCAAAACAGCATTAATATGATGGACGCGGTAACCCAGCCAACGAAATTGGAAATTGGCTTACATTGAACCCGAACATGACGCCGGAGGAGGCAAGAGCCTTGCTTTCTCTTCCAAATAGCAATTTAGCGACCAACGTAACAGAATTCATTATTCCGAAGGACACAACTATATTAATTGGACAAGCCGCAGAAAAGACTCTTGAGGAATGCGCTGGTTCATATGCAATAGGAGGAGGATTCCAAGTTTATCTCGATAGTGCAAGGAATTTTCTGTAATTTCGATCAAGTGTTACCTTGCAATTTTATGTGGTGATTAAGTTGAACCTTCAAAAGTCATATAGGTTCTGCCGGTTAACCACTCTTCACTGATCTCACTGAG
>JAJYLQ010000046.1 GCA_021787595.1 Chloroflexota bacterium | reverse complement strand
AAGATTTGGCTCACTCCCTGCCGCGTCCCTGGGAACGGTATTTACCAACCCGCCTGAACCAATCGCCCACTCCGGCCATGACGCTCCGCGACATGAGCCGCATTATTCGGCAGATTGGGACACCTGCTCCGCCTCCCAAACCCCAAGGTAAATCCCCTGGCAGGCGCACAGGCACGAAACTCACACCGCGAACCCGCCAGCCAGTGATGAAAAAAGCCTCAGCCTGAGCCGACTCGCTTCGTTTTTACGGTTGCTAAGGCGCTTCCTTGTTCGATTTCGCTAACAAGGTCTGTTGAGTTTGTCCAAAGTCCAAAATAACTCACAAGGAAAGTTTTCTCAAGAGGGATGAGAAATATTTCGCATGGAAACTGGATAGATTGTCTGCCAACGTTAAAATCAAATCACCGCAGTAATCGCGGTGATTTGATCTCTACTTCCAGGAAGATTTTTTGATGCTATTGGATTTTGCAGACCACCAGCGTTATATCATCTTGGAGCAACTGTCCTTCGACGAAGTCATTCAATGACCCAAGGGCTTTTTGAATCAATTCTCCTGCAGGCAACCCCTCGTTTCTCTCGATTACTCCTGCCAATCGTTCCGGGCCATATTGCTGATTTTGCCGGTCGAATGCCTCCGTTACGCCATCGGTATAAAGCAGAAGAACATCGTTGCTCTCAAGCTGAACGTTCCTTAGTTGGACGTCGAATTGTTCCATCAGGCCAATGGCCGCACCGGTTGGCTGCAACCACTCTCCATGTTTTTGGGTGGGGCGATACAAAAACGCAGGGTTATGACCTGCA
Organism: Chloroflexota bacterium; assembly: GCA_021787595.1. Taxonomy (GTDB): domain Bacteria; phylum Chloroflexota; class Anaerolineae; order Anaerolineales; family Villigracilaceae; genus Fen-1038. The sequence goes on along the minus strand of JAJYLQ010000046.1, from coordinate 22,052 downwards.
CTGGCATACGCCAAGGTTCTCTTCCCTGGATCAATCTTTCCGAAGAAGATGGTTGCAAAAGTGGTGAAATTGATGTTGTGGATATAAAGGCGATTGATCTTCTCCAACACCTTGACTGGCGAATCGCTTTCGGGCACGAGCGCATGAAAAGCCGTTTGCAGGCTGGACATCAGCATTCCAGCGGACATCCCCTTTCCACTCACATCGCCAACGACCAAACCGTGAGTTCCATCGTTGAAACGTAAAAAATCGAAATAGTCACCGCTGACAATTTGAGCCGGACGGCTGAACGCCGCGATATCCATCCCGACCATGTACGGGACTTGCTGGGGCAGCAGGGCGCGCTGAACGACTTGCGAAAGCTCCAATTCGTTTTCGAGGTCGCGGCGTTCCTGCGCCGAATAGTGATCGAGACACACGCAGGAGGTGTAATCCATTTGAAGCAGATTATCATCCACTATCCCGTGACAAACTGTGCAGACTCCCAAGGCTCCTTCTCCAATCTTTTCAAGCGTCTCATCCATAACATGTAAATGTGTTTGAACCACACTTTCGCCCTGTGCGCCAAGGAGAATCTCCTTTTCGCCGGGCGGAGCCGTTTCGAGCCAACGTCCCAGTTCCAGGCGCTTTTCATCCAATCCCTTTTGGATATCGTGCATAAGATTGTGGCTCATTGTGTCTTTCTCCATTACAGGCCTTGAACAAATGTTCTATATTTTATCAGGGTTTTTACTTAAATGCAAGCTAATGTGACTAGAAAATTTGTGCTATACTTCGCCCATGCCTCCCGTTATCCGCGCTTCCGAGATCGGATCCTATCGTTATTGCCGCCGCGCTTGGTGGTATCGCAAACAAGGTGTGGAATCGGGGAATCAAGCTGAACTCGCGACCGGGACCGAACTTCATCGCCGGCACGGACGCAAAGTTTTGGCGGCGGGTCTGCTTCGGACGCTGGGCGTGATTCTGCTTTTGACGGCTTTGACTCTGCTTGTCGTTTATCTTGCTCTTCGCTTCATCTGATGACAGTGTTTTATTGACGATGCTTTACCTCGCCCTCTTTCTTGTTATCCTCGCCGTTCTCTTTTTTTGGCAATCGAATCGCCAGCGAAGCCAGGCCGGCCTGCCCGGCGGACGCGTGATCTATGCCGACACACGCGCCTGGGGCGAGGTCGAGAAGCCATTGTTCTATTCAGAAATGGGACTAACTGGCAAGCCCGATTATCTCGTCGAACAGAATGGGAAGATCATTCCGGTCGAGGTCAAATCGGGGCGCACGCCCGAAGTCCCATATGATTCGCACATCTTTCAGGTCGCGGCGTATTGTCTATTGGTTGAAAAAACAATGGGCAAGCGTCCGCCTTATGGAATCATCCATTATTCGAATCGCGATTTCGCCGTGGATTACACACCCGAACTTGAATCCGCGTTGCTGGATCAACTTGCCGAAATGCGCCGCGACGAATATCGCACGAACGTCCCGCGCTCGCATGAAGACGCGGCGCGCTGCCTGAGATGCGGCTTCAGAAAAGTTTGTGACCAAAAATTGGCTTGAGCCTCACCCTCCCCTCTCCCAACACCTCTTTCAGGGTTGGGAGAGGGGAAAGAGGTGAGGGTAATGTATAATATTTCCATGCCGGACTCATTCATCCCGAAACATCCCGTGATTGTTTCTTATCCAAAGATGCCGGATGCTTTCGCAGAAGCCGATCTGATCGTAAAATTTTTGAAAGAGAAGGGCTTCGATTCTCCAACTGGTTCGCTTTACGATGAAGACCTGCGCGCTCGCATCAAGCAGGGCGAATTCGATGTGTTGATCGCGGTCGGCGGCGATGGGACGATGCTGCGCGCTGGACATTTGTGTGCGCCCATCGGCGTTCCGATTTTGGGAGTCAACCTTGGAAGGCTCGGGTTTTTGATTCAGATCGAACGCGGCGAATGGCGTGAAATGCTGGGACGTCTCCTGAACGGCGAAGCATGGATCGAACAGCGCATGATGATCTATGCCGAACACGTTCGGGCCGGCGAGGTTCTCGGACGCTGGCACGCGCTCAATGAAGCCGTTGTCAGCCGCGGCATGAACCTGCGCCCGGTGCGGCTGGCTGCCAGCGTGGACGGGCGCCTGCTCACAACCTACGTGTGCGATGGATTGATCGCCGCCACGCCGACCGGCTCGACCGCGTACGCACTGGCTGCTGGCGGGCCAATCCTGCCGCCCGATTTGCGAAACATCCTGCTCGTTCCGATCGCGCCGCACATGTCGGTGGACCGAGGCGTCGTGCTTGCCGAAGGATCGTCGGTGAGCATTATCGTCAAGAGCGACAACACCGTCGTCAGCGTGGATGGACAGCCGCCTCTGCCGCTTTCCGAGGACGATCACGTGGACGTGCGCGCCGCCGAATACGCCGCGCAGTTCGTCCGTTTTGGGGATCCCGGCTACTTCTATCGAAATTTGAACGCACATTTGAATCAACCTCATTTGTAGGACTGCCGACTCATGCTCAATCAACAAACCACACCCACAGAAAACGATGCGCTGTACTGCTACGTTCATCCCAACCGCCCGACGACCCTGCGCTGCAATCGCTGTGAACGCCCGATCTGTGCGGACTGCGCTGTGCTTACGCCGACCGGCTATCGCTGCAAGGAATGTGTCCGCGCTCAACAGAAAGTATTCGATACCGCCGAGTGGTACGATTACATCATCGCATTCGTGGCTGCCGCGATCGCTTCAGGGATTACCAGCGTGCTGGTGGCTCTTGCCAGCGGAATCTTTTTTGGACTTTTGATTCTGTTTTTGGCTCCAGGCGCGGGCGCGGTAATCGGCAACATCATTCTGCGCTTCATTCGGAATCGAAGATCGCGCGCGCTGTTTGCCACTTGCGCGATCGGCATGGTGGCTGGCGCATTGCCTGCGCTGCTGATTTTTTCTTTGCCTGCTTTGCTTGCCGTTCTATCTGGAAGCTTGAGTGTCGGCGCCGGCGCGCTCCTGCCTGCGATTTGGGAGGTGGTTTATCTTTTCCTCGCCGTGCCTGCCGCGTACACACAAATTTCTGGAATCCGCATCGGTGGATAATGCTGACTAAATCAAAAACCATTTGCTCTGAGCGCTGAGGACGGCGATTGGAGCAGGGTTAAAAAGTTATGCTGACCGAACTCCGCATCCAGAACTTCGCGATCATAGACAAGCTCGATCTCAAGCTGGGTCCCGGCCTCGTGATTCTGACTGGTGAAACAGGCGCGGGCAAATCCATCATCCTCGACGCGGTCGAGATGCTGATCGGAGGCCGCGCCGACGCGACGGTGGTGAGGGCGGAATCAGACGCGGCGTATGTCGAAGGTGTGTTTAAGTTACAGGGTCCGGAAAAAGAAGCGGTGAACGAAATCCTGAAGCGCGAAGAACTTTTGGATGATCCCAATTATGTGACGTTGGCGCGCGAAGTCCGGCGTGAAGGAAGGAACGTCGCCCGCGTCAATGGCCGGACGGTGGGCGTGAGCCTGCTCAAGGAAATTGGCGCGTCGCTGGTGGATATCCACGGCCAATCGGAACATCTGTCGCTGCTCGATCCGCGCGCGCATCTCGGTTTGTTGGATCGTTATGCGGACATTGCCAGGCCGTTATCAGATTATCGCCAGACGTATCACAAGTTATTGACGGTTCGCAAAGAGTTGAATGAAATCCGTCAGGCACAGGCCGATGCGGATCGCCGCGTCGAAATGCTGACGTTCCAGGCCGAGGAGATCGAAGCCGCGAAGCTCAAGCCCGGCGAAGATGTCGAGTTGAAGAAAGAGCGCGATCGCTTGGCAAACGCCGAGTCGCTGGCGCAATATGCACAGCACGCACTCGAAGTCTTGGACGAAGGCTCGCAGGAATCTTCCGCGGCCAGCGACCTGGTGGGTCAGGCTGCGCAAGCCTTGGCGGGACTCGCAAAAATTGATAAGGCGCAGGAAGAACTTGCTGACCAAGCTGCGGCATTGGAAGATTCGCTTGCGGATGTCGTTCGTTCCTTGCGCGATTATTTGGATGAAATCGAATTCAACCCGCGCCGTTTGGATGAAGTCGAAGAGCGCGTGAATTTGATCTACAACCTGACGCGCAAATATGGCGGGAGCATCCCGGCGGTGATTGCCTTTGGCGCCGACGCGCGCAAGCAGTTGAAAAATATTTCCAATGCCAGCGAACGCATCGCGGCGTTGGAAGCCGAAGAAAATAAATTGCTTCAAACCTTATCGAAGCAAGCCGTTGCGCTTTCGGAGAAGCGCAAGTCCGCCGCGGAAAAGTTGGGCAAAGCCATCGAAATCGAGCTCGATGATTTGAAGATGGCGGCAGCGCGCTTCGATGTAGACTTCCAAACGCGTCCCGACCCGAACGGGATTCCGTTAAGTGATGGCTCGCGCGTTGCATTCGATCAAAATGGATTCGATCGCGCCGAGTTTTTGGTCGCGCCGAATCCCGGCGAGGGACTCAAGCCGCTTGCGAAAATTGCATCTGGCGGCGAAACCTCGCGCTTGATGCTGGCGTTGAAAAATATTCTTGCCAGCGCCGACCAAATCCCATCGCTGATCTTCGATGAAATTGATCAGGGCATCGGCGGACGCGTGGGTCTCGTGGTCGGATTCAAGCTCTGGCATCTTGGACGTAATCATCAGGTCTTTTGCGTGACGCACCTGCCGCAACTGGCCGCGTTCGGCGATGAACATTATCAGGTGCAAAAGTTGATCCAAGGCAACCGCACACTGACGCGCGTCGAGCGGCTGAGCGGCGAACCGCAACTGCTTGAACTCTCGCAGATGCTCGGCGAAGTGGGCGAAGGCACATTGCGCTCTGCGCATGAGTTGATGCAGGTCGCGCGGCAAATGGTCAAGAGCGCGAAGTAGGCATGAATAAGGGGCATTCTATATGACTGGCTCTAAATCTTTTCAATCACCGTATACTAACAACCCTGTCTATAAAACAATAGAAGCTAATAACGTGCTAGCACAAATCCTTAGGAATTTAGATAGCATTTTGGAGCAGGCACTTAATGCCCAAATTGACTTTACATTCAACGGTATGAAAAAACAGGGAGAGTATCCAGAATTTCAACGGCCACATTGGCTCCAAATGGAAATCGTCAAACCAAGTGAAAATATTCTTAAAGTTGAAAAGCCTGACTTCATTGACAAGTTATTGGGAGGAGATGAGCAATATAAGAGGGCAGTTTGGGAAGCCAGAAATAAATATAACATTGCCTTGGATGAATATAATCGCCGAGTCGATGAACGTAACAAACAAATTCTTAGACTTCGTGACCAATATGAAAAGGACAAGGAAGAATTTGAAATTTCCAAACAACGACACAACAGAATAGTTGATGAACTTGAGGCCGGATATAAAAGTGGTTCCCCTGATGCTGTAAAGAGATATTGTGCGATAATTCTTAATTCTTCGCCATATCCTCAAGATTTTCCGCATAAATTTCGACTCGCTTATCTCTCTGAATCTAAGGAGTTAGTGATTGAATATGAGCTGCCAAATAAACAAGTTGTCCCTGAGGTTGGATTAAATTTTTCAAAGGCCACATCCACTTATGTGCAGAAGAAAAGAAAGGCATCGGAGGTTAAAGAGAGTTACCAAAGCATCGTTGCAGCAATTTGCTTGAGAACAATTTTTGAAGTAATTAAAGGCGATCAAGGTAATTATTTGGATGTGGTTGTCTTTAATGGTTTCGTAACAGATGTTGATCCTGCTACTGGAAAAGATATACATCCTTGTTTAGTCTCGATTAGAACAACAAAAGAAAGATTTAGCGAGCTCAATCTTTCAAGAGTTGATAAGATAGCATGCCTGCGCAATTTAGGTGCTCAGGTATCTCCACAGCCTTCGGAGCTTCAACCAGTAAAGCCGGTAGTCGAATTTGACATGGTTGATAAACGTTTTGTAAAAGAGCAAGATGTGTTATCTGACCTTGAAAGCCGACCTAATCTTATGGATTTAAATCCATGGGAATTTGAAAACCTTGTAAACAATCTCTTTTCTAAAATGGGTCTCGAAGCAAAATTAACTCGCTCGTCCAAAGATGGCGGAGTCGATGTGGTTGCCTTTGATCTTCGTCCAATACTCGGTGGAAAAGTTGTAATTCAGGCAAAACGATATAAGAATGTTGTTGGTGTCTCTGCTGTAAGAGATTTATATGGGACAATGATTAATGAGGGCGCAAGCAAAGGCATTTTAGTTACTACAAGTCATTATGGTCCCGACGCTTATGATTTTGCAAAAGATAAACCAATTGAGTTGATAGATGGTGGAGGATTGCTTTATTTACTCGAACAGAACGGTACTAAAGCACGGATTATTTTTCCTGAGGATGCAAAAGATTAGCCAACAAAAACGGAGTGGTCCAGTGCCCACTGATCCATTCTTTCACATGGCTTTTGAATATGTCATTGCGTTTAGCGCCACGACGAAGCACTGTGTTCTTTCAGTGTGGCAATCCCAACTAACCTTCAAACAATCAATTGCATGAAAACGCGAGATTGCCACGTGGTGCCAAGTCGGAGATCCCGCACACGCGGGGGCGCTACTCGCAATGACATATAAAAGGAGTATCCAAATGTCCACCGACCCATTCCTTCGCATGACCGTCAAATGTCATTGCGAGGAGTGGCGCTAAAGCGCCACGACGTGGCAATCCCGACTGACCTTCAAACAATCAATTGCATGAAAGCAGGAGATTGCTTCGGGCTTCGCCCTCGCAACGACATATAAACAAGGAGTTATCTAAATGCCCACCGACCCATTCTTTCGCATGACTATTGACGATGTCTTTAGCATTAAAGGCCGCGGCACCGTCGTCACTGGAAAAATCGAATCAGGTACATTGAAAATCAGCGACGAGGTGGCAATTCAAGGGAAGAATGGGGAAAAGAGAGTCGTGGTCGCTGGCCTCGAGATGTTTCGTAAGATGTTGAGTCAAGCCAACGCGGGAGATGCAGTCGGCGTTTTGCTCAAGGATGTTACCAAGCAAGATGTCCAACGCGGCGACGTGATTCTCTGTCCCGGCGGGGATTTTACGTGGAAGTCATAATCAAAAATGTCGTTGCGAGCGCGGGTCGAGACGCAAAGCAGTCGAGGCCCAGCGAAGCAATCTCATGTTGTCATGCAATTGATTGTTTGAGATAAACCTTTGTTTCTGTTCGGCGGGATTCAAGTCCCTGCTCAGTTCGTGGAGGCCCGCAGGGCTTGTCATGTATTGAGGCGGGGATTTTTAATCCCCCACCGAAAATTAGCGATAAAATATTCTCTCGCTTATGGCTACTTCTGATTCCGATTGGCTGTCGCTTCACGAAGCGGCTGAACTTTTAGGTGTGCATCCCAGCACCATCCGCATTTGGTCGGATAAAGGCTTGCTTCCGGTTTATCGAACCAAAGGCGGGCATCGCCGCTACAAGCTCAGTGAGGTCGCGCTGTGGGCAAAGACCTCGCGCGGTCAGCACGAGGTCGAACCCGTCAGCGTGATCCAGGACGCGGTGCGCAACATCCGCATTCAAATTTCGGAAGGGCACTTGACATCCGAATCCTGGTATCAAAAATTGAATGAAGAAGCGCGCACCAGTTATCGCCAGTCCGCGCACACGCTGGTGCAGGGATTGATCAACTATCTGTCATCGAACGATGAACAGGAGGCGACCTCCGAGGCGCATTCCATCGGATACGAATATGCCTCGCGCGCCCGCCGCTTCGGACTCACCAGCGTCGAAGCCGCGAAGGCGCTTCTTTTTTTCCGCGACGTTTTGCTCGAGTCTGTTATTCAGGCATACGAACAAGCCAATGTTCCATCGGGGCAGGCGTGGGGCGAAATTCTTCGCAAGGTCAACGCGTTCACCGATTCGATTCTTTTGCATCTGCTCGAAACCTTCCGCGCCATGGAAAATTCCAATCCATAACAGTAGGGGCATAGCGTCGCTATGCCCCTACTGTTATCATACAAAATCAAAAGGTATAATCATTCCATGTCCAATTCGATCCTTGATCTTCCTTTTGTCCTCGAGACGCGCCGCAACCATGCGCTCGAACATGCCACGCTGCACGTGCTTGCTGAAAAATATCCAACGCATCCGATGGCCGGACATTCCAACCCGACCGGCTTTTTCATCCTCGGCGATCTTCCAACCGAAGACGTTCGATCCGCGGCGGCACAGGCATTGACGCGTCTGCGCGCCGGCGAGAGCGGACTCGCCATCCATGCCGGGTGCGGCACCAATTTAGCGGCCACAGCGCTTCTTGCCGGGACGTTTGCCTGGTTTGCGATGCGGGGAGCCAGATCCACCTTCGGGCGGATTCTGCGCCTGCCATTTGCATTGGCTTTTGCCCTGGTTGGTTTTGCTTTGAGCAAACCGCTTGGACCGGTCATTCAACAAAGGATCACAACCGACGCGGACATGGGCAACCTGCAAATCGCGGACGTGCGCCCATCTCTGCGCGGTCGCGTCACCGCGCATCGTGTGATCACAAAATGATTTGTAGGGGCACAGCGAGACAAACGATCGTCAAAGCCTCTTATGATTTCGCTGTGCCCCTACCAGAACATGCCTAACATCATTTTCCTCTTCGGCAACGACGAATTCGCCATCACGCGCCGCCTCGCGGAATTCAGTTCGATCTTCACCGATCCCGCCAGCGCGGACATGAACACGGCGCGCCTCGAGGCGCGCACGATGAGCGAAGATGACTTGAACAACGCAGTCAATGCCATTCCATTTCTTGCAAAGCAAAGATTGGTCTTGCTGGCAAATCCATCAGCAAGATACAACAAGCCCGAGCTGCGAAAAAAGTTTTTTGAATTTCTGGCGAATGCGCCTGCAACCACGCAGCTCGTGATTTATGAAATCGTCGAACCGAAAGAAACCGAAAAACATTGGCTGAACAAGTGGGCCGCGAAACAAGATGGGAACGTAAAGACGCAGGCATTCATGATGCCGCGCCTCAAGGACATGAGCGGATGGATCGTCAACGAAACGAAAAAACAAAACGGGCAAATCGAACCAGGCGCGGCTCAAAAATTAGTCGAAATGGTCGGCGCGGATACGCGTCAGGCCGCGCAGGAAATCTCGAAGCTGCTGACCTACGTCAATTGGGCGCGCCCGGTCAAAGTCCAGGATGTGGAAGCGGTCAGTGGCGCCATCACCGCCGAGCCCGACGTCTTCGCCATGGTCGACGCGCTGGCGTCCGGCAATGGAAAGTCTGCACAAAAATTGTTACACCGCTTGTTGGAGGATGAAGAGGCCTTCAGCGTGTGGGGCATGGTGGTGCGACAATTTCGTCTGTTGTTGTTGGCGCGCGAGGTGATGGATCGGCGCGGCGGCGTGAACGAAGTGACGAGCGCGTTGGGCGTGCATCCGTTCGTAGCAGAGAAAGTCGCGGGACAAGCCAAACGTTTTTCGTTGGCTTCTCTGGAAAAAATCTATCACAGACTTTTGGAAATTGATGAGACGGCAAAAAGGAGCCAGATCACATTGGACCTGGCCATGGAAACATTGGTCGTTGAATTGACGGCGTAACTGTTTTACCTTTGAGATCAATTTCGCGGAGAGAATATCGTTCTCACTGCCTTCCGTATAATAGACGGAATAGGCATCACCACCCGCTGAAGAATCGAATCATCCCGATCAGGATCAACAGAAAGCCAATCAACATGGTGAAAGCATTTAATCCCAGCCAATACGCAGGAGATTGTCGAAGAGCTTCCCACCAGTGAATATGTCCTCGAAAAAGCAGGATGTCCAGAAAATTCGCGGCGGGATGCGAGCAAATGTAGAGTCCGGCCCACACACCGATGAGTCCATCAATTTCGTTGATGCCGGTTAACGTCGGGAAGAAATAATACAAAGTCCCCAGGCCAAACGCAAGCAGAATCAAAAGCCATAATGTGACCGGACTGCGTCTGCGCGGTTTTTGCTTCACCATTTTTTTTGGAAAGTGAACCAGCTCAAAAAAGTGTTGGCTGACGCGGCTCATCGGCTTCGTCGAGTCCGTGCCAACCGTATTTCTTCAAATCAACTTTATCTTTGACGAAGACGATTCCCTCTTCTTCAAGAAGCATTCTCTGTTTCTCCGCGCCGGGGCGTTCGCTGATCTTGCCCTGCGAATTGATGACGCGCTGCCACGGCACGTCATCGGGACAGGCCGCCATCGCGCCTCCGACCCAGCGCGGACCAAAAGCACGATACGATTCAAAATCCACGCCTTGAGGCGGCAGCATCAACGCGATCTGTCCGTACGTGGCGACTTTGCCGCGCGGCACCTGCCGGACGAGCGCCCAGACGCGTTCGTTGAATTCTTGTGGGTTGGGTGGGGAAGTGAATCGCATAAGGACTCCTGACGGTGGACGGTGCGGTTTTACAGTCTATCGTCCACGGTCCACCGTCTATTCAACAAACGTTCCGCCTTGCGCCTGCTTCTCGATCAATCGTTTCGACGCATCGAATTTCATTTCGACTTCGACGCGTTGGAAACATTTTCCATTACCCATCAACGTCTTGCGGATAAAGTAACTGCTGCCATCGTCATCGAGACTCAAGTCGTTGCTCAGGTTGATGCGTCCTTCGATGATTTCGCCGCAGCGATTGCATTTGACTGTGAACGAATAGAAGTGTGATTGCGGTGCATTTGGCGAACTGGAGAATAATTTTTTCAAGAAGCTCATGGCTGCCTCTCGGACGGTGGACCACAGACGGCGGACGGTACACATTACGGTCCACCGTCCATCATCCACGGTCAAGATTTCAGAATCTCTTCGATACCGCTCAATTCATCGTCGCTGAATTTCAGATTGTTCAACGCGGCGAGATTGTCGTCCAATTGTTTGACGCTGCTCGCGCCGATCAACGCCGATGTCACCGCGGGCTGGCGAAGCACCCACGCAATCGCCATCTGCGCCAGAGATTGTCCGCGCTTCTTCGCGATCTCGTTCAGCTTTTGAGTCTTCGGCAGATTCTTTTTCACATCGTCCGGGGTCAGCCACACGCGTTCGGTTTTGGTGGCGCGTGCACCAGTTGGGATTCCGTTCAGGTAACGGTCGGTCAACTGTCCTTGCGCGAGAGGCGAGAAGACGATGCAGCCGATTCCCTCCTCGGTCAGCACATCCAATAATCCATCTTCGATCCAGCGATCCAACATGCTATAGCGCGGCTGGTGGATCAGACACGGTGTGCCCAACTCCTTCAGGATTTGCGCTGCGCGCCGCGTCTGTTCGGGATCGTAGCTGGAGATGCCGACATATAAAGCTTTGCCTTGTCTGACGGCGGAATCGAGCGCGCCCATGGTCTCTTCGAGCGGCGTGTCGGGATCGAAGCGATGGCTGTAAAAAATGTCCACATATTCAAGCCCCATGCGTTTGAGTGACGCATCGAGACTCGCCAGCAGATATTTGCGCGAACCCCATTCGCCGTACGGACCGGGCCACATGTCGTAACCGGCTTTGGTGGAGATGATGAGTTCGTCGCGATATGGATGAAAATCCTGTTTGAAGAGCGTTCCAAAATTTTCCTCCGCGGAACCAGGCGGCGGGCCGTAATTATTGGCGAGATCAAAATGCGTGATGCCGAGATCGAACGCGCGGCGGGCGATGGCGCGGCCGTTCTCGAACACGTCGAGGCCGCCGAAGTTGTACCACCATCCCAATGAGATGGCTGGAAACTTCAATCCGCTTCGTCCAACGCGGTTGTAGAGCATTGAGTTATAACGGGTTTCAGAGGCGAGATAGGGCATTATTATTTCTCCAATATTTTGTCAGGGCAACGCGCTGCATAAATAAAAGGTATAAACAGAATCAAGCTCTCTCCGTAGAGTAATAGATATCGTGGAAAAAAACAAGTCAATGTATTAGGGATTACTGACCGGGTGGATTACCAAATATAAATGCTGGATTGGGAGTATTTGTAATAGCAAAAAACGTAAATTGCTGCACCGATGAAGTAAAACGCTGTTTTACCTGATTCCCATCTTCCAACGACGTTGCCAAATGGAATAAAATCATCTCAACTAAATCCGCGTGTGACAAATCGGCGAGAGATGCATTGACCGAGATCCTCCCGTTCAAACTGTTTGTTCCTTCGTCTATCTCAACAATCGAACGGTATGTTCTACCATCATCAGGACTCTTCCATTCGGAAATACCATTATCTTTTGAAGGCTGCATAGAATCAAAATTATCTATTTCGATATTGATTTGTGTATTCTTGTTAAAATAGAGTGTATGAGGACCGGTGTGTGTAATAATGGCTACCGGCACGCCATCGCCCTCAATTAACTTAACAAATTCTGTCGAACCACCCGCTTTCTCCTTTAACACCGTATATATACGGGATGACAAATCATCAGTTCTTGGATGGCCACTTTCTGGTATATGGGTCAAAGAAGGGACTGCACTGCTTCCAACCGCGTTTGCAGCAACAGTAACATTGAGATATGCTGAATCCGGATATCCATAATCGTTTGTACTTTGAGTAAAATCCAATAGTGGGAATTTTCCAGGTAATGTCAATGGGATCATCCATTCCTGAAGATCGCGATTCTATGATCGTACATTCCCATTGGCATCTTTTTCCATCCATTGAAACTTGGTCATATTCTGAAACATCGTATATCCTACATCTGGCGTCGGTTGCGGACCAAGGCGAGAATCCAAAGTCGGTGATGTCTCAAGAGAAGGAATTGCCGACAGGGTAGGAGCAATTGATGGTACAGCTGTTGCAATCACTACAGTCGCATCAGGAGAAGGAACTGCCTGAGTGCCTTTTGTTTCAAGCGCAGCACATGCTGTAAACAAAAATAAAGGTACAGCAATCAAGAACCACAAATGTTTGCTAAACATTTCTGTCTCTAACATTACAGCGCAAAGTTAGAGCATTGAGGGTTCTGCTCATGGCTTTTCTACCGTTTTCGCCCTCATCCCCAACCCTTCCCCCGAATGGGGAAGGGAGTCTCCTCTCCCTTTGGGAGAGGGAAAGGGTGAGGGAGAATTGGCAGGGAACGATTGCTCAACCTTGCGCGGTAATACTAAAACTGAGAAATTTTCTGTTTAATTTGTAGTAGGGGCATAGCGGAAACATAAGAGGCTTCGACGGTCGCTCGCCTCGCTATGCCCCTACGCAAATCAAAACTTCCACTTCTTCAACACATCCATTGCTTTATAACTTGTCAAATCCAATTGCAGCGGCGTGATGGATACATAACCTTGAGTCAGCGCGCCGAAGTCGGTGCCGGGTTCGTCCACGCCGGTGGGCGCTTCTCCGCCAATCCAATAATACGGCTTGCCGCGCGGGTCAATGCGCTGATCGAGCGCGTCGCGGTAGACGCGCAGTCCCTGGCGCGTGATCATGTACCCTTTGAGTTCGTTCTCTTTGCGATATGGCACATTGACATTCAACACCACGCCTTCAGGCAATCCGTCAACCAGAACCTTCTCGACCACGCGGCGCCCCACAATGGCCGCGGTCGAATAATCGAGCTGACCTTTGAATCCCTCCGGCGAATTCAGCGAAACAGCAACGCCCTTTACGCCGCCGATGACGGCTTCCATCGCGGCGGTGACTGTGCCAGAATAGGTCACATCGTGGCCGATGTTGGCGTTGGGATTAATGCCCGAAACAACGATGTCAATCGGGTCGGTCAGGCCGAGCATTGGCAATGCAACGCAATCCGACGGCGCACCATCTGACATGAACGCGGCCGAACCATCCGCCAGGGTCGTCTCGCGCACGCGCAGGGGACGGTCCATCGTCTTCACGTGTCCCGACGCAGACCAGTTGTGATCCGGCGCAAAGACCGTCACGCGTCCAAGGCTGCGCATTTCCTGTGCGAGCGCCAAAAGGCCGGGAGCTTGAACACCGTCATCGTTTGTAACAAGAATGTGCATGAAACCTCATTAATCATGTCGCCGCGAGGAGTGGCGTTAAGACGCCGCTCGCAATGACATTTTTTGATGATTATAACGCGCCTGCCTGTATAATAACTCCATGCGCCGCGCCTTGCGTTTTGCCTTTTGCGTTTTGCCTTTCTTTTTTCTTCTCTCTTGCACTTCCCCAAAACCTTTATCCTTATCCCCTTCCCCCTTTGTCCCTGGATTTTACGTATTTCGCATTGCTCCTCCCGCCCTGGTTGAGCTTTCTTCTGATTACAAATCCATCTACAAGATTCCCATTTCGATTCCTGCCGGATGTTCGCTCGATAATATTTATCCATCGCCGCGCGGCGCGTATTTGGCAATGGAATTAGGCTGCGCGTTCGGCCAAACCGTCGTGTGGATAAATACCGACACCGGGAAAGTCAAGCAAGCAGTTACGGATTCCGACAGTCATTTTCTGGCGTGGACGAATGATGGCCAGGCTGTTTACCTCGAAGTGGATTCGATTGGCAATCCGCATGTCGTCCGCGTGAATGTGAATGGAAGGCAGGATTCTGTTCCAATCGAAGTGCGAACGTATGACCTCGCGCCTTCGCCCGGTGACAGCAACTTCACCTTTACTTTTTCGCGCGGACTTGGATTTGGAAGCGAAATGTGGCTGGCCGATTCCAACGGTAACGCCGCCAAACAACTGTTCGCTGATAAAAACAACATCATCTCGTTCGCGCGCTGGTCGCCGGACGGAAGGCAAATTGCGTTCATCAAGATTCCTGATTCGACGACTCCGTTTACGGTGGGAGAATTGTGGATCATGAATTCGGATGGAACGAACGCGCGTAAACTCGCGCACGCCGACGCGGGGCATGGATTTCCTCCAGCGTGGTCGCCGGGCGGAATACGTATCGCGTTCGTGGCGCGCGAGAATCCGCAGGATGCAAATGCCGATCAAAACGCCAACGCGTTGGTGAGTAATATCTATGTTGTAAACATAAAAAGTGGAAAGTTGATTCAGCTAACCCGTTTTGATAACGCGCGCGTCGAGGCTCCATCGTGGTCACCGGATGGAAAGGAGATTGCATTCACCGCCGTCTTAAATGATAAAATGAATGTGTATCTCGCGGACGCGGCTTCGGGCGCGACACAACTCACTTTAACGGAATCCGCTTGCTGTCCCGCGTGGATGCGAAAGTGAAATGAGAATGCGTCAATTCGTGATTGGTTTGCTAATCCTCTTGTCCATCACAAGCTGCGCGCCGCAGCCGCAGTCCAACGCCGCCATTGCACAAACCGCGCCCACATCCCAAGCGGCCAGCCCCGCGCTCGCATCGCCGACAGCCATTCCAACCGATACACCCGAACCCGCGTTCACATCTTCACCCACCGCCACATTCACATCCGAACCGTTTGCCTTGCAATTCACGCCCGTTCCCACCGAAACGCCGCTGCCGACGCTGGAGCTTCCAACGCAAGCGCCGAATCAAAAGGCGCTTCAAATTTGGGACGGCGTGCCGACGTATCTTGCGGATTCGCAGCCTGGCTTTGATTTTCGTGTGCGCTTCGATCCGGACGTTTGGGCTTTGACCACCGATCAATTTGGCTCTCCCGCGCTTGGACATCGCAGCATCCCAACCTGCATCATTTCACCCGCTTCGGGACGCGGCCTGCCTTTGAACGTGACTGTTCAACAAGAGGTCCGAAAGGTCGGCGCGATCCACTATCAAATCAGCACGGCTTATTTGAACGGAGTCAAGCAATTCGTAAATTACACCGGAGGGGATGGAACAATTCTCACTGCGTTTCAGGTTTCTTTTCAAGACCAGGCTGATCAATGTATTGCGGATGCAGAAACCGTTCTCGCCACGCTGACAGCGGTTCCCGTTTCGCAGGCTACACCTACCGCAATGCCATAATTCATCAAGGGGCAAACTTTGATCCGCTCACTGCCAAAGTTCATCATCGCTTTTATCCTTCTCGGTGGAATCTCTTTCACCGCGGGCGGATTGTGGGAGGGGCGCGCGTCCGCCGCGCCGTCCCAAGCCGCGGCGCCATTTTTGTATCCGCCGTTTCCCGGTTCGGCCTCGGAAGAATCCGTTTTCGATCATTCGAGTCCCAACTATACTCAAAGCGATAATCGCATCGTTTCCTATGGCGGACATGTGGCAAAGAAGAATTGCCCGTCGCCTGCGCCAGCGGGAACTCCGCCGCCGCAGGCGGGAGTCTGCGACCAGGGTTATGGAATTTACTGGTCGTATGATCTCGGCGGATGGATGGCATACAACGGCCACGATGGCATTGATTATGGGATCAGTTATCGTCCGGTTTACGCCGCAGCGAATTCAGATCAGGTCATGTACGCGGGCTGGTGGGATCCGCAAAACCATTCCATTTCCTACGGCATCTACGTCGAGCTGCATCATTCGAACGGGTATCTCACGCTTTACGGGCACATGAGCGCCATCGCCGTGCAGGCTTGCGCGTCGCCCGGATGCGTGTCCATTCAACACGGTGACATGCTCGGCATCAGCGGCACGACCGGCAACTCGACCGGTCCGCATCTGCATTTCGGCCTGACTGCGCCGAACGGCAAACAGGTTGATCCGTACGGATGGGGCGGCAGCGGAACCGATCCGTGGCCCTATAACCAGCCGCAATCGCTGTGGGTGCAATATCCGTCCATGGTTTATTATGGAATTAAAGTTTTTCCATCGGGCAGTGTCCAGCTTCCTTATCCAACCGCCGCGCCGACCGGCATCCTGATAGATGATTCAAGTTCGGGTTTTGTTGGAACTCCGAATCAATGCTGGAACGATATCAACGTGGCATCGGGCCAGGCGCAGAACAATAATATGAGTTATGTGAAGGCGCGGCTCAGCGCGCCGAATTGCGTCGGCCAGTGGATTTTTCCGAAAGGCTCGACATCTGGAACGTACGCGGTGTACATTCGCATTCCAGCAGTCCATGCTACAACCGAAGGCGCGGTCTACTCCATTCAGCATGGCGGCAGGACCGATCACATCGTGATCAATCAGCTTGTCTTTCCGAACAGTTTTTATGTCCAGGATGGATGGGTTTACGCCGGTAAATATAATTTCGATGGCGTCAGTAATGAATACATCCAGTTGACGAATCAGACGCAGGACGAATCCGCGACGGTGGGCACGCTCCAGGTCGGGGCGGACGCGGTGCGTTTTGTTTTGCTTGGCCCGGTCCCTCCAACTTCGACTCCGACCATTACTCCGACTTCGACAAAAACATCCACACCAACGAAAACGTTCACTCCAACCATTACGCGGACTCCCACCGCGACTTTTACACCCACGATCACGCGCACACCGACTGCTTCGGCTACGCCTTCGCAAACGTTCACACCGTCGTTCACGCCGACCGCCAGCAGAACGCCGCTCCCCGGTCCGACGCCGCTGTATTATTTGATCAAAGTTTATTTTGCGGATAAGTTCAAACTGGCGAATAACACGCCGCCATTCGAAGTGACCGGCAAACGCTGGGAATCGTCATCGTTGGATCTTCCGCTCGCGGCTTTGACCGAATACTTCAAAGGCCCCGGCTACGTTGAAAATCTGTATGGCTATGTCGGCATTTACAACGGCTTCACCGGCGTCAGCAAATACGAACTCACGAATGGCGTCGCGCATGTTTATCTCAATGGACATTGCCAGGCCAGCACGTCGAGCTTTACGATTGCCGACCTCATCAACGACAACCTGAAACAATTCCCGCAGGTTCAATTCGTCAAAATCTACGATGAGTTCGGACAGACGCAAACGCCGGACGGCGCGAGTGATTCGCGTCCGGCTTGTTTGTCGCCAAACTATACACCAGCTACGCCGACTTCCACCAATACAGGAGTGCCTGGCTTAACTTCAACTCCTTCCAATACGCCAACGCCATCGAAGACTCCGGTTCCCGGTCCAACGCCGCTTTATACGAAGATCAACGTTTACTTTGTCAACACCGTTGCGCTCGAAGAGGGCAAGCCGCCTTTTGAAGCGGCTGGTTATCGCTGGGAGAAATCGTCCGATAATCTCGCCGCGGACGCGCTCGACGAATATTTCAACGGTCCCGGCTATACGGAAAAATATATTTATCGCTGGGCCGCGATCTACGATGGCTTCACGGGTTTTTCAAAGCTCGATATCGCGGACGGCATCGCCCGCGTCTATCTGACCGGAGCCTGCAGCGCTCCCGACCGGACTTATACGATTGCGAATCTGCTGACGCCCAACTTGAAACAGTTTGGCTATGTTCAGGACGTGAAAATCTACGACCAGAACGGCTCGACCGAACAACCGGACGGCGCGGGCGATTCGATTCCATCCTGCCTTGATCCGGCCTTCACTCCAACTCTCACGCCGACCTTTACGCCGACGCCATCGTCCACGCCAACTTCCACGCCGACGATTACGCCAACGGCCACGTCACGTCCGACTGCCACACCGGTATGGAGTCTCGTGAAAGTCTACTTTGTAGATGCTTATCTTTACAATTCCGGGTCACTGAATCCCGAAGTGGCGGGCAAACGCTGGGAGATGAGCAGCAGCTTGCCCGGTTCGGTCCTCGACGAATACTTCAGCGGTCCCGGCTATACCGAGAAATATACCTATGGTTGGATCGCGATCTATAACGGCGTCACGGGTTACAGCAAATTGGATGTCACCAATGGTATCGCCCGTGTTTATCTAACCGGTAACTGCAATAGTCAGGGCGCGACATATACAATCGCTAATTTATTGAGGCTCAATCTCAAACAGTTCAGCTATATTCAATATGTAAAAATCTATGACCAGAATGGAACTACAGAACAACCCGATGGTTCCACCGATTCCATTCCCGCGTGTCTGGAGCCGTAATGAAACCGCAGAGGCGCAGCGGAGCATTTAGGAACTTGACGAGGGATCGTCTCGCTGTGCCCCTGCAAATTATTCCTTCATCGCTTCTTTGAAATTGGATAATGCTTCAATGGGCGTTGGATCAACGCCGTAAGCCATTGCCAGGTAATACGCCATGTAATCGCCAAACAAAATCATGGTCCATATATGAGCTAACGGGGAATTGCCGCGCGCATCGAGGAAATCCGTGTTCAAGCCCTCGAGCATAAAGGCTTGCTTCGTCAGCTCGATCCGTTTGCGGTTGCGCGGATGATCGGACGGCGCGCGCAAGAACAAATTCATCGTATGCGGCATCAACACGTCTTCGGGATGGATCGTTCCGGCCAATGTGTTGTGATTCGCTTCGGGCAAGAATTCAAAGTTGGCCGCGGCTTTGGCGACTTCATTCAATTGAGTCTTGATTCGCCTCGCCACCGGAGCAAGAATCCCCGCGCCGAAAATGGTGACCCAACGTCCCATCAACTGACCAGCTTCACGCTTGGCCGGATTCGTCGCGGCCGGAACATCCGCGCGGATATGCTCCTGCGACTTTTTCATTTCGTTTACAGCGTCCATCAATTCTTTGGACGGATCGGGAATCAATTTCAATCGCGCGAACAATGTGAACAACAGCCCAAACGAGAATCCGACTGCAGCGCGTGGCTGGCCGTTGTGATTGAAAATCCAAACCGGGATATTTTTTTCTTTGGCACGCTTCGCCAGTTCGCCGCCCGTGCAGATGGCGGCAACCGTGCAATCGTTTTTCAGCGCGGCGTCGAAGGTGTCGAGCGTCTCTTCGGTGTTGCCGGAATGAGATGAAGCGATGAACAAAGTCTCTTTGCCGCGCGCAAAGGCCGGCAGGCCGTAATCGCGGTGGACAATGACCGGAACGGAGCAACTCGATGAAACGGCAGCCGCTGCGAGGTCCGCGCCGATCGCCGAGCCGCCCATGCCCGCGATCACCACGCGTTGGATATTCTTCGCATCCGGCAATTGCTGAGTCTGTCCCAGTTCCCACGCGGACTTCAACTGATCGGGCAGGCCGTCAATTTCGCCGAGCATGTTCAACGTGTCAAGTTCTTTGAAATGGCTGAGATCATCAAGGTTCATATGATTACCTCATGTCATTGCGAGGAACGCCGTGAGCGTGACGTGGCAATCTCGCGTTCGATGATTATTGGAGATTGCCGCGTGGCGCCAAGTGCCACTCGCAATGACATAGAATTATATTGCGCTCCGCATAAATTCAACGAGATCGTTTTTCAGTTCGGCCAGCGACGGCAAATGAATGTACATCATGTGCCCGGCTTCGTAATAACCCATGCTCACATTTTTGCGAACCGACTCGTGCAGGCCGAGATGATTGAACGTATATTCGGTCGCAAAGTACGGCGTGCCGAGATCGTAATAGCCGTTGGCGACAAAAACTTTGAGATACGGATTATATGTCATCGCGGCGCGCAGGGTCTCGCCCACGTTGACAAAATGATTCTCGAATTCCGCGTACGACCACGGCCAAACTTTTTCAGTGAGGATTTCATAAGGCAAATCTGATTCGAATTTTAGATCAGACCGGATGTAATCATAGAATGCCGCGGTGTACGGGCCGAGGACATTCGTCAGCAGTGGATCGTATTCGGGTCGTTCCGTGACGCCGAGGCGGTCGCGGCCAATGAAGCGGCTGTCGAGGCGTCCGACGGTTTCTCCGCGGTCACGCAAGAGTTCCTTGAAGAAATGCTGGTCGTTGATTCGCAAATTGCTGCGTTCGATGAACTCCGGCGAAAGGCCCGTATATCGTGACATCTTTTCGACGATTGCTGTTCGCTCGCGTTTCGTGAGCGTGTCGCCTTTGAGCAATGCTGCTGTATATTCGCCTGCTGCAAATTTTTCAACTTCCTTTAGCAATGTCTGCAACGGCTTGCGGATTTTCAGCTTGTGGTGATACCAGGCGGTCGCCGCGTACGCGGGCAGGAACATCACGTAAGGCACTTCGTTGTTGATGTAAAAATCAATCGTGGTGAAGTCCAGCACAGCGGAGATCAACATGATTCCGTTGAGATACATTCCATGGCGTTCCTGCAAATAACCCGAAAGCCCGGAAGCGCGCGTGGTGCCGTACGATTCGCCGATCAAAAATTTTGGCGAGAGCCAGCGTCCGTAACGCGTGGTGTACAGGCGGATGAAATCGCCGACGGACGTAATATCTTTTTTGAAGCCGTGCCACTCCTGGGGTTTCTCACCTTCGACGGCGCGGCTGTAACCGGTGCTGACCGGGTCAATGAAAACCATGTCGGTTTCATCGAGCAGGGAATATTCGTTGTCGGTCAACCTGAATGGCGGCTTGGGAAGGCTGCCATCGTCCTGCAAAACCACGCGGCGCGGACCGATTGCCCCGAGGTGCAGCCACACAGACGACGAGCCGGGCCCGCCGTTGAACGAAAACGTGATCGGCCGCTTCGATTTGTCTTCGACATCGTCTTTGGTGTACGCCACGAAGAAGAATTGTGACTTCGGCTTTTCGCCCTCGGACTCTTTCGATGGGTCGGGGGGAGTCTCCTCTTTCATCACCATCGTCCCGGCGATGACGGTATATTTGATTTCCCTGCCGCTGATCGTGATCGAATGTTTGCTCTCGACCAGGTTGTCCTTCGGCGCTGGCTTTTCTTCTTTCTTCTTTTCTTCCTTGGCCTCTTCGGCTTTCTTGGGTTCTTCTTTGTCAGTCATGGTTGTTCCTCGAGATACGTTGTTTTGTAGTTACTTCTCCGATTTTTCTTCCTGCGCAAATCGCAACTGATATGCTGTATCGTGCTGTTCGAACTTTACTTCATTTTGAGCTGCGGCAACTTCTTCTTGAACGCGTTTGGCTACATGCGGAACAAGAGCTGCATCATCGAGGATGCCATAAGAACGACTCTTTGGGTCACTAATTCGCGGATAATCTTGGGGAATGATTTTTGCCATTTTTATCTCTTGGTAGATCGCATTGTTGGGTATTTTCCCTATAAAACACAGAAGCCGCTGTGAGGCGGCTTTGCACCAGGTTCATCGAAACTACTACTGGGCGATACGCCTCGTATTATCTCCAAATTTGCCATTGGGTCAAGAAAATTCTGTGACGCTAACCTATTATACACTCTCCGTTTTTTGCCCTATTGTTTTGGGTGTGTTTCATTTGAGTTGAAAGGTTCAAACCGCTGACGGCAAACTTGAATAAGCGGCAGGATGTTGCGAGGAGGTTGGTTGCTCAACATGCTTCGGCGGAAGGGGTTGCGAGACAAAGGAT
>JAJYLQ010000045.1 GCA_021787595.1 Chloroflexota bacterium | reverse complement strand
CCGCTCCGCCGAGGCCACCAGAATCGGAATGTCATCTACCGCTTCTGTCCTTACTGTAAGCTCGTTGCTCATGCTCCGAGCTTACCGCAATTCTTAAATCAGGTCAAAACATGAGCGAACCGAAAGCCATGATCCTCGTTATTTTTCGATTTTGGAAAGAAATTATTCGGTCATTACTCTTGCACAAGGTATTTATTGGAAATGGTTCGAGAGAGAATATAACGGTGCGATAGATCAATGGAGTCTTTATGATATAAAGTCACAGATAGCAATACTTAAAGGTATAAACCCGCTATTTAAAATTCGCGTTCACCCATTGCTTTTCGCGGCGGACAATCCTGACTGGCTTGCTTCGTTGACCGCAGATGAGCAAAGGTCTTCAATAGAGAAACATATTCAAGACGTGTATGACATACTTACGAATTTGAATGTTCAACCTACGGAGTGGGTGGTCGTCAATGAACCTTATTTCAAAGGCTCTAATTGGATAAGGAACGATGATCTATATAACAAACTTGGTTACAACTATATTCCTTATAGTTTTCAAGCAGCACGCCGCATTTTGGGGTCTGGCGCGACTTTGATTTATAACGACACTTCCAATAATTCATCAAGCCAAACCGAATATTCATATTATACAAATTTGACAAGACAAAATATTGACTTATTAAAGCAGACAGGTATTAACAATATAGCTGTTGGGTTACAAATGCATCTGATGGGCAAGATACCACCCAATGAGTCTGACTTAATTGCTACAATGCAGTCCTACGGATTGCCTGTTTATATTACTGAACTTGACGTTGATATGTCTGGGATTCCAGAGAACCAACAACAAGCAATCCAATCCGAAATATTTGCTACTGTCTTCCGAGCTGCAATTAAGTCGGGTGTGTGCAAAGGCATCTCATTTTGGAATGGCGTAGATATTTATTCGTATCCAATGGATTATCTTGGAAAGCCTAATTCAAATCCCACGTTGTTCGATAAAAATTTCGAGCCAAAGCAAAGCTATTACGCTGTTCTCAAAGAACTCTTTGCGTTTCTTCAGAATTGATGATTCCATATGTGACTAAGGCGTGACCGAAAAATAACTTTTCCATTTCGAGCGATTTTTATGAGCAAAAAGCCCTTAAAACAGAAAAGTTATTTTTCTGCGGTGACTAAATATCCCAACTATCAGATTTTTTCCCAAGTTTATATTAGCAACGAAACTCCTGTTTGACTTTTGCTTCAATCTCGTCTAAACTTTCATCATGTTAGCGCGCGTATATTCCTGTGCGGTCATTGGTCTCGAAGGCGCGGCGAATTGGTATATAATCGTCGGAGATAGGAGCAACCAGTATGCAGTCTTATCGCACAAAAGTCAAAATCGAAGATCCCAAAAAACTCGTGCTTTCCAACCTGCCCTTTCGTTCGGGGCAAGTGGTGGAAGTACTCGTGCAGGCAGAAGAATATCGGGCCAAGGCAGTGAGCGAGTTGAAGGCATTGCTTAAACAGACTCAAGCGCTGCCCAAGATCAAGAAACTTAGCGAAGAAGAAATTCTGGCTGAAATCGAAGCGCATCGGAGCGGCAGGTGAGGGCGGTCATTGATACCAATGTCGTGGTATCTGCCGTGCTGAAAGATCGCGTTCCCGAAGAGTTGATTTTATTCGTTATTGGAAATGTCGAGTTTGAATGGGTGGCTTCTGCAGAAATTGTTGAAGAGTATCTCTCCGTATTAAATAGACAAACGGTAAAACTTTCATCATGTTAGCGCGCGTCTATTCCTGTGCGGTCATCGGTCTCGAAGGCGTCATCGTTGAAGTGGAAGTGGATACCACCAACGGTCTGCCCGGCACCGACATCGTCGGCCTGCCCGATAAAGCCGTGCAGGAGAGTCGTTCGCGCGTGCAAGCCGCGGTCAAGAATGCGCGTCTGCGTTATCCGCGCGAACGCATCGTGGTCAATCTCGCGCCTGCATCGGTTCGCAAGGAAGGTCCCACGTATGATCTGCCCATCGCGGTTGGTGTGCTATTGATGCAAAGCCTCACCCCGCCCAATGGCCTTGACGATGCGCTGGTCATCGGCGAATTATCTTTAGAGGGAACGGTGCGGCATTCGCGCGGCGTCCTGCCGATGACTGCGACTGCGCGACAAAATGGATTCAAGCGAATCTTCGTCCCCGCCTCGGACGCGCCCGAAGCGGCTCTCATTCCCGATATCGAAGTCTACCCTGTCAGTTCTCTGCGCGATCTCTATCTGCATCTGACCAAGCAAAAATGTATCGAGCCTCATCCGCACGTGGAAACGGAATCCGTTTCTGGTCTCGCACCGACCGACTTCCGCGAGATCAAAGGTCAGGAGCATGTCAAGCGCGCCCTCGAAGTTGCGGCAGCTGGCGGACATAACGTATTGATGATTGGTCCGCCCGGCGCAGGCAAAACATTATTGGCGCGCGCCATGCCGGGCATCCTGCCCGAATTATCCGTGGATGAATCATTGGAAGTCACGCGCATTTATTCGGTTGCCGATGCTTTGCCACCTGAGATGATGATTCGCACGCGTCCATTCCGCTCGCCGCATCATACGATTTCGCACGCGGGTTTGGTCGGTGGCGGCAACTGGCCTCATCCCGGTGAAATATCTTTGGCTCACAGGGGTGTTTTGTTTTTAGATGAGCTCCCGGAGTTTGGCACGCGCGTCCTCGAAGTGATGCGCCAGCCGATTGAAGATAAAGTCGTGACGATCAGCCGCGCACAAGGTTCGTTGACATTTCCCGCTAACTTCATGCTCGTCGCCGCGATGAATCCGTGTCCATGCGGCTATTACGGTGATCCGATCAAACCATGCACCTGCGCGCCATCCACAGTGACGAAATATCAAAAGCGAATCTCCGGTCCGTTATTGGATCGCATTGACATTCACATCGAAGTGCCGCGCGTGGATTATCAAAAGTTGAGCGGTGATCGGTTGGGCGAGTCATCCGAAGCGATTCGCTGCCGGGTTCAATCCGCGCGTAATCTTCAACGCCAGCGTTTCGCCAATCTCCAATTACCAATTACCAATATTGTTTGCAACGCCGACATGCGCGTGGCGGAGATTCGCCAGTTCTGCAAATTGGATGAAGCGGGGGAGAGTTTGATCCGCGCTGCAACGGGACAGATGAATCTGTCGGCACGTGGTTATCATCGCGTCCTCAAGCTGGCACGTACGATTGCGGATTTGGCGGGGAGCGAACAAATCCAATCTGCACATTTGGCGGAAGCGTTGCAATACAGGCCGAAACTGATGGTAGGATGATCATTTACGGGTATAAATTTAGGAGGATTTGAAGCACTTTTCACCGCCAGACATGGATAAATTCCTGTGAACTTGCACTGACTCCATGTGTATTGCAGATACATTGCGTACCGTAATTCATCAAATATCCCATACACAATCATGCCGAGGCAACACAGAGGAAATGCATTAGCTTCAACTGGACAGACTACAGGTCTGTCCAGTTTTCATTATGGTCAGGAACGATTATGGACTTTGCAAAAAGCGATGAGATCCGGGCCGCGCTCACACTCCATGATTTGGCACCAATTTCATCGTTAACTCTTACAGATAAGCAACTCCCCTGCCCGTGAGAGGAGTTTTGACCTGACCAGACGGACAAGTATGGTTTATCTCTCAGTCACCATTTCTACCAATGCACTTAAACCCAGCAGATACGACCTCCAGCTTCACCGCGACAGCACGGCTGATAAGTTCAATCATGTGATGCTTGAAAAATCTCGGCCGAGACCAACGATGTGGAGAGGTTCTGGATCACCGATCATTCCATATTTTCATCTTTAATGCTTCCTGAAAATTTCTCGCAAATTCTTTCGCGGTCACGACTGGATTCGCGCCTTCTCCAATTGCACGCACACACGCCGAGCCGACGATGACTCCGTCCGCCACCATACCCACAGATCGTGCTTGTTCTGGTAATCCGATTCCAAAGCCAACGCAGACTGGTATTGATGTATGTTTGCGGACGCGCGCGATCAAATCTTCCAAACCATCTGAAATGGATTTGCGTTCTCCGGTCACCCCAGTCACGGAAACGAAATAGATAAATCCTTTTGCGTTCCGTGCAATTAATTCCATGCGATTGTCCGGCGTAGTCGGCGCGAGCATTTGAATCAATGGCGCTTCGACTTCGCTTGCGGCTCCGCTCAGCGCGGCACGAAACTCTTCTGATTCTTCCATCGGCAAATCAGGAACGATGAATCCATCTACGCCTGCGTCCAGCGCGTCGAAGACAAATTTCTCTAATCCATATGCAAGCATCGGGTTGTAATAGCCCATCAGAATCAGCGGAATATTCACACCGCGTTTCCGCAATTCCTTCACTGCTTCGAGCGATTTCTTGACCGTAATTCCTTTTTCCAGCGCAACTTGAGTCGCTTTCTGAATCACGGGTCCATCCGCCAGTGGATCAGAGAACGACAGCCCAACTTCAATTAAGTCCGCGCCATTCTTTGCCAATGCCTCGATGACATCAATGGACGTTTCCAAATCGGGAAAGCCAAGTGGAAAATACGGCATGAAGATGGGTTTATTTTTGAAGGCATTTTCAATACGGTTCATAAAGCCTCGCTATCAGAGAGATGAGAACAGAGAGTAGTCAAGACTGCTCACTAATCATCTACTCTCCATTTAGCTCACGAATCACTGTATTCAAATCCTTATCCCCTCTGCCAGATAAATTCACCAAAATAATCTGATCTTTTTTCATCGTCGGCGCGCGCTTGATCACTTCAGCAATGGCGTGCGACGATTCAAGCGCCGGGATAATCCCTTCCGTTTTGCACAACAACGAAAACGCATCCAACGCTTCCTCATCGGTCGCGGATGTGTAAAACGCGCGCTCCAGATCTCGCAGCATCGCGTGTTCAGGCCCGACCGCGGCGTAGTCCAAACCAGCCGAAATCGAATGCGTCTCAGCAATTTGTCCATCTTCGTCCTGCAACACATACGTGCGTGTCCCGTGAATCACACCGACGCGTCCCTTCGATGGATCGCCGAAGCGTGCTGCATGTTTACCCGAGACAATTCCGCTCCCACCCGCCTCCACGCCGATCAATTCAACATGCTCATCATTGATAAACCCGCTGAAGATTCCAATTGCATTCGAACCACCGCCGACACACGCAATCACGACATCGGGCAATCGTCCGACTTCCATCAGCATTTGCTCACGCGCTTCGCGTCCGATCACGGATTGGAACTCGCGCACGATCGTCGGATATGGATGCGGCCCAAGTGCCGAACCCAAAAGATAATGCGTCTCGCGCACATTCGTTACCCAATCGCGGATGGCCTCGTTGATCGCATCCTTCAACGTCCGTGTCCCTGAGCTGACAGGCCGCACTTCTGCTCCAAGCAATTTCATGCGAAAGACATTTGGCTCCTGCCGCGCAATATCCACCTCGCCCATGTACACCACGCATTCAAGTCCCAACAAAGCGGCAGCCGTCGCAGAGGCAACGCCGTGCTGTCCCGCGCCCGTCTCCGCGAGGATGCGTCGCTTACCCATTCGTTTTGCAAGCAAAGCCTGTCCCAACGCATTGTTGATTTTGTGCGCGCCGGTATGAGCAAAATCTTCACGTTTCAAATAGATTTGCGCGCCGCCCAGTTTTTCCGAGAGCCGCTTCGCGTGAGTCAGCGGAGTCGGCCGGCCCACATAAGACGCCATCAACCTGTCAAATTCGCATTGAAATTGTTCGTCTTGTTTCGCGGAAACGAACGCTTCCTCCAGTTCGATCAACGCGGGCATCAGCGTTTCGGGGACGTACTGTCCGCCATAAGGCCCGAACTTGTGAGGCAATAAAGTTGACATATAAATCATTTCCTAAACTTGAACTTCGACTTGCTGAACTGCCTTTATAAATGCAGACATCTTCGCTGCATCCTTCTGACCCGGAGCGGATTCCACGCCAGAGGCTACATCCACGCCCCACGGCTGGACTTGCCGCACAGCGTCCGCGACATTTTCTGGAGTCAAGCCTCCGGCCAGCAACAATGGGACTCGCCTCGCAAGTTCTGCCGCCGCTGACCAATCCGCTGTTATACCCGAACCTCCATATTTATCCTTGACGGATGCATCCACCAAAAGTGCAGGCACAATATCCCGCTCATAACCGGTCAATTCAGCAGGAACACTACGAAAGGCTTTGAATGCAATCGGAGCGAGTTGCAAAAACATCTCCGGCGTTTCATCACCATGCAATTGAGCCAAATCGAGCGAGCAGGTTTGCATGATACGTTTGATCTCATCCACAGACGAATTAACAAACACACCAACCAACTTAATTTGCGGATGCTTCGCCTTTATCGCCGAAGTTATCTCCACGCAAACAGGTGTTTCTACAAAGCGCGGACTCCTTGAATAGAAATTGAATCCAAGGTACTCCGCGCCCGCGTCAATCGCCGCGAGGGCATCATTCAAAGTTTTGATACCGCAGATTTTTATCTTCGTCATAGATTTGAATGTTTGAAGGTTGGCAGGTTTGAACCCTTCGACACGCTCAGGGCAAGCGTCCGAACTTTTCAAACCGCAGACCTGATAACTCTCTAGCCTTCGCCGAAATATCATCCGAAGTCACCAACGCTTCGCCGACTAGAATCGCATCCACATTTGCTTCCGCTAATCGCTCAACATCCTGCGCAGTGAATATGCCGCTTTCTGCAACAACGGCAATTTGAGAAGGAATCATTGGCCGGATTCTTTCCGTTGTCTCTAATGAGGCCTCAAATGTTGCGAGATTGCGATTATTGATTCCAATCAAACGGACATCGTTCAACTTCAAGGCGCGTTCGACTTCACTTTCATCATAGACTTCGACCAATGGAGTTAATCCAAGTTCGAGGGCAAGGGAATGTAAATCGGCAAATTGTTTGTCATCAGGTAACGCAGCGGCAATTAGCAGAATAGCATCGGCACCGTTGGCGCGTGATTCGTAGAGTTGAACTTCATCAATGATGAAATCTTTTCGGAGCAAGGGCAGGGTAAATTTACGCTCGAAACGCAACTGTCGCAGAGTTTCAAGTTTGCCCAGGAAGAACTTTTCGTCCGTCAAAACAGAAACAGCAGATGCACCATTTGATTCGTAAATATCGGCAACTTGGAAAAGGTCGAGGTGCGGAGCGAGAATCCCCTTGGACGGAGAAGCACGCTTGAGTTCGGCTATCAAGCTTACCCTCACCTCTTGCCCCTCTCCCACAGGGAGAGGGGTTGGGGTGAGGGCGGACAGAAAACCTCGAGGCGTTGGACTCTGTTCTGCAGCGCGGCGCAAAGCTCGAGGATCGAGCGCCGCAATCTCCGTCCGCTTGTGTGCGATGATTTCAGCCAGGATGCTCATTGAACGGACTGCGAATATTCGATCAACGCGTTGAGTTTGGCAAGTGCCGTCCCACCCTCGAGGGACTCGCGGGCTTCATCCATCGCAGATTTGAAATCGCCGGTTTCCGCGGCCAGTGCGCCAGCAGCGTTCAACAAAATGGTATCGCGACGAGCGCCGTTGAGCTTGCCTGCCAAAAGATCCTTCATCATCACCGCAGATTCGTCGGGCGTGCCGCCGCGCAAGTCTTGAAGTGTTGCGCGATGGATGCCAAGCTGCATCGGATCGAGATCATACGTTCGGACCGCGCCATCCTTGAGATGGCTGACGCGATTGACGCCGCTGGGATTCAATTCGTCCATGCCGCTCGCTCCATGAATGACCAACGCAGCTCGAGAGCCGAGTTCACCGAGAACATTAGCCAGTGGTTCGGTAAGCTCGGGCGAATACACGCCAATCAATTGCACGTCCGCGCCCGCGGGATTCGTGAGCGGACCAAGCAAATTGAAAATCGTGCGTTGAGCAATCTCCTTGCGCGGGCCGATTGCATATTTCATGGCCGGGTTGAATTTGGGCGCGAACATAAAGCCAACACCGATTTCTTCAATCGCTTTGGCAACTTGTTCCGGCGTCAGTTCAAGATTCAAACCAAGCGCAGCAAGTACGTCGGCACTGCCGCATTGGGAGGATGCCGCGCGATTGCCGTGTTTGGCAACCTTGCGTCCCGTGCCAGCAATGACAAATGCTGCCGCAGTAGAAATGTTGAATGAGTGTGCGCCATCGCCGCCGGTCCCCGCAGTATCGAAGATGGACGTGGTGTGATTCGCGAGGTCCACTTTGAGGGCATTGGCGCGCATCGCACGCGCCGAGCCTGTGATCTCAGGAATCGTTTCACCTTTCATTCGCAAAGCAACAAGATACGCGCCGATTTGCGCGGGCGTGGCCTGACCCGTCATGATGATATTCATGGCTTCCTGCGCTTCAACTCCAGCGAGGTCAGTGCGATTAATGGCTTTGGCAATATAGGGTTTGAGCATGTTCAGTTCTCCTTCTGTTTTTGAAATCCGAATCCCCAAAAAGCTTTTGAGCAGTTGTCTCCCGTGTTGTGTGAGAATAGACTCCGGATGAAATTGGACTCCGTACGTTGGATGCTGGCGATGTTTGATCGCCATGACCTCGCCTTCGGCTGTCCTCGCAATAACTTCAAGTTCAGCAGGAACAGGTTCGTAAACGAGGAGTGAGTGATAGCGCATGGCTTCGAACGGTGATGGAATATCTTTGAAGATTTCCTGTTTGTTATGAAAAACAAGTGATGTCTTGCCGTGCATGAGACGCGGCGCGCAACCCACTTTGCCGCCGTAGACTGCGCTGAGACATTGATGCCCGAGGCAGACTCCAAGCACCGGGATTCTTCCGGTAAAGTATTTGATCGCGTCAGCAGAAATGCCGTCATCTTTGATGGGTTCGCCGGGACCGGGTGAAATGACGAGTTGACTCGGCTTGAGCGCAATCAGTTCATTCAATGTAATCTGGTCGTTGCGGAAGACGCGAATGTCCGCACCAAGTTCACCGAAGGTTTGAACGAGGTTATAGGTGAAGGAGTCGTAATTGTCGATCAGGATTAACATAAAATCTCCTTTCATATGTCGTTGCGAGCGAAGCGAAGCAATCTCCCATTTACAATCTTGTTTCGAGGAGATTGCTTCGCCGGGAAGAGCGCCCTCCTCGCAACGACATGTTCTTTATTGGTTTTGTTCTGCTATTTCAATCGCTTTCAACATCGCGGACGCTTTATTGACCGTCTCTTGAAACTCGGCGGGCGGATTCGAATCCGCAACAATGCCTGCGCCGGCTTGCACACTGACGGTTCGCCCGCGGCCAATCATGGTGCGGATGGCAAGGCAGCTGTCCATCGCGCCATCGAAACCAAAATAGCCGACCATGCCTGCATACGCACCGCGCGCGTCAGGTTCGAGCTGTGAGATGATCTCCATGGCACGGACCTTCGGCGCGCCGCTGACCGTCCCGGCGGGAAAGGCAGCACGAACCAAATCGAAGGCGGTCAATTCAGGGCGTAGAGTCCCTTCGACGTTGGAAACGATGTGCATGACATGTGAATAATTTTCAATCGTAAAAAAGTCTGTGACTTGCACGGTTCCGTATTCACACACGCGTCCCAAATCATTTCGTCCGAGATCGACCAGCATCACATGTTCCGCGCGTTCTTTCGGATCAGCGAGCAAGTCTTTAGCAAGATCGGCGTCAGCATCGGCATCCGCGCCTCGGGGACGCGTGCCGGCAATCGGTCGGAGGGATGCGGTTCGTCCTTCCAAACGGACAAACATCTCAGGCGATGATCCAACCAGATAAAACGGTTCGCCGTCCACGAGGCCGAAATCAAAAAAGAACATGTACGGCGATGGATTGAGTCGTCGCACGGCGCGATAGACATCAAACGGCTCGACGTTTGTTTCGCGTGTGAAGCGCTGCGAAAGGACGACTTGAAAAATGTCGCCCGCCGCGATGTGCTCCTTGGCAGCGCACACCATCGTTTCATATTTTTCCTGCGGCATGTTCGAATGAATTTCAGAAGGCGTGATGTTTAATTTCGGTGTGGCGGGCAAAGGCTGGCGGATGCGCTCGGTGAGTTGATCGAGTTTTTGATTCGATGATTCGACATCGCCATCCAAAACATTTGCGACAAGAAAGATACTGCGTCGTGCATGATCGAAGGCGGCGATGGTATCGGCGAGCAAATAAATTCCATCCGGTATTTGCGCAGGGTTCATTTTTAGAGTTGGCTCAAAATAACGAACGAACTCGTACCCGAGATAACCCACCAACCCGCCCGTAAAGCGCGGCCCGTTCGGCAAGCGAATGGCAGGAAAGCGACTCAATTCACCTTGTAAAAATTTTGTGGGATCATCATCAAGCTGAACGATGCGCGTCTCATCGTTCTCTTTGATTTCAACCTGCCCATCGCGCAGAATATATTCCGCCCTCGGTTGGGCACCGATAAACGAGTAACGCGCGATTCTTTCTCCGCCTTCAACGGATTCCAATAAGAACGAGGCTCCTTGTCCACGTAGTTTGAGATACAAGCTGACCGGCGTTTCAAGGTCGGCTGGCACTTCGCGGATGACCGTCTGAATTGTGGTGGCTTCAAATAACATCAGAACTCCTTATTAGGCTCGTGTCATTCTGAGTGGCGCTTCCGCGCCACGAAGAATCTCGTTTGCCGAAGGAGACTCTTCGCTTCGCTCAGAGTGACAGGGCGTCAAAGAAATTAAAAGTCCCCTCCGTCCAAAGGGACGAGAGGGGACTCCCGTGGTGCCACCCAGGTTGAAGCTGATTTATTATCCTACTCCGCAGGACTTAACAAAAAATCCCTGTTATGAGCAACAGGGAGAAGCCAGCTTCACTCTTTTTAGGTACGCCACTTTGCAGTGGTTATACCCTTGTTCGATAACGGGAACAACCGGATTATGTTACTTGTGCTTCTTCAGCACGTTCTCACTTTCAACTCGGAGGACCATTCGGCTCCTGCGCTTTTGCCTTGCTTTCAGAACTTCTGCTCGGCTCTCTGGAAATCGCTTTGAAGCGTACTTTTCCTCGTCGATGTTTTTATATGTTGGGCGGTATTCTATGACGGAGGAATGGATGTGTCAAGAGGAAAGATTATAAGATGCAGGGTGAACAACCTTCCAACAACCCGAATGCATTACCGCAGGCAATCCGTGGAATGTTGGGAAACAATCAGGGCAGCGGGCAAACTGATCAACTGATCGGAATGCTCGAACAGATGATTGCTGGCGATGGGCAGGTCGGCGCTCAAAATATGAACATGGTTGCCAATGGCACCACACTAAACATGGTTCAATCCATCGCTGAACAATTGAGTCATAGAACAGGTTTCCCGCCTCAAACCGCTCAGACGGTGGTGTCTCTGGTCCTGCATCGAATGCTGACGAGTCACTCTGCGTTTGGAAACAATGCTCGTTTGAACCTTCAGGATGTATTGCAGCAAATGAGGGCCACTGGAGGCATTGACCCGGATATTCTCCATAACAGTGGAATGGTAAATGGCTTGGTCAATGCCAGCGGTCTGGAGCGACAAGCCGCACTGCAACACCTATATGCATACGTTCCGCGCTGCACGCTTCGCGGTCGGCCGAAGTTGATAGTGGGATAATGGAAATGATTTACTGTAACAACCCATGTTGCGATGCCACTGCAATCGCGGCCGCGCGTGAGTCGACACCGAGCTTGGCGTAGATGTTTGCCAGATGAGCCTTCACGGTGCGTTCGGTGATATTCAGATGCAGAGCAATCTCTTTGCTGCGTTCACCGCGCGCCACAGCGGATAGGACTTCGCGCTCCCGTTCGCTCAATCCAAACGCATCGGACGATCCTGAATTTTTCGTTTCCACTTTGGATAACAAGCGCGCCAATACTTCTGGTTGAAACAGTGTCTCACCACGCGCCGCGGCGCGAATGGCGCCAAATAGCGTTTGGCGATCAGTATCTTTGAGCAAATAACCTTTGGCTCCCGCGCGCAAGCCGCGCAACATCAGTTCATCTTCATTGAAGGTGGTCAGAATCACCACAGCGACATCGGGTTGTTCCGAGTGCAAATGCTCAATGGCCGTCAATCCATCCATGCCGGGCATCCGCAGATCCATGAGAACCACATCAGGCTTGACTTCCGCACACAACCGCAGTGCCTCAGCCCCATCTGTCGCGTCGCCGGCCAGCTCAAATCCCTCCTCGGTTTCGAGAATTAACCGCAGGCCTTGACGGATAATCAGATGGTCATCGGCAATCAGTACACGAATGGATTCAGGCATAAGAAAGATTCTACTCCGCGATGATGGGCAGGCGCAGGATCAAACGCGTTCCTTTTCCCGCTTCGCTCTGGACCTCGAGCCTGCCTCCCGCTAATCGGGCGCGTTCCCGCATCCCGAGCAGGCCATAATGTCCTGCGTCTGTTTTCGATACGTCGAAGCCGACTCCGTTATCCCATATTTCAACGCATAACTCATCGCGATTCGTTGATAGATTCAATTTAGTCTGTGTTGCTTTCGCATGACGTTCGATATTGGTCAACGCTTCGGTGATGATTCGCAAAGTCGGTTCATAAAGCGAATCGGGGATTGCCGCGTCGAGTTGAAATTTTGTTTCGCATGGAATACTTGTTGCTTGCGTGAAATGTTCAGCTTCGCGTCGAATCGCTTCATCCAACGGAACGGCATCCGTTGGTTCGCGCAGATCGCCGATGGCACGGCGCGCATCGGACAATGTCGCGCGAGCGCGTTCCATGGCGTCCCGCACAATCTCTTGCGCGCGCGCTGGCTGATCATGTGCAAATGTATGAAAACGTTGAACGCTATGATCTAAAATATCCGCCATATAAACCGCGCATCGTGGGTCAATTCAAGGACGCGGCCGCGGCGGAAGATTTTTTTGCCGCGATCCGCCAGGAAAATGTTCTGCTTCATCATCCCTATGACTCTTTCAATTCTGTGATTGACTTTCTTAACACTTCCGCGCGGGACCCGCAAGTGCTCGCCATTAAACAGACTCTTTATCGCGTCGGACGCAACTCGCCGGTCGTGGACGCGTTGCTTGAAGCCTCCGAACGCGGCAAACAGGTCGCGGTATTGGTCGAACTCAAAGCCCGCTTCGACGAGGAGAGCAACATCGGCTGGGCGCGCAAATTGGAACAAGCCGGTGTGCATGTTGTCTATGGTTTAGTCGGATTGAAGACCCATTCGAAGATCGGGATGGTCGTGCGTCAAGAAGCGGATGGCATTCGTCGTTATGTACATCTGGCGACCGGCAATTACAACTTGGTCACCTCCAGCGTTTATGAGGACATCGGCATCTTCACCTGCGATGAAGCGATCGGCGCAGACGCAACCGATTTATTTAACTTCTTAACCGGCTATTCCACACAACAGGATTATCGAAAATTTTTCGTTGCCCCGCTCAACTTGCGACAGAGACTTACATCGTTGATCCAGCGCGAAATCGAACATGCCCAACATGGAGATAAAGCCCATTTGATTTTCAAAGTCAATGCGATTGTTGATCCAGAAATGATCGTGTTACTTTACGAGGCGTCACAAGCGGGCGTTCAAGTAGATTTATTGGTGCGCGGCATTTGTTGTTTGCGACCCGGATTGAAAGAAGCCAGCGAGAACATCCGCGTCATCAGCATTGTTGGACGCTATCTGGAACATAGTCGAATCTTTTATTTCTTCAATAACGGAGAAGAGGAGATTTACCTCGGCAGTGCGGATTTAATGACGCGCAATTTGAATCACCGCGTCGAAGTGGTCTTTCCCCTTGAAAATTCTCAGCATGTTCGTTATTTGCGAGATCACGTTCTGGATTTATATCTAAAAGATAATGAGCGCTCGCGGCTCATGAACGCGGGTGGCGAGTATCAGCGCGTACATTCCGATAGCGGCGATGAGCGAATTGATGTTCAGAAGCGGTTAATGAATCAATCCCCAAAAAGCAAATCACCTTGAAGTTATAACCTTGATAGCCGCGTAAGCCAAATGAAGGGCAAGGGAATCAGCAACTTGAAGGGTGGCAGCTTTCTAAATCGTAGTTGCACATCCAGAGTCAATCGTCTTGCGACATGATAAACAGCGATGGTGGTTTTCATTTCAGTAACCTGTTCAGAACAAATTGGCTTGTTCCCACTTTGGGCGGGCGCGATAACCTTTCCGGACCCGTTCCAGAACGGGCATGGGTGTATGCAGCAAGCGGCGAGAAATTTCCGCAATCTTAGGGGCAGACATACCTCCGTTTTGAATCGGCATCAAGCGCTTCAGTTCATTGACATCTAAGTTGGTATAAACCTCCCTGCCAAGTGCAAGCGCCACAAACGTGCAAGTGGACTGCTGTGTAATTACGACAGACGCATTGGCGATCATTGGATTGATATCGCCGCGCGTAAATACCAGCGCTTCAGGAATGGTTTGATTTATTTCTTGGGTTGTTCTTTTGATATTTTCGGTCGGATGCAATTTGAAGATCAGTGGTCTTCCATCGGCGATACGAAGACAGCGGCGCAGGAAGGCGATTCGATCATCGGGGCGGAACGTTTCACGCAAGGGTGAGGTCGCAACGAGAACGTAATCGCGGTACGGAAAATCGTTTTTTTGAAATGTTGATAAGTTATCGAAATTTGGGATTCCCGACACAGCAATTTTTTCGGGCCTCGCACCTTTCCTGATGAAGTGTTCCCGATAGCCGTGTGAGAGGCGACACAGAAAATATCATAAGCATCGGAAAGCCCCATGGTCGCTGTGTTGGCTAGGTATCGCGGCAGTTTGAATCGTTTGACTAGTTGATAAACCAGACCCTCGGGTTCGGTAATTCCTTCTTGTACTAACACCAATCGTTTGCCGCGCACATTATTTGGAACGATCAAATCACTACAAGTGACCACCAAATCGTAGTGATGCTTCTTACCACGATCATCTATCGGTAAATTATTATCAGCCAGATATGCCCTTGTGTCTTGCAAATGCCGGCCTCCCAAAACCGTGAAGTTCAGTAATCCGATGCGAGCGGCAAGGTCTTCGATCCCGTCAGCATAATAGGGTGTGAAGAAACAGTTGTAATCACCCAACTGCCTTGCAATCTGGTGCATCATCGTGGTCTGATTCAACGAACCGCAAATGAAGAGGATGTTTTCGGCCATGGATTTTTTTCATTCTATCGAAGCAATGTTAAGCTTACAAAAACGGATGGTTAAGAAGTAGTAAACACTTCTTCATTCAGGGGAGTTGGCGATAAGTGACAGAAAAAGAAGGGAGTTTATTCAGGGAATGCTGCATTCCGAAGAAGCCTTTCGAAGCGACGCTATCTTTGGTTTGGCGTTACCCAGCTTCAACCCAAAATCACATGTTCACATGTTCTCCACATTTGCTCCAAACTTTGCCCGCAATCTTTAGGTATCCTGTTTCGAGGAAACAGGTTTGAAACCAAAAAGGAGATATAAATGTCTACAAGCGATCAGATCATGTATGAGACAATCTACCGAATTTCCAGACCACGGTGGGATGATGGTCAAATTCCACCTCAAGTTACCCAGTTGGTTTCCTGTAAAGGGAACTCAGGAAATGCCATTGATCTGGGTTGCGGCACGGGAACTCACTCCATTTATCTTGCTCAACAGGGATTTACTGTCACAGGGATAGATATTTCCCCAACTGCAATCCGCCGAGCAAATGAGAAGGCTTCCCGAGCCGAGGTGAAGGTAGAATTCATCGTCCAGGATGTGGCTCATCTGGATTTTCTGCCCGGTCCATACGATATTGCATTGGATGTAGGCTGCTTCCATGGGCTCAGTGCTGCCAATCAACAGGGTTACGCATTGGCACTAACCCGCCTGATGCAGACTGGAAGCACACTATTGGTCTGGGGAGTAGATCCCCAGCCGATTGGATTTGGCGTGACCGCGGAGGGCATGGAAAGGATATTCGCATCCGGATTCAAGCTGGAGCGAATCGAGAACGTTCAATTCCATCAGCGTCCCTCCAAGTGGTACTGGCTAAAAAAACGATGAACTCCTTCACAGGCGGGTGAGATAAAGAATATGGGCCTTGACAGAAATAACTAAACGCCGTATATTAATAAATATACGGCGTTTAGTTATAAGGAGCAATGATGGTCAGACCGACACAAAAAAAGCAAATTCCCAACCTCCAACAGGCGATCAAAGATGTTGCCTGGAAGCATATCGCCAAGCATGGCGCACCGGCATTGTCGCTGCGGGCAATTGCGCGTGAACTCAAGATCACCGCGCCCGCTATCTATAACTACTTTCCCAACCGCGACGCGTTGGTGACCGCGCTCATCATTGACGCCTACACTTCGTTTGGTGATTCGCAGCTCGCCGCGCGTGACGCGGCGCCGCCCGAAGACCTGACTGGGCGAATGAACGCGATCGGTCTGGCTTATCGCCAATGGGCATTGAAATATCCACAACGTTATCAACTCATTTTCGGAACTCCGATTCCCGGTTATCACGCACCGCTGATGGAAGTGTTACCTTCCGCAGCGCGTTCGCTGAGCGCGCTTGTCAGTGTTATCGAGCAATTGCGCCTCGCCGGAAAATTGAACGTCAAATCCTTTCCAAAGGTTCAGGCGGAATATAAAGGTGGATTTGAAATGTGGAAAAAATATGGCGGTGAAGCGGATATCTTGTCCCTGACCGTTGCCATGCTGATCTGGGCACGCGTTCATGGGATTGTTTCTCTTGAGATCGCGGGCAACCTGCCTCCCCTCGGCACGAGCGGTGATGATTTATATCTGTATGAAATGAAATCCCTCAATCAACAATTCATCAAGGAATAAATTATGAAAGCAGTCATCCTGAATGGTTCGGGCGAAAATGACTTGACTGGTCAACGTGTTTCCAATGCGTTGATTGATGAACTCAAGTCGCGCGGCTGGGAAGTGGAGCATTTGAAATTATGTGACATCAAGATCGGTAATTGCGCGGGCGATTTCTTCTGCTGGATTCGCAACCCCGGTCTTTGCAATGTGAACGATGAAAACCGCATCATTGCCGCCTCGATAGCGAATTCTCAACTGATGGTTTATCTTACTCCGGTCACGTTCGGCGGCTATTCGTCCAGCCTTAAGAAAATGGTGGACCATCAAATCCAAAATGTCTTGCCGTTCTTTGAAAAGATCAACGGTGAGACACATCATGCACGGCGTTATCCCGCTTATCCGGACTTTTTGGCAATCGGTTGGATGGATCAACCCGACGCACAAAGCGAAGCGATATTCCGTCATCTCACTTATCGCAATGCGATAAATCTTTATGCTAAGAGAATGGTCACGGGAATGGTCTTAGCGAATCAAACCGAAAGAGAGATTCAAGCGTCGGTTCAGAGATGCTTGAATGAACTCGAAGCGGGGAAAAGAATCCAAGCCGTAAAGCCGCCACAAAGTCAGAATGAAAGCGTGGAAGCGAGACCGATAAAACGCGCGTTGTTGCTTGTAGGAAGTCCGCGCACGCGCAAAAGCACATCCAATTCGCTCGGCAGTTATCTGTTTGAACTATTGAAAGCACATAATATTCAAACTGAAACCATTTACATCCATACCACGATGTATTCGGCAGAAAGAACAAAAGCGATGCTATCCGCTATTGATCTTGCTGATTTGGTTTTGTTGGCTTTCCCGTTATACGTGGATTCTCTTCCCGCGCCTGTGATGAATGCGTTGGAACACATCGCTTCACATCGCACGTCACAAAGCGGAAACAAACCTCGTCAGTTATTCGCTGCCATTGCGAATTGTGGATTCCCCGAGCCGAATCACAACGCGACCGCGCTGGCGATCTGCGAAAATTTCGCGCGGCTGACCAACTTTCAATGGGCGCGATCATTGGCGTTGGGTGCGGGCGAAGGAATGATTCATGGTATGCCGCTCAACGAATTGGATGGACGCGTCATTCCATTGAAGAAAGCTCTTGATCTCGCGGCGGAATCGCTCGCACAAGGCATGGTGATTCCGTCTGAGGCGCAAGCGCTATTGGCAAAGCCGTTTATTCCTGGCTGGCTATATCGCGCGATGGGAGTGTATGGCTGGAGGCAGCAAGCCAAAGAGTACAGTATGGAAAAAATTATTAAACGCCAGCCTTATAAAATATGAACAAAACGCCATCTCATTTAATCCTTAGCCGTCGTGATCTTCTAAAGCTGTTGGCAGTCGTCGGTGTGACCGCAACCGGCGGATATGTTCTTTATGAAGACGCGCCATGGCTCGGTTATGACCAACAAGCCAACTACAATCACAGACCTTTTGAAAAGGATTCAACTTTGTCAGCACAGATGCGAGAACTCATCCGTTTTGCCGCGCTCGCGGCGAACGCGCACAACACCCAGCCGTGGAAATTTGCCATCCAGGAAAATGCCATCGAAATCCACCCAGACTATGCCCGTCGTTTGCCATCTGTTGATCCCAATGATCGCGAACTCTGGATCAGCCTAGGGTGCGCGTTAGAAAACCTGTTGACAGCCGCCCGCGCTGCTGGGTACACAACTGAAGTAACTTATCCCGATGCCGCAGATTTTATTCGCGTCCATCTGATAGCGGATACCGCGCAGCCCAGCCCATTGTTCGACGCAATCCCTCTTCGTCAAAACACGCGCTCTGAATACAATCGGCAACCTGTTAAGAGCAACAACCTTGACCAATTGCAGACTTTGCCCCTGGAACCCAATGCGGTATTGCGCCTTGCCACAAACCGGGATGATTTGGAGACGGTGTTGGAATACGTCAATCAGGGCAATCTTAGCCAGTATGCTGATAAGGCATTTCTGGATGAGTTGATCTACTGGCTGCGTTTCAACAAGAAGGAAGCCTTGGCTTCGCTCGACGGTTTGTACACGCGCTGTTCAGGCAATCCGGAAGGTCCACGCTGGCTTGGGCAGATACTGGTAGCAAGCACAAAGCCGCAACAGCAAGCGGATGTTGACGCCAAGAAATTGCGAAGTTCTTCAGGTGCAATTGTGATCGCTGCTGAATCGGATAACAAGACCGCCTGGGTGCGTACAGGTCAGGTGTACGAGCGCATGGCACTTACGATGACTTCGTTGGACATCAAACTTGCTTTTCTTAATCAACCAATCGAAGTAGCAGGTGTCCGCGAACAACTTCAGAGTGCTGTTGGGCTTGGTAACGCTTTACCACAGTTGTTGGTTCGCTTTGGTTATGCTGATGCAATGCCGCGTTCGCTGCGCCGCCCGGTTGAGCAGGTACTATTTTAATCTTGATCAGAATCAAACGAAACCGCCGAAGCTTTGTGTAATCTTCGGTTTGGGTATGTGATTATCTTTAGAAAAATTTTATCGGAGAACAAGAATGGCAAAAATATTTAACGGTCGTTACACAGCGAAAACAGATAAACCCTTCGTTGTCTTTTTGATCGGGATGCGCGTCAACCAATGGTGGCGATTCGATAAGT
Organism: Chloroflexota bacterium; assembly: GCA_021787595.1. GTDB lineage: Bacteria > Chloroflexota > Anaerolineae > Anaerolineales > Villigracilaceae > Fen-1038. The sequence continues at coordinate 3,556 of JAJYLQ010000045.1, read as the reverse complement.
GGATTCCGGTTTTCGCTGCGATGGCGCCCATGCTTCAAAATCTTTACAAATATGCGGATAAAGGAATGCTTCGCAGCGATTTTGCTTTTGGTCCGAATGGTCCGGTCCTCATCCAATACTGGCGTTCGTTCGAGGACTTGGAGCGGTTCGCGCGGCAGCCGTCCGATCCGCATCTCGAACCGTGGAAGAGATTCAATCAGGTCGTTGGTGCGAACGGCATCGTCGGCATTTGGCACGAGACTTACCTCGTTAACCCGGATCAATTTGAATGCGTCTACGGCAACATGCCGCTATTCGGACTCGGCGCGGCGGTGGAACATGTCGAAGCCGTTGGAACACGCGAAACGGCACGACTGCGTTTGAATGCCAATGAAAATAATCCCCGACGAGCTTTTTATTTTCATTTCCCTAACAAATCGTTAACCAATCGTTCAAGAGCGCGGACTACAATTTTCCTGCATCAAAGAGAATTAAAATGGCCTCCGCATTGCTGGACTACGCCGATCATTTATGAAGAGAAAAATGAAATTACGTATGCCTCGGTTTCGATCTTCCCAACCTCTTTTCTTGAAAATAGTTTTGCCGCTTGCGGGCATCATGTTAGTTTCCATGCTGGCGTTTGGCGGGATCCTGAAATATGGAATGGATTCAACCGTTACCACCTTACTAAATCGAGACGTGGCTAACGACAGCAGGAATCTTAGTTCGCTCTTACAAAGCCGGATCAAAAACGTGGATACCGCGTCCATTGTGCTTGCCTCCGATCCGGAGATTGCTGCCAATTTGCAAAGCGATTCTTCCGAATCTCTGATGGCGATGGATAGCCGCGCAGTGATCGTCCGCGACCGTTTTGAATTGGATCTCTTACAGATCTATGATACGGACAATATTGCACGAACCAATATCGTCCAATCCAGCTTATATCAGGTTTCGTCATTGATCAACATCGTTCCACCGAATCGCTCCGATTTGTATTTGATCGGAAGCCGCCTTGTTTATCTTTCAAGGAAAGATACGAAGGATGGCGTGGTCATCGTGGGAATTGATATGCTCTCCGAATTGCAGCGTCTGGCTTATCAATTGAGCCTGCGAGATCAGGTGGCGCTTCGACAAGGCGCTTTATCCAACAGTCCGGTCAGCTACACTAAGAACGGTTTTTCCTTGGAAACACTCATGCCTGTGGGAAGCAAAACGGTTGTGTTCACGGTAACGCGTGATACGGGAGCGTTCTATGCCGTCTCGCAAACCGCCCAGAACATTTTGATGATCGGCTTGCTATTCATTGCTGTTCTTTTTTTGATCATGACGATTTTTGTCGTGCGAAATATAGTTAACCCGATCCGCGGTCTTTCTACCGCCGCGCACCAGATTGCGAACGCTGATTTTAACAAGCCCTTCGTGCCGCGCAGCTTCTTTGATCGGAAGCACAACCCTTTCAGAATTGGTTTTGGAGATGAGATTGGAGAACTCTCCGATACGTTCGTTTACATGGAAAAGGAATTGCATGCCGTTTATTCGGGCTTGATCAATGATCTGAAAAATGCAAACCAGGATTTGAGTGATGCTTACGATGCAACCTTGCAGGGCTGGTCGAGCGCGCTGGAACTGCGCGATCATGAAACAGAAAAACATACGAGCCGTGTCGCCCAACTCGTTCAAGAATTTGCGCGTTATATGGGCCTGCCAGAGGCAAAGATCATCAATATTCGCAGAGGCGCATTTCTTCATGATGTTGGAAAGATGGCGATCCCCGACCGTGTCCTTAATAAAGCTGGAAGGCTTTCCGATGAGGAATGGGCCATTATGCGCCAGCATCCCTTATACGGATATATCATGCTTCGTCCCATTGAATATCTGAAGGATGCGCTGGATATTCCATATTGCCATCATGAACGATGGGATGGATCAGGTTATCCGGGTGGTTTGCAGAACACTGCCATTCCGCTTGCGGCTCGCATCTTCAGCGTTGTGGATGTGTGGGACGCGTTGACCAGTGACCGGCCCTACCGCAAAGCGTGGCCGCAAGAGAGAGCGCTGGCGTACATCCGCTCTGCGGCAGGCAAAGAGTTCGACCCGGATATTGTAGAGAAGTTCTTCGAATGGCTCGAGACGAAAGGCATCCAAGCAACAAGCAAAACAACAGAGGAACTCGGTGAGCCGGTGAATGAATAGTATCGTCTCTGCATCCCAAGAATAAACTTGAAAGGCATTTCAATCCCTTGAGGAGGATGGCATGAAAAAGAATTTTCTGATGTTCGTTATGGCGGTTCTGCTGACAGCTTTGCCGTTGTCTTCGTGCATCGGAGGCACGCAAGTCCAACCAACGCCTTCCGAAAGTCCGTTGATCGGCAAGCTGACATTTGCAGGTTCCACCACGGTACAACCTTTGATAACTCAACTCACCGATGTGTTTCACCAACGGCATTCGCAAGTTCTCTTTGATGTTGCCGCCGGAGGCTCGGTGGTGGGAATTCAGGCGATCCACAAGGGAACCGTTGATATAGGCATGGCTTCACGCGCGCTCAGTTCCGAGGAATCGCAGGGGATCAAAGTGTATACATTTGCCAAGGATGCAATTGCCATGGTTGTCCATCCTGATAACCCGGTCAAGTCTATCACGCTGACCCAGCTTCAGGACATTTACATGGGCAAGATCACCAATTGGCAACAACTTGGCGGAAATGATCTCGCGATAATTCCTGTACAGCGGGAACTCTCGTCTGGAACACGCGGCGCATTCGACGAACTGGCGCTCGGAAATCAACAAGCCACGGCGCCCAAATTATTAGCAGTGGCAACCAACGGCGATGTAGCAGCGGAGATCGCCAGTGAGCCTGCCGCTATTGGCTACGTTGGATTGGGATACATTAATCCAAGCGTGAAAGCGGTAGCGATTAACGGCACACTCCCCTCGAAAGATTCTGTCGGGGATGGGACCTATCCGTTGTCCCGCCCACTTTCGCTCCTTACCGGACCCTTATCCCAGCCGCTCGCCAATGACTTTATCAACTTCGTTCTCAGTCCCGAGGGCCAGGCGTATGTGGAGCAGTTTGGATGGGTCTCCATTAGCAAATAGAGGCGGCAGGGGTGTTCATTCGTTTCTTGATGGTTTATTCTCTATTTTGTGGGCATCTCCAAGAGGGTCGGAACTTATACCCGTATGCCAGATTTGTGTACTGTCTCATGAACTTGATTAATATCTCCCCTCAAACTATACTCGACTCATGGATCAATCGCATCTTTATCAGCAAATCGTTCAATCGATTCGTGATGATATTCTTTCGGGCGCGCTCAAACCGGGTTTTTCCCTGCCTCCCGTGCGAAAGATGACCAAGCAATGGAACTGCACGACCGGCACAGTCTTGCGCGCTTATCAAGAACTGGCTCGGCAAGGATTAGTGGTCAGCCATGTGGGGAGGGGCACTAAAGTATACTGAAAGCGGGCACAAATTGCGGTTTTAAAGTTTGGAAGAAACAAATTTTGGTAAGATTGGAGGCATGACCATCCAGCTTGAATTCACACCAGAACTTCTCGAAGAAATTCGCTACCAGCGTT
>JAJYLQ010000044.1 GCA_021787595.1 Chloroflexota bacterium | reverse complement strand
GAGAAAAGGAGAAATCAACTGAATGATTCCTGCTCATTTTGACCCTTCTGTCCCAATGCACCGTTCGATTCGGGTCCTGAAAGCCATCCGCCGCGCCATCTCATCCTTCTCTCCGACAGCCTGCTAGGAGAAAAAATGAAACGCCTTGATTTTCGCATTCTGCTTGGCGCGGCGTTGATTCTGTTGGGCGCGCTGATGCTGCTAGAACGCTTTGGCTTGTTCCACGGCGCGGCAGGTATCTTTTGGGGATTGGTTTTTCTGGCGGGCGGAGGTTATTTCCTGTATCGTTTTGCATTGGCTCCGAACGCGGAATGGTGGGCGGTCATCCCTGGTTCGGCGCTGGTGGGGATCGGTGCGTCCGCGCTCTTTCCTGATCGTTGGGGCGGATTACTTTTCCTCGGCTTCCTTGGAGCAGGCTTCCTCGTCGTGTATTTGACCGGCCGCCGCGAACGCTGGTGGAGTCTGATCCCGGGCGGCGTGCTGGTCACGCTGGGAGTGGTGTCCGTTCTGACCGATGTGTTTGGCGCGCGCGAAACCGGCGGGATTTTCTTCATCGGCCTCGGCCTGACGTTTCTTCTGGTCGCCGTTCTGGTTCCCGCGCAATGGGCGTATGCCCCCGCCCTCGTTTTGCTCCTGATGGGGGCCGTGCTTGGATATACTCCGTTCGGCGGCTATTTGAATTACGTCTGGCCCGCGGCATTGATCCTTGCCGGGTTGATACTCATTCTCCAGTTTGCGCGAAGAAGCTGATTTCGATAAAACTGACCGCCGCGTCTCATCAGCGGCGGTCTCGTTGAATTTCATGTTTGCCCGAGAACATCTCCAAACATGTTTCGGATTTGTTCTCTGGCGTTCTTCCAGCGGGGTGAAACATTTTCTGCCAATTTTTCCAGGACCATATAACCGAGTTCCTGGTTTTTTTGGCAAAATTCTTTCAGGTCGTCGCGGTGGACGCGCAGCGCTTCGATCCCGGTCGCGGTCAGCGCGCTGGAGGTGTACGCGTGGTTTCTAACGACGGCTGACCATCCGAAGACGTCGCCGGCGTGAAGATGTGTCAGCGTGATCGGCGGGCCGTCATAGGGTTTATATCGTATCGCAACAGTTCCACTTAGAATAAGATAGAGATAGGATGTCGGCTCCCCCTGCTCAAAGATGGTTGTCGAGGCGGACGCTCGAAACGACTCGAACAAAGGCACAAGGAGTTCGAGCTGCTTTGGGTCGAGGTCCTTTAGGAAAGTCGAGCGGAACGCAAATTCCATTACCAAGTCTGACCGATGACCTGAAGAGGCGGACTTTTGATGGGTCATGACCTTCATATCGTGTAATTGCATAGTAACGCGCCGCAGGGCGGTCAGATAGTAATAAACTTCCTAAAAGCCCGGACATTCTTCCCTACCTCATCCCTGCTTTTTCTCGTACGCGTTATACTGAGTTTATGCCTCCCAGGAAGAAAAAGAAGCCGGCTGTTCGCAGGGCGCGCCCTTCGGATTTTGAGTTATTGTGGTTGGGGCGCGCGAAGTCATCCTCGCACCCCGCCGCGCCTCACCGGCTTGGGGATACGTGTCCGCGATGCGGCAGGGGCAGGCTGGATTACAACGGCGTGCTGGCCCTCGAATGTCCGGCGTGCGGTTACACCAGCACAGAAGGCGGAGGCTGCACCTGATAAATCCAAACGCAGGCAAGCCCCGTGCGGGCAGCCGAAAGAGAGATTGGCAAATGAAAGCAAATCCGCGCCTGATCGCGCTCGGCATTTCAGGCATTGGTTTGGTCCTGCTCGGCGCGGCGGTCGCATTCTATATCCCTTATCTTCAAAACAACGCGAACCTGTCGCCGGCGGCGACTGTGGATGTTTCGGCGGTTCCGGCCAAGGTCCGGTTCAACGCGCCGTCGCTTTCGCTGGCTGATTTGCACGGCGTCCAACATTCATTATCCGATTATCGCGGCCAGACCGTGCTGGTCAATTTGTGGGCCACGTGGTGTCCGCCGTGCAAGGCCGAAATGCCGGCCATCCAGGATTTTTATTCACGGCATCAAAGCGAGGGCTTCAGCGTGGTGGCAGTCGAAGATGGCGACCCGGCGGCGGACGTGGCCGCGTTCGTCAATCAGTTTGGTTTGACGTTTGCCGTTTTGGTTGATCCGACCTATCAAGCCACGGATCACGCGTTCAAAACAGCCGACCTGCCAAGTTCTTACGTGATTGACCGGAACGGCCAGGTAAGATTGGAATGGGTTGGAGCGATCAGTGAACCGAATCTCGAAAAGTATGTGACACCCATCATCAAGGAGTAGGAATCAAAATGGACGCAAAAGTAAGCTGGCAAAAAGATTTGAATTTTGTAGGCGCGGCCGATAGCGGCTACCAGGTGAAGGTGGCGAGTCATTCCGGCCCGGAGGAAGGCGTCGGGCCCATGGAAATGGTGGCGATTGCGATGGCTGGCTGTACGGCGATGGATGTGATTTCCATCCTGCAAAAGAAACAGCAAAAGGTCACGAGCTTTGATGTCAAAGTCCATGCAGATCGCGCAGCCGACCATCCTAAAGTTTTCACCAGCGCGGTGCTCGAATATGTCGTTGCCGGTCATGGCGTGGACGAGGCGGCGGTTCTGCGTGCGATTGAGCTATCAGTGACGAAATATTGTTCCGTACACGCGATGGTCAGGAAGGCGTTTCCAATCGAGACGCGTTATTCGATTTATGAAGACGAAGGATCAGGAAAGCAGAAGCTGGTCAAGCAGGGAACTTTTCAGCACGACGAACATTAGATCATCCAAAAATCGGATGCGGATTTTGCCAGGAACTCAGCTTACATAAAAGCTGAGTTCCTGGTCTTTGCAATCATGACGAGCGGGAATTTCAAAACCGCGCAGTGCGCGGAGGCCGCCAGGAAAACCTTTTTGTCTTCGCGCGCTTGGCGGTCGTCCTCGCGGTTTGCTTTCCCCCTTCGAACTTGTGCAGATCAGGGATTTGCATCCGATGTGATCTGGCTGTAGAAGTCGGAGCATTGGCAGGCCTTGACGGTCGCGCCATTGCGCGTCATCGTTCCTTGATAGGCAATTCCGCTGCTGTGGAAGATCCAGCCTGACAAATCGAGTGGTATCGCGCTGTCTGCCGGGATCCATTCGCCGTTATATTTTCTGGCGATGTGAACATGCGTGCCGGTCGCTTCGCCGCCGCGGCAGGATGGATAACCAATGAAATCGCCGGCATGTAATTCCTTTCCCGTTGGGGCGCGCGTGTCGGTTGCGAGATGAAGATAAAAAATATCCCAGCCGGTACGTTCGTCGCCGTCGCCATCCAGGTCGAGCATCAAACCGTCAATGCTCGAACGGACGACGATTCCGTCCGCCATGGCCACGGCAAAATTTTGCGGCTCAGGCGTGAAGCAGCCGTGGAATTGCGAAGGCGGCGCAAGGTCAATCGCGGAGAACGGCGCGCCGACGCCCCAGCCGGTGTGCGGCCCGCCGGTATATGTCCAGGTTTGGCCCGGCTGGAATGGCAATCGCAAAGGCGGCTGAGTCAAACTGCCGGGGATGAGGTTGATGTTTCCCGCCCACGGATCGCCGAACAGGGATTTGTACGTTTTGACAAATCCACCCGGGCCCACTGCCGCCTCATACGCGGACCCGGAACGGATGCGCGAGAAGAAATATTGGATTCCCACCGAGGCCGCGTTCTGCCACGGGTCGGGGCGGATGATCGAAGTATCCGTCGCGTCGAACTCCGTCAATGAACCGATGCGCCAGCCATAGTAACCGTTATTCAATGTGTTGGCTGCGAGAACCAATTGCAGATAAAGCGTGCTGTAATACGGATCGGGGTATTTGAGAATGTAGCTGTCGAGCGGCATCTGCGGATCGGTCAGCGCGTGAGCCTGGTATTCGAGCAGGGCCAGCAGCAAACGCGGACTCACGCTGTAATTGGTGGCGACATAATCCACCAGTTCAGCGCCGGATTGGATGCTGCCCGCGCCGGCATACGCATGATAATTTTTTAGCCAGCCTGGCTGCGAGTCAACGAAGGCCGACGTATTGAATCCAACCTGCATCGGCCCATTGACGAAGGCCGCATCCGGAATGATTTTGAATGGGTTTGCCCACAGCGCCCGGTAATAAATGGGAATCTTCATCGGGAAGCCCATTGGCATGGTGGTCGCATTGCTGGGGATGATCGGATTGGCTGCCCTGATCTGGGCAACCGTTGTGTTGAAGTGGGCGGCCAGCGCGGGGAGCGTATCGCCAGGCTGGGCGATGTAATCCACGAGCTGCCCTGGCTTATAGGCGGGACGCGTCGGCAGAGGAGTCGGCGCGTCGGTGGTGGGGTCCGCTCCAGTTTGCGATTGAGACGAGATGACTTTGTATCCTGCCAGTGGGGGCGTGGATGGAAAACTGCAGGCGAATACTCCAATTGCAACCAACACAATAATGAAGAAAGGAGTGCGTTTACGGATCATTTGTTGCTCGAATGATAATGGACCATGCTTGTCCGACCGGATCGGCGATGATGGTTCGATCGCCTCTGGTCAATGTTCCAACATAAGACTGATCGCCCTGGTGCGCGATCCAGCCGTCCAAATCAAAAGGCAATGGGCCATCGGCCGCGACCCATTCACCGTTATATTTGCGGACAAAATGCAGGTGCGTGCCGGTGGCGATACCGCCTTCACAGGAGGGATGCCCAATGTGGTCATTGGTTTTGACCCACGTGCCGACCGGGACGCGGTCCTGTGTGGCCATGTGCAAGTACACCAGGTCCCAGCCGGTTTGTTCGTAGCCGTCGCCATCCAAATCTTCGACGACAACTCCATTCCCTGAACGGACGATCAAGCCGGGCGCGGCGGCGGTTGCCCAATCTGGAGTCTGCGCGCATCCGCCGTGATCGGTCGAGGGCGCGAAATCCAATGCGGCAAGCGAACCATCGTGTTCCCACGCTCCATGCGGACCGCCGGTAAAGCTCCACTGCACATTCGGTTGAAACGGAAGTGACAGGGCGGGTTGAGTCAATCCGGGCGGGAAAATGGTCACGGTATTGCCGCGCGCCCATGGATCGCCGAACATCTGCATGTACATGGCGGGGAAACCATTCTTTGGATCGATGATTTGCGCCCATTGCGACTGGCTGTGCACTTGTGAGAAGAGATATTGTATGGCAACCGTACCGGCATTCAATCGCGGGTCGATCCGCAGCGAGGTTCCATCCGGGAAATGAAGTTCGGTCAATGTTCCGGTGCGCCATCCATAATATCCAATGGAAAGTTGGTTCACAGCCCATACCAACTGGCTGAACAAACCTTTATACAAAAAGTTTTCGTAGCCCATTGGATAATCCGTATGAAGCGCATCCACCGGCTGGCCGCGCACCCAGCGGCTTTCGAATTCAAGGACGGCCAACAGCAGCCGCGGATTGATCGAATTCTCATAAGCGGCCCGTTTGATCTCGTCTGTTCCACTCGTCCAGCCGGTGGAACCGAGATATTCGCGGAAATTGCTCAACATCCCGCCCGCGTTGTTTACATACGGGGCGATGTCGAAGTTGATGGCGGTCGCGGAAAAAACCATTTCGCTGTCGGGGATGATCTGGATGTTGGGCGTCTTTTGTTCCGTGATGCGATCCGGGATGACCAGCAGTGTGCCGGGAACGATCAACCCGGTTTTGGGTAGCTTCGCATCGCTCAGGATTTCAGACGGGCTCACGTTAAACCGGGCAGCCAGCGCCGGAAGCGTATCTCCGCTTTGCGAATAATAAAGGACAGACGGCCCACTGGCGGTGGGCGTAACCGTTGCTTTGGACCTTGGGGTTTCACTCGAAGCCGGCGCGGACGCTACAGGCTGAATCGCGATGTGCGTTGGTGCGGATGTGCTCGTCGGCGGGGGGGCCGTTGAGGCAGCGGCAGCCGGCTGAGGCAGGGGAAGGATCGTTGCCGGGTCAAATGATTCGCTTGTGGGAGTCGCATACGTTCCCCATAACGATGGGGCTTGTCCGCAGGAAGTCAACAATATCGTTGCGATGAGAAGTATGGGGAACAGGCGCTTCACAGGAATTCCGTCCGCTACATTATACCTGTGATGATTAAATTATCCTGTGGCCTCGAAGCAGGCTCTCTGGGACTTGCCGTGGTGCGCTGCCAGCCGTAGGTCAAATTGCCAATTTGACCTACATCATGCCGCCAAATATGCTGGTCCATCACGGCAATTCCCAATGAACCTCGAAGTAATCCACAGATTACACAGATTACACAGATCAAGTGGAAATCGGCAAAATACTCTTCGAGTACGATGTCTGTGTAATCTGCGGCTGTGTTTGCTCTTTATGTGATTTACAACTTCGGCAGCACGATGGATTGCTGTTTTTGATATTTGCCTTTTTTATCGGCGTAGGAGGTTTCGCATTCCTCGTCGGCTTCGAAGAAAAGGACTTGCGCGATTCCTTCGTTGGCGTAGATCTTTGCTGGAAGCGGCGTGGTGTTGGAGATTTCGAGCGTGACGAATCCTTCCCATTCCGGCTCGAACGGCGTGACGTTGACGATGATGCCGCAGCGCGCATACGTGGACTTGCCGAGACAGACCGTCAGCACTTGGCGCGGAATACGGAAATATTCCACGGTGCGCGCCAGAGCGAACGAGTTCGGCGGGATGACACACACCTCGCCGACAAAGTCCACCATGCTTTTCGGATCGAATTGTTTGGGGTCAACCGTCGCGCCGAAGACGTTGGTGAAGATTTTGAATTCATCCGCGACGCGTATGTCGTAGCCGTAGGAAGATACGCCATACGAAATGACGTGATCGCGCACCTGGCTTTCGGTGAACGGATCAATCATCTTATGCTCGATTGCCATCTTGCGTATCCAGTGATCGGGTTTCAGTCCCATGTTCGACTCCAGTGAATAATAAATAGTGAGCGGTGAGTAGTGACTAACAGACTAACGACTAGGCGGCTACCTGACCACGCTCTTCCATCGTCCTGCGGATTTCCTTTTCGATCTTGTCGGCTTGTTTCTCCAACTCACGAAGTTCCTTCAACATCTTTTCTCCAGCCGATTTATCTTCCAGTGAATTCAAATTGATGCGGACGTTGAAGCCCGCGGCGGTCAGCGCGGCGCGCGCCATCGCCGCACCGGACATCGCATCGCTGATCGCATTCAGGTTTCCATCCTTCGCACATTTCGCGGCCAGCTCCATCACCTTGACCGCATCCTGAACGGTGTGAAGCGGAACGTGCGCGGCGTTGATCGTTGCGATATGGATGGCAGCTTTGCGCGCGGTTTGTTGTTCCCCGGTTTCCTTCGGCAATTTGAACGCGCCCATCACCGCTTCGAATGCCGCGGCGTCATCTTCGACTGCATTTGTCAATTCTTTACGCAGGATCAAGGCCTGGCTGCGAATGGCTTGCATCTCGGCTTCGACTTCGGCATATTTCTTCTTTCCAATCGTAAGCCCCGATACCATTTCAACGAGAGCCGCGCCGAGCGCGCCGACGTACGCCGCAGCGGAGCCTCCGCCCGGGGCGGCGGTCGCGGCCGCCACATCGTCGAGGAAGGAAACGGGTGAATTCGCAGGTTGTGATTCGTCCGATTGCGATGATCCAGCTCGATAGAGCCGCGCTTCGAGAATTTGATCCGGGCTGAATTGATCGAGCTGTGTGTACCAAACCGCCGCGTCCACCAACGCGTCCTGTGGAATGAGTCCGACGAGTTCGCTGTGGTGAATGCCGACGCCGTAACGCTGCGCCTCGCGACGGATCATCTCGACCACGCGGCCAATCGGCGACTCGCGGAAGTTGGTGAGATTGATCGAGACCTGCGCGCGTCCCTCGACCAGCAGGCCCAGCGACTTGACGTATCGCATCCCGCCCGACGACTGGCGGATGGCCTTCGCAATTTTCTTGGCAATGCTAACATCATCGGTTGTCAAATAGACATTGAACGCGATCAGCGGATTACGCGCGCCGATGACGGTCGCGCCTGCGGTTCCCAATTTGGCGGGGCCATAATCCGGCTTGCGGTCTGGATTGGTTTCGATCTCGGACTTGAGTCCTTCGTATTGACCGCGGCGGATGTTTTCCAAATTCGTTCGGTCGGGACGTGTGGCGGCGAACTCGTACAAATAAACCGGGATCTGCAGCTCGCGCCCAACACGTTCGCCGAGTCGCCTGGCGATGGCGACGCATTCGTCCATTGTGATGCCCGAGATCGGCACGAACGGGCAAACGTCCGTGGCGCCGATGCGCGGATGTTCGCCGGTGTGATGATCCAAATCAATCAACCCGGACGCGGTCTTGATGGCGCGGAACGCGGCTTCTTCGACGGCTTCCGGCGGGCCGGCATACGTCAGCACAGTGCGGTTGTGATCGAGATCGGAGGAGCGGTCGAGCAGTCTCGCGCCTTCGACCGATGTGATGGCCGCGGCGATCTGGTCAATCACTTCCGGCCGGCGCGCTTCGGAAAAGTTGGGAATACATTCGACAAGTGCAGACATGGGATTATCAATTCCAGCTTCGGATTTTCGACATGGGTTGCTATACTTTGCACGGACACAAATTGTGGTTTTCTGCCGCCCGGCTCGCGGAGATAAATCTCCTGCTCAGCACATGGAAGTTCCTGCGGACTGGAGCTCAATCAGTCGGTTTTAGCCGACTTTCATGGACTGAGGCAGGATTTCAATCCGCCGAAACCCGTTGAACAAAAACGCAATTTGTGGCCGCATGAGGTATATCTGCACAATTATAAAGTGTCAACGGCGAATTTCGAAATACTTCTTCTCCCGAGGTGATTTTTCTTTATAATCAGCCGGTACTGCTGGCCGGGAAATTCGGCGCAAGGAGTTATGGATGTCATTGACCACCGATCAGGAGAAAATTACCCCGGCGGCGATCGGGTTTTTGGAAAAGGCAAAATGGCCGGTTTTTATCATTGTCTTTGTCCTGCTCAGCTTTTTTGCCATTAGGAACTTTGTCTTTTTATCGCAGGACATGATTACCGGGGACTATTCCGCTCTGCGGCTGGTCCCCGCGCCATTATATCCGCTGAGGCGAATCCCTAACAATCCAGTCACAGAGAAATATCGAGCCGTCAAACACCTGGGAGCCGACTTTGCCCAAATCTATTTTCCGGCGCAGGCCATGTCGTCGCTCGGAGATGCCTATATCGCCCACGAAAGCCCTGACCCATGGGGCAGGCCGTCCCGGTATGCGCCGTTCATCCTTGGTTTGTGCTCCATCACCATCTGCCGGCTGGATTATGGCCCGGCAAGCTTTGCCAATATTCTCATCCAAATCCTGCTTTTTGTTCCCGCGCTCTTTTTCGTCCTGCGTTCGTTTGGAATTCGAAAATACTTTTTGCCCTCCCTGCTTCTCACGGAGTTCATCCTTTTCCTTACGCCAGTTGGGCTCTCATGGATCGAGCGCGGACAATTCACTCTCTATCTCGCGGTGAGCTGTCTTTTACTGCTATTGGGATTGGTCAGAAAAAATGCGCGATGGGTTTTCGTTTCGGCATGCCTGGCGTTTATCAAGTGGACTTCACTTCCGCTGGCGTTTGTTATCCTGGCCATTTACATCCTGAACTCCAAAAACGCCCGCGAAGCGTGGTTTGGCATGGAAATGGCCAGCTTGTTTGGTCTCGTATTCATCGTTCTATTGCTGCCCTTTTTCAAAGTGGGCATTGATTTCGTAAAGGGGCTTTTGAGCCAGGAGCTTTTGGATAACCCGGAAGGTTTGAGCCTGTTGGAATTCGCTCCGCGATTTGCCGTCAAGCTGATTCCCTTCCTGACGATCGTCCTTGGTTATATCAACATTCGATTTGCCAAAAATGACTTTATTGCCTTGATGCCTTACTTTACCGGCGCGGCGATTTTATTTCTTCTTTACCCGACGCGTGCGTATGAATATGGCCTGCCGTCTCTTTTGGGCAGCCTTCCATTGATGCTGTATTGGAATTTTCAACTTGGGACGAATCGGCGTATGATGGGAAATATTCTTGCCGCCTCGTTTATACTTTTCCTTGTGGCTGCTTCCTTTTCATCTGCGTTGACCCATTCCGACCTGGTTGGAGTGGTCATCTACCTTGTTTTCTCGCTGGGCTTTATTGCGAGTCCTTCGCTGATTGCAAAATATGCGCCAGCCGCTGTTTGAAGTCCGCTCTTCTTCCATTCATGGACTCGGCGGATTCGCCGCGCGTCGAATCCGCAAGGGGACGCGCATCATTGAATATATCGGCGAGCGGATCACGTCCGAGGAGGCCGACCGGCGTTACGCGGGCGATCCATCCGAGCATCCGCATGTGCTTCTGTTCGTCGCGGACAAGCGCACGGTCATTGATGCGGCCGTCGGCGGAAATGAAGCGCGCTTCATCAATCATTCGTGCGAGCCGAATTGCAAAGCGTTCACGGAGAAGAAACGAATCTTCATTTATGCGTTGAGGACCATCGAGGAGGGCGAAGAACTGACCTACGATTACAACCTCACACGTGACGGCAGGGATGACGCGGAAACCGAGAAGCGTTATGCCTGTCATTGCGGGGCAAGAACTTGCCGCGGCACGATGCTTGCGCCAGGAAAAGACAGAAGGCAGAAAAAGAAATGAAATGCGGGATGCTGTTCTTTCTCTTATAATCAGCCATCGCATGAACATCCCCGATCATATCGTCTCAACGATGGAACTGCGTCACAACAATGGCGAACGCGGTTCTCGTAAATTCATTGCTTATCAAGGCGTCGTATATGATGTCACCGATTGCCCCAAATGGCGGCCCGATATGCACGAGCAATTGCATTTTCCCGGCCAGGATTTGACCGGCGAACTCCCCGATGCTCCTCATCACGAAGAGGTTTTTCAACGCGCTTGCGTAAAGATTGTTGGAAGGTTAGCAAGTTAGCAAGTTCAAAAGTTAAACCTCCGACCTTCCAACCTGTAAACCTTCAAACTTTCAAACCTTCTAACTCAACCATGACAACTCTCAAATGGTGGCAGACTGCCGTCTTCTATCAAATCTATCCGCGCTCGTTTGCCGATGGCAGCGGCGATGGCGTTGGCGACTTCAAAGGCATCCTCTCCAGGCTCGATTATCTCGCTGACCTCGGCGTGGATGCACTCTGGCTTTCCCCGCATTTCCCATCCCCGAATTGGGATTGGGGCTACGACATTTCCGATTATCAAAATGTCGCGCCCGAATACGGCACGTTGGATGATTTCAAAACGTTCTTGAGCGAATCGCATAAACGCGGATTACGCGTCATCCTCGACCTTGTGCTGAATCACACCTCCGACCAGCATCCGTGGTTTCTCGAGTCAAAATCCAGCCGCGATCATCCCAAGTCTGATTGGTATGTGTGGAAAGATTCCCTCACCCCAACCCCTCTCCCAATTTTGGGAGAGGGACAAAGGGTGAGGTTACCGCCAAATAATTGGCAATCCTGTTTCGATGGCGATGCGTGGACGTACGTCCCTGAACGCAATCAATATTATTACCATTACTTCATGAAGCAGCAGCCTGATCTCAATTGGCGCAATCCCGAAGTCAAAGCCGCCATGTGGGACGCGGTCCGCTTCTGGCTCGATCTCGGCGTGGACGGTTTTCGCCTCGACGCCATCGGCACGATCTTCGAAGATCCAAATCTCACGCCGCATCCCGTCCCGATGAATCTCGCCGAACTTCGCCGCGCACACGAACTTGCCAAAACGCCTGCCGAAAAAGAACAGGTCGAAAAATACTGGCATGATATGTTCATGCATCAGATTGAACAGCCGGGCGTCCACGAAATGATGAAAGAACTTCGCACGGTTCTCGATGAATATGACGGTGACCGGATGCTCATTGGCGAAAACGAATACATAGACTATTTGGGGGACGGCGAGGATGAGTTGAATCTCGTCTTCAATTTTCCGCTGATGCGGACCGAACGCCTCACGCCAGACTTCATCCGGCGCAACCAAAAAGAGCGTTTGACTCAACTGGAGGCTTTACCCGTCAAGGGCTGGGCGTGCAACACACTCGGCAATCACGATTCTCCTCGAGTCCATAGTCGCTACGGCGATGGAATACACGATGCGGAACTTGCCCGACTCTCTTTGGCACTGATGCTTACACTCAAAGGAACGCCATTTTTATATAACGGCGAAGAAATTGGGATGACCGATTACATCATCACCGATCCGACGAAACTTCGCGATACGATGGCGATCTGGTATTACGATCAGTTGGTCAATGAATTGGAAGTTGATCCCACTGAAGCCGCCCTCCGCGCCGGACAAATGTCCCGTGACAAGAATCGCACACCAATGCAATGGAACAACGCGCCGAATGGCGGGTTTTGTCCCGCCGATGTCGAACCGTGGCTGCCCGTCAATCCAAATTATTCCAAGGGTGTTAATGTCGAGGACCAATCAGCCAATCCTGCTTCATTGCTCAATGATTACAAGTGTCTGCTTCGCGTTCGTAAATCGACTCCGGCTCTCGTTGAAGGGGAGTACATTCCGCTTCATGACGCGTCCCAAGATTATTTTGCTTTTTTGCGAAAGTCAGCATCACAAATGATCTTGGTTGTTTTGAATTTCTCAGATAAACGTTTGGAATTGGATTTCTCAGACAACCAAGAAATCAAAGGCAAGACAATTCATGCTTTATTTTCCAGCGACGAACGCGTTCTTGCTAATGAAAATCTAAGACAATTGGCAATTGGCGCCTACGAAGTTTTCATAGCAGAAGTAAAATAGGGATATGTTCGGCAAGCCCAAGCTCGTACAAGTCCGCACGCCGCGTTTTGTTACGCTTTGCGGGCGGATCTTTCTCAATACTGATCCGCAATATTTCCCGCGCGCCGAACATCACGGCCGGACGATTTATCTTTGCACCGAATCCTGTTTAGGCGCGTTCAATTCTGATCCTGATCGCTTCTACAGAGCGCATAGAAACTCGGAAAGGAAACATGTGGAAACCCGGTGATAGCGTTGCTTTTCGAGGAATTTACAATCAACGTGTTTGGATTGTAGAATCCGCGCTTGTAGTGAAAGACAGTGAAGAAGAAACTGTGCTTGCATTATTGCCCGGGGCGGAATGTATGATGCCCGAGGGTTATGTGAATGGAAAACATGGGGAAAGACATACATGGGATCGCTGGAGCGACTACCAAAGCGATAACCGTAATATGGTGAAATTCCTCTGGCACACAAATCGTTTATTGGTGTTGCTTGAACCAGATAAATATTATGCAACGATTTATTTTTGGGAAGATGCTACTGATCAATTCCTTTGTTATTATGTTAATTTTCAGTTGCCCTTCTGGCGAAGCGGATGTGGGTTTGATACGCTTGATCTGGAGTTGGATGTTGTCATCGAACCATCGTATGGATGGCAATGGAAGGATCTCGAAGATTATCAAGATGGGATCAATAGAGGTATTCTCTTGAAGGAATGGACCGCGAAAGTAGACGATGCAAAGAAGGAAATCTTTCAGAAAATCGAACGGCGGCAATATCCTCTTGATGGCGCTTGGCTGAACTGGAAACCTGACCCAAGTTGGTCCGCGCCAAAATTGCCTGCCGATTGGGATAGAGTTTAATTTACTGGTATGGAGAAAGAATGATTACTCCTCAAAAAGCCATTCATTATGAACGGTTTGAATTCAATAAATGGCAGCCCTTCGATGCCGAGACCATCGTTGAAGCTCCCGTCTCGCTGACGGTCAACGGCGATGTTTGGTTGACGTTCATGTGTACGCCGATTGACCTCGAAGCGATGGCTGTCGGCTTTCTTTATAGTGAAGGCGTCATCGAACGAATGAGCGAAGTGGAAGATGTCCGTGTGTGCGAGCATGGCGATAACGTGGATGTTTGGTTGAACCGCAATGTCGAACAACCCAAGTCGTGGCGGCGGACGTCCGGATGCACGGGCGGCGTCACGGCGGTGGATCTGTTGGCGAAGCCGGATATCTCATTTAACGGGGGCCGGCCCAAATTCCGGCCCGAAGCGATTGGCAGCCTCGTTGATCAATTATTCGAGTCGCAGGAACTTTATCGCGAGACCGGCGGCGTCCACACCTCCGCGTTGAGCGATGGCGAAAAAGTTTTGCTCTCTGCCGAAGACATTGGCCGGCACAACACGCTCGATAAAATTTCCGGCTTGTGCCTGATGAAAAATATCTGGCCTGAAACCCGCATCCTGATCACGACCGGCCGCATCAGTTCCGAGATGCTGCAAAAAGCCGCGCGTCTGCAAACGCCCATTTTGATCTCACGCACATCGCCGAGTTCGTTATCCATCGAGATGGCCGAACGTTACGGAATTACCCTGATCGGCTATGCGCGCCGTCAGCGCTTCAATGTGTACACTAATCCGCAGCGTGTCCAAAATCAACCTGCCCTGTAAAAACAAAAAAGTTATAATAGAGTAAAAGGAGGAGGATCGAAATGGCTACAGTCAAACAACTCATTGCAACGAAGAAGAACGCGGCCAATTATTCGGTCTCGGCCAACGATACGGTTCTTCGCGCATTGCAGGTGATGGCCCAGGCGAGTATCGGTTCCGTGCTGGTGACCGATCAGAACAAGTACATCGGGATATTCACCGAGCGGGACTATGCCCGCAAAGGCGAACTGGCCGGACGCGCCGCAAAGGATACGCGGGTCAGGGATGTGATGACTGGCGAAATGTATACCGTCATGTTGGACACGCCCGTCGAACAGTGCATGGTATTGATGGAGAAACATCACATTCGCCATTTGCCGGTGGTCGAGAAAGGCCAGTTGATTGGCCTGGTCTCATTGACTGATGTGATGGCTGCGGCGCTGTCAGACCGCGATAGTGAAATCAAGGGTCTTGAGAATTACATCCTGGGTTCAGGATTTGCAAGTTAGCGGACCGCCGAATGCGAACGGGCCTCATCCGCAAGAGTGCATGAGGCTTGTTTTCCTTTAAGTAAGGCCCGCACGTTTGGTAGAATCAGCGCATGAATTCGCGGAAGACTTTATCCTTTTTGCATTTTGCGCTTTACATTTTGCTATTATCTTTTTTGACGACAGCCTGCGCAACTTCAAGCCCTTCTGATTTATCTACGCCTACTTACGATCCTTTTGTTCATGTCCAATCCACGGGAACGGATTCAACTTCCATGCCGTCTCCAACGCGGACGCCGGGACCAACCCCGACGCGTGCGCCTCTTTCCGTGACCGTGCCCGCGCGCGACCCCAACGCGCCTTTGACTACGCCCACGCCGGATCTGCCTCGCGTCCTGCCAACGCCGCGGCAGAATGCAAATCAATACACGGTCCAGGCTGGAGACACGCTGGCGACGATTGCCCAGAATTACGGCGTCAGCGTGGACGCTTTGATCCAGGCGAATCACATTGCCGATGCCAACGCACTTTCCACTGGTCAGGTTCTCGATGTCCCTCCGCCGGTTCCGGGCGCGCCCGGATCGTCATTCAAAATCATTCCAGATTCGGAACTGGTTTATGGCCCGGCCAGCGCGCAGTTTGACGTAAATGCGTTTGTTCGAAATCAGGGCGGCTATCTGGCGGCGTACACGCAGGATATCAACGGACAGACTCTTGATGGCGCGCAGATCGTCACGCAGGTGTCACAGGATTATTCTGTCAATCCGCGGCTGTTATTGGCTTTGCTTGAATATCGCTCGAAGTGGGTCACGCGCGCGAATCCCGATCCGGTCACGTTCGATTATCCATTGGGTTTTGTAGATCAGGCGCACAAGGGTTTATATTGGCAGCTTGGATGGGCCGCCAATGAACTCAATCGCGGTTTTTATCTATGGCGGGCGAATGCCATCGGAACATGGGTCCTGGGTGATAACAGCATTGTGCCGATTGATCCGACCCTCAATGCCGGGACGGCGGGCATTCAAAATATGTTTTCGATTTTGGATAGTCGCACGACGTGGGATACCGATGTCGGTGCATTTGGATTATTTCAGACCTATTACTTTATGTTTGGCGATCCGTTCGACCTGGCCATCGAACCGCTGGTTCCCTCCAATCTTGTTCAACCGCATTTTGATTTGCCTTTCGAGCCGGGTGCGATTTGGGCTTTTACCGGAGGTCCGCACGCAGGCTGGGATTCCGGGTCGGCCTGGGCCGCGCTCGATTTCGCTCCATCGGACGTGGAAGCTTGCGCGGTCAGCGGACAATGGGTCACCGCGGCGGCGGACGGCTTCATTGTCCGCGCGGATAATGGGGCGGTGATCGAGGATTTGGATGGAGACGGCTACGAACAAACCGGCTGGGATGTGCTTTACATGCACATGGCGAGTGACGGCCGCGTCCAGGCCGGGACTTATGTTTACGCGGGCGACCGAATCGGCCATCCATCCTGCGAGGGCGGAATCGCCAACGCCTCGCATTTGCATCTCGCCCGCAAATACAACGGCGAATGGATTTCGGCCGACGGTTTGCTTCCATTCGACCTGGACGGCTGGATTTCCAGCGGCACCGGCGTGGAATATGACGGCTACTTGACGCGCGGAAGCGCAGTGCTGGAGGCTGCGGAGGGCATTAGCAGCCTAAATCAAATCTCGAAATAGCGGGGTCAAACATCGGGGCAGCGGTATGGAGATAATTTGCCATAATTTGCGTCCACAAAATTTCTTGACTTTCTCTCGTAAACTTCATATAATATCAGGTCGCTGTCCTGCTAGGCAAAAGGGCAGGTGAATCGTATCGGTCGGCAGTCAGCAAACAGTCAGGAGAGATGCGAATGGCGTCTACTTTGCCCCGCAAAAATTACGCAAGAATTCCGGTAAAACTCGATCTTCCCAACCTAATTGACATACAACTTGATTCCTTTGAACGACTTAAGGCGGAGGGCCTCGGCGATCTGTTCCATGAGGTCTCGCCAATCGAGTCTTATAACAAGGGCATGAAGTTGTTCTTCCCGAGCCGCGGCCCCGAATCAAAGCAGTGGGGATTGAAATACTGGTTCGGTGAGCCGAAACATTCCATCGAGGAATGCGTCGAACGTGATCTTACCTACGCCAGCCCGTTATATGTTTCGGTCTTGCTGGCCGGTCCGGACGTTCCTGAACCGATCAAGCAGGATATTTTCCTCGGCGACTTCCCTGAAATGACCGATAAAGGTACGTTCATTATCAATGGAACGGAGCGTGTCGTCGTCTCACAGTTGATCCGCTCGCCGGGTGTGTACTTCGAGGCGCCCACCGACCGCGCTACGGGCCGTCCGCTGGCGATGGCAAAACTGATTCCGGATCGCGGCGCGTGGATGGAATTCGAAACCCGCAAGAGCGATTACATTATTTTGAAATTCAATCGCAAGCGCACCGTGCCGATCACGGTCTTTTTGCGGGCGCTGGCCGCTGTCGGCGATGGAATTAAAGATGCGCCGCTGAAGACCGGCTCGGATGAAGAAATCCTGGCGATCTTCCAGGACGTTGACAATAATCCGGATCGGATGTTCATTGCATCCACGCTGAAACAGGAGCCCGAATGGGATCTTTCCGGCGGCCTGACGATTGCCGAGGCCGCGCTGATCGAATTCTTCCGCAAGATGCGCCCTGGCGATCCGGCCACGCTGGAGAACGCAAAACAATTCCTCGAGGAGCAGTTGTTCGACCAGCGTCACTATGACCTTGAGCGCGTGGGCCGCTATAAGCTGAATCAAAAGCTGGATCTCAACATTCCAATCCCGCATCGCACGGTGACGAAGAACGACGTGATTCGTTTGATTCGCCGCATGATCCAGATCAACAACGGCGTCGAGCCGCCGGATGACATTGACCACCTCGGCAACCGCCGCGTCAAGACGGTGGGCGAGTTGATCCAGAACAAACTACGCATTGGCCTGCGCCGCATGGAGCGCGTAATCAAGGAGCGCATGTCCATTCGCGATCAGGAACAACTATCGCCGGTGACGCTTGTAAACATTCGTCCCGTTGTTGCCGCGCTGCGCGAAT
This sequence comes from Chloroflexota bacterium, assembly GCA_021787595.1. GTDB lineage: Bacteria > Chloroflexota > Anaerolineae > Anaerolineales > Villigracilaceae > Fen-1038. Next base: position 6,056 of record JAJYLQ010000044.1, on the reverse strand, counting down.
TCTTCGGCTCGAGCCAGTTGAGCCAGTTCATGGATCAGACCAACCCATTGGCAGAGTTAAGGCATAAGCGCACGCTGTCCGCTTTGGGTCCGGGCGGGCTGCGACGCGAGCGCGCCGGTTTCGATGTGCGCGACGTGCATCATTCCCATTATGGACGCATTTGTCCAATCGAAACGCCGGAAGGTCCGAACATCGGTTTGATTGGACGCCTGGCTTCGTTCTCGCGCGTCAACGAATATGGATTCATCGAAACGCCATATCGCAAAGTGCTCAAAACCCTGCCAGCCGATGACGAGCGATTGGCGGGGCGGACTTTGCGCGAGGCGGCGGCTGATCCAAAGACGGAAGAGAAACTTGCCCGGGCCGGTGAGGTGATTGACGCAAAACTTGCCAAACGCCTTGCAAAGATCGGCAGTGAAGTGCCGATCGTGCCGTACGTCTCTGACCAGGTTGATTATCTTTCGGCGGACGCCGAAGACAAGTTTGTTATCGCACAGGCAAATGCGCCGCTGACCGAAAGCAATGAGTTCATTCGTGAGCGCATTTCCTGCCGTTATCACTCCGGCTTCCTGTTCACCAACCCGGAACAGGTTGATTATATGGATGTTGCGCCGCATCAAGTTGTGGGCATCAGCGCCGCGCTCATTCCGTTCCTCGAACACGATGATGCCAACCGCGCGTTGATGGGATCGAACATGCAGGCGCAGGCCGTGCCGTTGGTGCGGCCCGAAATTCCGTTGGTTTCGACGGGTATGGAACGCGCTGCGGCACTGGACTCCGGCCAGGTGGTTGTGGCGGAGGAAAATGGCGAAGTCGTTTCGGTGACTGGAAGCAAGATCGCTGTCAAGGAACGAAAAGGCGGAGTGCATACCTACCAGCTCCGCAAATACCAGCGTTCGAATCAATCCACCTGCATTGACCAGCGGCCATCCGTCGTCAAGGGCCAGATTATCAAGAAAGGCGACATCATCGCCGACTCTTCCTCCACGGAAAGCGGGCAGCTGGCCCTCGGCCAAAACGTGGTTGTGGCTTTTCTCTCGTGGGAAGGCGGCAACTTCGAAGACGCGATCCTGCTCTCGGAGCGTTTGGTGCAGGATGATCGCTTCACATCGGTGCATATCGAGAAATACGAAGTCGAGGCGCGCGATACGAAACTTGGTCCCGAGGAGATCACGCGCGATATTCCCAACGTCGGCGAAGACGCGATCAAGGACCTGGATGAGAACGGGATCATCCGTATTGGTGCGGAAGTCGGGCCGAACGATATCCTGGTCGGCAAGATCACGCCCAAAGGCGAAAAAGAACTCACCCCTGAAGAGCGCCTGTTGCGCGCCATTTTCGGCGAGAAGTCGCGCGATGTAAAAGATACCTCTCTGCGTATGCCGCATGGCGAGCGCGGCAAGGTTGTGGATGTCAAAGTCTTTACGCGTGAAGATAATGCGGATTTATCCGCGGGCGTGGATATGATGGTGCGCGTCTCTGTCGCTCAACGACGCAAGATCACGGCCGGCGACAAGATGGCGGGGCGGCATGGCAACAAGGGCGTCGTTTCCAAAGTTGTCCCGGTGGAGGATATGCCGTTCCTTGAAGACGGCACGCCGGTTGACATCATCTTAAATCCGCTGGGCGTTCCAGGCCGTATGAATATCGGTCAGGTGTTGGAAGTCCACCTCGGGTGGGCCGCGAAGCGATTGGGTTTCCGCGCGGTCACGCCAGTGTTCGATGGTGCCAGCGAAGAGCAGATCGAAGCAGAGCTGGCGCGCGCCTGGATCGTGGATCAGGCCTGGAAGGAGTCCGGGCAAAAAGCCTGGGAATGGATCAAGGAACAGGAGTATGATCCCGAGTCGATCCAGGACGATGATGAAGTTCGCCGCCTGTATTTGGAATCGTGGCTGGGCAAGCGCAAGTACGATGTCTACAGTTTGAACGATGTGGATTACGCTCGTCATGCGGCAGCGCGGGAATGGCTGCGCGATAAGGAATATGACGCCAAACTGATTCTGGCGAGCCTGGATGAAGAGGTGGCACGCCGCGATCCAGAGTCGGATCAGGCTGCCATCCGTGCCTGCCTGCGGTTATGGATGGAAAGCCTTGGTTACACCAAACGCGTTGCTGACGCGAATCTAATGGCGGCCGCGCAGGATGTGACGCGTGAGACTGCAATCCCGATGCCCATCCTTGGCAAACAGACTCTGCGCGATGGAAAGACGGGCCAGCCCTATGATCAGCCTGTCACTGTCGGCGTAATGACGATCCTCAAACTTCATCACCTCGTCGAAGATAAAGTCCACGCACGTTCGACGGGACCGTACAGTCTCGTCACGCAGCAGCCGCTGGGCGGTAAAGCTCAATTTGGCGGCCAGCGCTTCGGCGAAATGGAGGTGTGGGCGCTGGAGGCGTATGGCGCGGCTTATACGTTGCAGGAAATGTTGACTGTTAAGTCTGATGATGTGCAAGGCCGCGTGAATACATACGAAGCCATCGTCAAAGGCGAACCGATTGAAGAGCCGAGCATCCCCGCGTCGTTCCGGGTGTTGGTGAAAGAGCTTCAATCTCTTGGCCTGGCTGTTGAAGCAGTCAACGAAGGCGGCGAGGTTGTCAGGTTCGGTAAGGATGAGGAAAAGAGTCATCCTCCCAAACTCGCCACCGGCTTGATGGAGCTTGGAACTGAAAGTGGTGATGGAAAGAAATAAGTGCGTTTTCTTCTTGACTTGCGGATAACCGCATGTTAGAATAACCCGCCGTCACTACTAAAGCGGGCAGTTAAATCCCCGCTCAAAATGGCAGCTACAAATGAGGCCATCACTGTCGTATCAGATGGCCTCATTTCTTGCAAAAAGTCTTTGTGAAAGAATTTGTAATCGGAGGCGAACGTGCCGACAGTCAATCAAATGGTCCGCAAGGGCCGCAAGAATAAGAAGTCCAAGAGCAAGGCCCCCGCGCTGCAGTATACGCTGAACAGCCACAAACAGCGCCGCGTGCGGCAGGCCAAAGGCGCACCGCAGAAACGCGGTGTGTGCACGGTCGTCCGCACGATGACACCCAAGAAGCCGAATTCGGCGTTACGCAAGATCGCCCGTGTGCGCCTGACGAATGGCATCGAAGTCACGGCTTATATTCCAGGCGAAGGTCATCAATTGCAGGAACACTCTGTGGTATTGGTGCGCGGCGGCCGCGTCAAGGATCTGCCGGGCGTTCGTTATCACATCGTGCGCGGTTCGCTGGATACGACCGGGGTCGAGAAGCGGCGCCAAGGTCGCTCCAAGTATGGCGCGAAACGCCCGAAGGGTACGAAGTAAGGAGAATATTTCATGAGACGCGGAAGTCCAGAAGAGCGGCCAATCCCGCCTGACATGCGTTACAACAGCATCCAAATTCAAACCATGATCCAGCATATTTTGAAGCGCGGCAAGAAAAGCACCGCCACGCATTTGATTTATGACACGATGGATCTCATCAAAGAGCGGACTCAGAAGAGTCCGATCGAAGTTTTCGACGCGGCTCTCAAGAACGTCGGCCCGGCGATGGAAGTCCGCCCGCGGCGCGTGGGCGGCGCAACCTACCAGGTGCCGATGGAAGTCTCGGCGGACCGCCGCACCACGCTGGCGATCCGCTGGATTTTATCGGCGGCGCGCGAACGCGGCGGACAATCGTTCCCCGACAAGCTGGCCTCGGAATTGATCGATGCCTCCAATGAACAAGGTGCAGCCATCCGCAAGCGCGACGAGACGCACAAGATGGCCGAAGCGAACCGGGCTTTTTCTCATTACCGCATTTAAATAGAACGAAAACAAAAATTTCATTTATTAATTAGGAAAGAATGGCACGCGAGTATCCGCTGGAAACGTATCGAAATATTGGGATTATTGCCCACATTGACGCCGGGAAGACGACGACGACCGAGCGTATCTTGTTCTATACCGGAAAGACTCACCGCATCGGTTCGGTGGATGATGGCACGACCGTCACGGACTGGATGGAACAGGAACGCGAGCGCGGCATTACGATTGTTTCAGCGGCTATTTCTGCGGAGTGGAAGGGCTATCAAATCAATGTGATTGATACGCCTGGTCACATTGACTTTACTGCCGAAGTCCAGCGTTCGTTACGCGTGCTGGATGGCGGGGTCGTGGTTTTCGACGCGGTTCAAGGCGTGGAGCCTCAGAGTGAAACTGTCTGGAGACAGGCTGACCGCTACGGTGTCCCGCGCATTTGTTTCGTCAACAAGATGGATCGTGTCGGTGCCTCCTTTGAGCGCACGATCAAGACGATCATTGACCGACTCGGCGCGAATCCGATTGCCATGCAATTGCCAATCGGGTCGGAGGCTTCCTTTAAAGGCGTTGTTGACCTGCTTGCAATGAAAGGCATCATTTGGGACGATGATCTTGGCAAGGATCCCAAGCTGATTGACATTCCGTCAGATCTGGAAAAAGCTGCTGAAGAAGCTCGCCACCACATGGTCGAGAAGATCGCTGAATTGGACGACCATTTGACGGTCAAGTATTTGGAAGGGGCGGAAATCAGCGTGGAAGAGTTGAAGTCTGCTCTTCGCAAAGCTGTTATTGCCAACCGGGCCTATCCTGTTTTTTGCGGTTCGTCGTTGAAGAATAAAGGCGTTCAAACCATGTTGGACGCCGTGATTGATTACCTGCCTTCCCCGGCTGATATCCCCTCTGTAAAAGGTTCCGAGCCGGGCAGTGATGAACTTACGATTGAGCTGCCTGCCAAGGATGACGCGCCTCTCAGCGCATTGGTGTTCAAGATTGTGACCGATCCGTACGTGGGACGTTTGGCATATTTCCGCGTTTACTCCGGCGTTGTCTCGCAGGGACAGATGCTGACCAATTCGACCAAAGGTAAGCGCGAACGTATTGGGCGTTTGATACGTATGCACGCGGATCGCCGCGAAGACATTACCGAAGTCCGCGCCGGGGATATCGGAGCGGCCCTGGGTTTCAAGGAAACTTTTACCGGCGATACGCTCTGCGACAACAAGCAGATTGTCCTCGAAAGCATTTCATTCCCGGAACCGGTTATTTCGATTGCAATTGAACCAAAGAGCACCGCCGATCAGGAAAAGATGGGGGAGGCGCTTCGCAAATTGTCTGAAGAAGATCCCACGTTCCGAGTTCGCTCAGATGAAAATACCGGCCAGACGATCATCTCCGGCATGGGCGAATTGCATCTGGATATTATTGTGGATCGCATGCTGCGCGAGTTCCGCGTGCAGGCCAACGTCGGCGCGCCGCGCGTCGCTTATCGCGAGTCCATCACGCGCGCGGTTCCCGAGGTCAATCATAAATACGCCAAGCAATCCGGCGGACGCGGCATGTACGGCCACGTTGTGATTTCGATGGAACCGGGCGAGCGCGGCTCCGGTATCGTTTTTGAAAACAAGATCGTGGGCGGCGCAATTCCAAAGGAATTTATCCCGGCCATCGAAAAAGGCGTCAAGGAAGCCGCCGAGAGCGGAGTCGTGGCTGGTTATCCTGTAACCGATTTGAAAGTCAGGCTATTCGACGGCTCGTTCCATGAAGTCGACTCGAATGAAATGGCGTTCAAAATGGCCGCCTCCATGGCCTTCAAGGAAGGCGTGCAAAGGGGCGCGCCGGTTCTTTTGGAGCCGATGATGAGGGTCGAAGTCGTTGTCCCGGAGGAATTCCTGGGTGATGTGATGGGACAGATCAACAGCCGCCGCGGAAATATCCAGGGCATGGAAATGCGGCCCGGTAACGCGCAGGCGATCCGTTCGACGGTGCCTTTGGCCGAGATGTTTGGGTATGCCACCCAGCTTCGTTCTGCCACACAGGGACGCGGCGTTTTTAGCATGGAATTTGACCACTATGCGCCAGTGCCGCAATCAGTGGCTGAAGAAATTCTACAACCATAACCATTTTTCTTTTTTCATAATCACAAGGAGTTCATTATGGCGAAAGTGAAATTTGAGAGGACGAAGCCGCATCTGAACGTGGGGACGATGGGGCACATTGATCACGGGAAGACGACGTTGACGGCGGCGATCACGAAAGTGAGTCAGATGCTGGGGAAGGCGG